>JAPLAM010000115.1 GCA_026393275.1 Arthrobacter sp.
CGGCCTCTTCCCCAACCGGGACGCGATCATCCGCCTCGTTGGTGGCGTCCTCGCCGAGCAAACCGACGAATGGGCCGAGGGACGCCGCTATCTCGGCCTCGACATCCTCGCCCGCTCCCGCAGGCGCCCCATCGCTGACACCGGAAGCGAGGCAGACACCGACACGATCATGGCCCTCAGCGCCTAAGCGAAGGATCAACCGTTACACCACTCCACGGGACTTGACCCGAAACCCGGAGCAGAAGTCAGTAGCGAGCTCCGCGTTGTCCGGCATCGGAACCCGAGGGTCCTTACGGAGGGAAATGGCCTCGCCGCCGGCGTCCGACGTGATTGCGTCAGCAATCTAGCGCTGCTCCTCTTTTTCCGTCGAAGATTCTTGTGCGAACTGTGTCGCGTAGCCGTGCATTGTTGTGAAGAACGGCGACGGATCCAAGGGCGGGTCCCCCGTATAACCGAGTCCATCGGCGACCCGGGCGAACGGCGAATAGGGCGAATCAGTCACCACGAGGCCTGCTTGCAGGTACGGTAGCACGACGTCACGGATTCGCCTCTCATTGTCGAGGCTCCCTTGGATGGCCTCGAGCGCCTCAGCTCCCGGGAGGGAAGAGCAATGAAGGATATTCGCATTCTGCTGGTCGATGACCACCCCGTTGTCAGGGCCGGTCTGAGGGCGATGCTCACCGCCTTCGAGGGTATCTCGGTGGCAGCGGAAGCGGCCGACGGTGAAGCAGCACTGAAGGAACTGAAACGGCTACAAATTCGGGGTGAGCGGGTCGATGTTGTGCTCATGGACCTGCAGATGGGCGCCGGAATGGACGGCGTCGCGGCCACATCGCGGATCAAACTGCTGGAAGATCCTCCGCCTGTCTTGATCCTGACCACCTACGACACGGAGGCCGACATCCTGGCCGCGGTCGAAGCAGGAGCCAGCGGTTACATCCTGAAGGAAGCCCCTCCTGAACAAATTCATCAGGCCGTCTGGCCGCCGCCGCCGCCGGCCAGACGGCACTGGCGCCGAGAGCCGCGGCCCTGCTCATGGGCCGGATCAACAACCCCGCGCCCACGCTCACCCCGCGCGAAATCCAACTGCTCGAACTGCTGGCCACCGGGCTATCCAACCGGGCTATCGCCAAACAGATCTTCATCTCCGAGGCAACCGTAAAAACCCACCTCGTGCATATCTACGGCAAACTCGGCGTGAACAACCGCACCGCAGCCATCGCTGCCGTAACCCAGCGCCGCATCATCAGGACCCCCGGACAACAGACATAGCATCCCCGCACAGATCAAGCGCACTTCCCGGCCGTGCGGTCTTGCTCCCCGGCGCGGAACGGACACGCGTCGACGTACGGTTGTCGCATCGAGAACCAGAGCTTCACTGATCTGGCAATTGGTCCGGCCTTCGGCGACTAGAGCCAGAACCGCCCTTCCCCGTCCGCCACCTCAGCAAGGTCCGGAGTCATGGATGCGCGGACCAGATCCAATTTCATTCTCGATAAGTTCGTTGGGGCAAGGAGTGGCTCGCCGGCTGCGGCGGGAAGGATTGCATCCGCTATCTGGTGGCTGTGGAGCTGTCTGAGCACATAGCCTGCTCGTGCCGGAGGTACTGGTAGACGGTCTCCCGCCAGATCCCGAAATCACGAGCACGGAGAGATTTTGGAACGCCGGTACCGGCGCGCTGAACGAGCACGGCCGCCCGTTGGGGCGTCAGGGTCTTCCTCCGTACTTTGCAGGCGCCGCGCTGCTTGGCCAAGGCGATCCGTTCTCACTGGCGTAGCCTGATGAGAGAACGTTCGAATTCGGCGACGGGGCCCATGACGGAGAGCCTGAGATTGGCCATGGGGACTCTTCTCATCGAAGCGAAATCGCGGCAAGACACAGCTGCCCCTCGGACTGTCGTTCAATCCGCCTGATTGGGGCACCGAAGTGGGCAAAAAGAGGGTGTGCACAATGTGCACACCCTGGGCTTCGGACTGGGTCGTAGTGGTGCCGGACTTGGCCGGATTGCGGAGGTTTTCGGGGAGGGTCGGATTTTCAAGGGGTGGAACGCGGTTCGAGTCCCACCTCGGGCACAGTGTTTCCCCTGGTCAGGGGCTTTCTGGATGTTTTTCGTGTGCACATTTTGCACATTTTCGCCTCTGATCTGATGTTCCGGGTGTGTGGGCCCCGGGCGGCCTGCGCGGTTGTGTGGGGGGGAGCGGCCGTCTACGGCGGTATCGCCCCCCTGGGGTCTTTGCTGGGCGTTCATCCTCGTTCGCCCTTTCCGTTGGGTTTTCGCGTTCACAACTTCATGGTGGCTGGGGCGCTTACAACGTGACTTGCTGAGTATTCGTAGATCGACCTAGGGTTGCGGCCGGTCCAGAAAGTTCCACGCTGATGCCTGTTCATGCAGGATTGCCGGGGGAACGGCATGACATGGAAACTGATCCGGAGTGGATCATGAGCCCGCTGAGCAGGCCAGGTAGGGCGGTCTGGCCTAAGGGCGGATTGTAGGATCTGCTGGGCCTTGCTTCCATGGTCTACCCGCCAGTTAGACCGCCGCCCCAGCCATCATTGAGTGCTATCGCCGCATCCGAATGCTGGGTATCCGGCGTCGCTGTCCTGGCTGTGTTGGTGGTGGAAGCTGGCCTCCTGATGCCAAATCCTGGATCCACTCCGTCAAGGTCGAGCGTGCTGGGCCAACCTTGAACCGCTGCGGAGAGCCAGATCACCCTGAGAATGCCCTCCACGTGAGAGCAGGGGCTTATCAGGAACGGACTCTTCCAGGGGTGCCGCGATTTTGAGTGATCCGAGATTCTATCCGCCATATGTCGGTGCCATCCGTATGGTGAATCATCACGCGCCCCCGCCCTCCACTGAGATGGACCCAAATAGTGGTTCCGTCGGCCGTCACGTCATCGACCTGCCCGGTTCCTATCACCTCCAAGCCGTGGCGCAGCTCCACGGATTCGTCCCGCCAGAGATATTTCCACTGCCGGATGAGCAGTGGTGTGCTCCTCCTGCCGGGAGGATCAGCATTCTCATCCTCCCTGAAGCGACTGACCGTCGTAGGACACGGGACGCCTTCTTGAGTCATAGCGCTTCGAGGACGCTGACGTAGTTGGCGATGCCGACGCCGCCCATGTTCTGTACCGCGGCGCCGCGCGGCGC
>JAPLAM010000060.1 GCA_026393275.1 Arthrobacter sp.
GCAGGGAATGGACATTGTCCCACCATGTCCATTCCTGGCCCGGCCCGCCGGACATGTCCGGCGGGCGCCACGGCCTAAGGGCGGCACAGCGGTCACTCGGGTCGCTTAGATCACCTAGACCACTTGGGTCACTTGGGTCGGTCGAGCCGGTAGCGCCAGGAGGGGAGGTTCTTTCCGGCGGTGTCCTCGGCCGCGGTGAAATAGTGGTCCGGCCGGAAGCCCAGACGCTCGAGGAGCCTGAGGGAGGGCAGATTGGGTTCGTAGACGCCGGCGAAGACAGTCCGGCTTCCGCGGGTGGTGAACAACCACTCCACAAGGGCAGCGACAGCTTCCCGGCCGAGTCCCATTCCGTGGTGGTCCGGGTGCAGGATATAGCCGAGCATCGCCGCATTCGCCGGGATTCTGCCGACCCCCGGGGGTGCATCGGAGTTCCACGTCCGGGCGTCGCCGATCACCTCGCCGCTGGCCCGTAGCTGGATAACCCAGCCGAAGTTGAACCATTCCGTGGTGGACGCCGCCGCGGCCGCCAGCACCTTCCGCACTCTGGCCGTGTTCTCCTCCGGGCTGAGCGCGGCGTGGGAGAGATACCGCACAGTATCCGGGTCGCCGCGGAACGGCAGAACGGCGGCGTCGTCGTCGGCGGTCAACGGCCGCACGATCAGGCGTTCGGTGCGGAGGGGTGCGGGAGCGCCGCCGGCGGCAGTCACTTTCCGGTCAGGTCAGCGCGTTGCGGCGGCCCTCGAAGGCGCGGCCGAGGGTGACCTCGTCCGCGTACTCAAGGTCACCACCCACGGGCAGGCCGGAGGCGAGCCTGGTGACGGCGATGCCGATCGACTTGAGCATCCGGGCGAGGTAGGTGGCCGTGGCCTCGCCCTCGAGGTTGGGATCGGTCGCGATGATGATTTCCTGGATGGCGCCGTCGTTGAGCCGGGTCAGCAGCTCACGGATCCGCAGCTGCTCCGGGCCGATCCCGGCAATCGGGTTGATGGCGCCGCCCAGCACGTGGTACCGGCCGCGGAAGGACCGGGTGCGCTCCACCGCCAGCACATCCTTGGATTCCTCCACGACGCAGATCACCGACGGGTCGCGGCGCGGGTCCCGGCAGATGTTGCACAATTCCTGCTCGGTGACGTTGCCGCAGACAGTGCAGAACTTCACCCGCTCCTTGACAGTGGTGATGGCCTCGACAAGGCGCTTCATGTCCTGCGGGTCGGCCTCCAGGATGTGGAAGGCAAGACGTTGGGCGGACTTGGGGCCGACACCGGGAAGGCGTCCAAGCTCGTCGATCAGCTCCTGGACCGCACCTTCGTACACGTTTTCCTCGTTCGTTTGGGGGAGTGGCAGCCGGTCTGGCCGCCGGGAAGGCTAGAAGCGCGGCGCCAACGGGCTTCCGTCCAGGGAGCGCTCTTCGAGCAGCTTCCCGCCCAGAATACGCTCGACGGCGGCGCGGCCGAAGACGCCCGATTCCTCGATCGTCTCGTCGTCGGCGCTGGGGATGTCCTGTTCGTAGCTCGTAACGGCGACCGCGGCGCGCGCGGGTGCTTTGGCGCGTCCGGCCTCTGCTTCGGGGCTGTTGGACAGGCGCTGGTAGAGGCTCTGCCGTCCGGAGCCTGGAGGGGCGCCGACCGGGGCAGCGGTCACGGCCGGGGCAACCGCGGCCGGGGTGAACGCGGCCGGGGTGAACGCGAGCCCGGCGCCGGCCGGAACGAGCTGGGGCGCGGGCGCGGGGGCGTTCACGGAAACGGCGTGTCCGGAACCGGATGCGGCCTGGAAGGCGCCGACCGGCTCGGGAATCTGGGCAGCGGCCGGCTCATAGTGTGGCGGCTCCGGCTCCGGCTCGGGGCCGCGCTCCGCAGGCTCCGGGGAGGCGTGCCGGCCCACGTTCAGTTCCGTGCCGACGTTCCAGACCCCGGGGGACTGCTCGACGGCGCGTGCCCACGGGTCAGCCGCGGCGTCCGCGGCCGGCGGAGCCGAGGCGGGGGCGGCGGTGCGCGACGCGGTCTTGGTTGCGGTGTTGCCGGCGCCGGCGGCCGTGCTGCTGCCCGCCCGCGTGCGTGCTGCAGCCCCTGCGGGTGCAGTCGCGGCGGCGGCAGGCCGGACGGTTGCCGGGGTTGAAGGATCCCAGTCCATCGGAGGCTCTTCGTCCAGGGGCGGCGCGTCTTCGTCCCTCGGCGGACCCCAGTCGTCGTCAGGGTAGGAGTAGGAACCGCTGGCATCGCTGGCCTGGCCGCCGGGCGTCTCGGCGGAAGCGCCGGTCGGGGAAGTGACCGCGACCGGGGCCGCACCGGACTCGCCGTCCGGCAATACGGGCGCCGCCGTGGCAGCAGCCGCAGGGGCAGCCGTGCCATGCTCGGGGCCGCCGGCGACGCCGCTTTCGGCACCGCCTCCGGCCCTGTCTGCGACACTCGCTTCGGCACTGTTTCCGGCCGTCGGCGTGGATTCCGGTACGGGCACGGCCCCCGCCGGCGCCAGACCCCAGGCGACATCCGCCGAGTTGGCCGGGGCCTCCCGGCTAGCGGGCGCTTTTGGGTTTGGCGCAGAGCTCGCTGGGCTGTTGGCGCCGCCGGCCACGGCGGTGATCTGACAATCGATGCCGATGGTCTTGTGGATCGCCTGGCGCAGGTTCTCCGCATGGTCCGCGCGGCCAAACGCCCCGGCAAGCCCCGCCGTGGTGAAGGACAGGGTGAGGACCTGGCCCTCGAAGTGGCCCACCTGCGCGTTGGGTTCGACGAGCGCCCAGGTGCTGCGCTTGATCTTGGTCAGGGTTTGCAGGATTTCGGGCCAGGCGCGCCTCAGGACCTCGACGTCGGGCCCTGCACCCGGGGCAGGGGTCGACGCGGTGACGGTGGCAGCCGGGCGTTCCGCCGGTGCCTGCGCGGCTGCTGCCGGCTGGATCGAGTCCGCCGGGACGGGGGCCTGCGGTGCCCGCTCCGGGGGGACTGCCCGGGCCGGTTGTCCCGTAGTTTCCGGTTGTAGGGTCGGGCCCGCGGGTGCCGAGACGGGTTCAGGCCGGGTAGCGCCCTTGGCGGACGCGGGTTCCTCTACCGGCCAGTCGTTGGTGCTGACCCGGGGTGGCGTGAGCGGTGGCCGCTCCGGCTGCGGTTCCTGCACGGCAGCGTTGGGTGCCGGGCTCGCCGCCGGAAGCCCGGCGCCGGCGGACGCGGTCCGGCCCGCGCTGCCTTCCGGGCGGGTGGTATCCGGGGCTGCGGCCGCCGGCTGAGCGGCGGTTGGCTGGGTGGCAGGCGGTACGGAGACGGCCGGCGCGGGCGTCGGTGCGGAGACAGCCGGTGCGGGCGTCGGTGCGGAGACGGCCGGTGCGGGTGCCGGTGCGGGCGCTCCGACGTCGTTCCCGCCGTAATTCAGGCGGCGCTCCACCCGGTCGATGCGGGCGGCGATCCCGCGTTCGGTCTGCTCCGAGCTGGGCAGCAAGATGCGGGCGCAGAGCAGTTCAAGGTGCAGCCGCGGCGACGTCGCGCCGGTCATTTCGGTAAGCGCGGTGTTGGTGACATCCGCCGCGCGGGACAGTTCAGCGGCGCCGAGGTTGTGTGCCTGGTTGTGCATCCGCGCGATCTGGTCCGCGGGCATTCCGCGAAGGATCGACTGGGCGCTCTCCGGCATGGCCTGCACAATGATCAGGTCCCGGAATCGTTCGAGCAGGTCCTCGACGAAGCGGCGGGGGTCGTGGCCGGTCTGGATGACGCGGTCCACGGCGCGGAACACGGTGGCGGCGTCGGAGGCGGCAACGGCCTCGACGACGTCGTCCAGCAGGGAGGCGTGCGTGTAGCCAAGCAGGGCAACGGCCAATTCGTAGTCCAGGCCGTTCGGGCCGGCGCCGGCCATGAGCTGGTCCAGCACGGACAGCGAGTCGCGCACGGAGCCGCCGCCGGCGCGGATCACGAGCGAGAGCACGCCGGGCGCCACAGGCACATTCTCCTGCCGGCAGAGCAGCTCCAGGTAGGCCATGAGGGGCTCCGGCGGCACCAGCCGGAAGGGGTAGTGGTGCGTCCGGGACCGGATGGTACCGATCACCTTGTCCGGCTCCGTGGTGGCGAAGATGAACTTGATGTGTTCCGGCGGCTCTTCGACAATCTTGAGCAGCGCGTTGAAGCCGGCCGAGGTGACCATGTGGGCCTCGTCAATGATGAAAATCTTGTAGCGGTCACGGACCGGGGCGTAGGTGGCCCGTTCGCGCAGGTCCCGGGCATCATCCACACCGCCGTGGCTGGCCGCGTCGATCTCGATCACATCGAGGGAACCCGAACCGCCGCGCGCCAATTCAACGCAGCTGGGGCAGACGCCGCAAGGGGTGTCGGTGGGGCCTTCGGCGCAGTTCAGGCAGCGGGCCAGAATGCGGGCGGAGGTGGTTTTGCCGCAGCCGCGGGGGCCCGAAAACAGGTAGGCGTGGTTGACGCGGTTCTTCCGCAGAGCCGTCATGAGCGGCTCGGTGACGTGTTCCTGCCCGATAACATCCGCGAACGAATCGGGGCGGTATCTACGGTAAAGGGCGGTAGTAACAGTCACAGCTAAACCCTACCAATCGGCACAGACATTAAAGACCCCCCATGCACCCGCCAGAGCCCATTTACCCTTGCTACCTTCCGGTCCTGGGGGAGTTCAACAGGATGACGCCACATGAGGGGCCGACGACTAGCTTACCCGACGATCCGGCGTGGCTCGAATCCGCCCGCCGGCGCGGGGGACATGCCCATTTTTGGGGCCCGGGGGTGGGCATATGGGGAGTATGTCCGGGGTTTGTCCGGGGCGCTGGGCTTGTCCTGTGGCGGGGGTCCGGAGGGCTCAATTGGGCGCAGCCGGGAAGTTCAGGTATTCTAGTATCTGCTTTTGATTCAAAAGCTACTGGAGAATTCGCCTAGCGGCCTATGGCGCACGCCTGGAACGCGTGTTGGGTTAACGCCCTCGGGGGTTCAAATCCCCCATTCTCCGCGTTTGGCCCCGGTCCCTTGGACCGGGGCCTTTTTGCGTCCGGCGCCGCGGCCAGAGTTGCTCCTCTGTCTTCGAAGCATGGCACCGAAGCATGGCACCGAATCCTGGCGCCGACCCCATGGCGCCGACCGCAGCCCCGACGGAGCCCCTAACCCCGGTACCCCAGGCGGCGGAGCCGCTGGCGGGCGGCCTGCTCGCTTGGGCCGACCCTGCCCAGGGCAAGATGGACGACGCCGAGCGTGACCTTCGTCGCCAGTTTCACCGGCAGCGGGAGAGGACCGAGTCGGGCGGTCCGCAACCCCAGCATGTGCCGGTATTTCGGCTCGAGGCTATCCACGGCCGCCGCGAACAGCACCCGGTATCCGGGCCGGAGGACCGGGTGGAGCGGGGGATCGCGGATGAAGGCTACGGTCTCGGCGACCCTGTCGCCGGAGCTGAGTTCGCCGTCGTCGTACCAGCGGTCGAGTTGCCGGCGCATCTCCGCTTCGCTCCGCGGCGGCGACTCCACCCCCATCAGTGTTCCCGCCTGCGCCCATTCGCGCACATAGGCGTCCGGGCCGCCCGGAATCGGACTGCCCCAGATCTTGTGCGCGGATAGGAAGGCATCCGTGAAGGCGATGTGCACCCAGCGGAGCAGCTCGGGGTCGTTCGCCGTATAGGGCCGGAGCGCACCGTGCGCGTCGACGTAGTCCCCGCGCACCGACTCGTGCAGGCGCAGCACCCAGTTCGAGGCGGCACGCGCCGCGTCCGTGGACCCGTAGGTGACAGTGAAAATCCAGCGGATGGTGCCGGCGAGCCGGCCCAGAGGGTCTTCGCGGAAGCGGGAATGGTCGTGGACCCCGGCGAGGGCGGCCGGGTGGAGCGCCTGCATGAGGAGCGCGCCGATGCCTGCGACGATGGTTGGCATGCCCCCGTGCACGGCCCAGACGGCGGACCCGGGAAGGTGGTAGCCCGCGTCGTCGCCTTCCGCGAGGTGGCCCACCCATTCCGGAACCGCATCCCGGGTTCCGGTGAATGTCTGCTTCAGCTCGGCCTGCCATTCCCTGAGGAGATTGCGCATACTCCTATTCTTACCCGGCCCAGGTGGGGGTCCTACGTGCTTTCGCGGAGAGCGCTACTGAGATGCCACCCAAGTCGCCGAGCGGCGCCCCTAGAATGCCGCGAATCCGCCGAAACCCAAGGATTTCGGAGGTTCACAGACCCGGTCGATTGTGTTCCCATAAAGGGTGAGTCCGTTGAGATTGGGGTCTGGCGGACAGAAATAGCAGGAGTCACGTCGTGGGAAAACACTGGGGAAACTCAACGAGTGAGCAGTCCAAGAAACCGGGAATTGTGGCGCGCGCTCTGGCTGCAACCGCGGCCCTGTCGCTGGCCGTGCTGGTCGTCGGGGTCCCGGCACCCATAAGCACCTCCGCGCGGGAGGCGCCGCAGTTGCCGCCGGCTACCGGGTCCGTGGGCCCCGGTTTCCTGGACGCCGGCACTGATTCGCCGACCGGTGCTGGAAGTCCTGCCGCGGCGACGCCCGATGCCCTGACCGCGGACCGCCGCGCCCTCCTTTCCTTCGCCCGGAGCCTTGTCCAGACCGCGTCCAAAAACGGTACGGCCGAGCTCCGCGTAGCGTCGGCCGGCCTGTCCCGGCCGCCGCAGGGCTCCCTGATGGCTCCGCTCGAGACGTTGGTGGAAACCTCCCCGTTCGGTCTGCGAACCAGCCCGCTAACCGGCACCGCCGGGGAATTCCACTGGGGCCAGGATTTCGCCGCGCCGTGCGGTACCCGGGTCTATTCCGCCGACGCCGGTGTGGTGCGCGCGGTGGGATGGCACCCCTGGGGCGGCGGCAACCGGGTCGAAATCGACCACGGCAACGGCCTGATCACCACGTACAACCACCTGGAAGGTATCGCCGTGAAGAAGGGCCAAACGGTGGGCGTGGACGAGCTCATCGCCAAGGTGGGCACCACCGGCTCTTCCACGGGCTGCCACCTCCACTTCGAGACGATCCTCAACGGCACGTACACCAACCCCCTGAACTGGACCTTCCTTCCCACCCGGCAGGTGGACCGGCTCGACGACCTCCAAATGGTCAGCTACGCGCCGGGCGCCGACGGTTCGGGTAGTACCGGCTCCGACTGGGCCGTCCCGGTGGCCGGAGATACCGGCCATGGAGTCACGGGCGGGGTGCAGGAGACTCGCGTTCCGACGGCTTCGGGTAGTGCCGCTGCCACGCCGCCGCCGGCAGTTGCAGCTGCGCCGAAAGCGACGCCGACGCCGACACCACCGCCCACCACGACGGTCACGGGAGTTGCGCCGCCGAAGACAGTCTCGCCGACGCCGACTGCGACGCCGACGCCAACCGTCACACCGACCCCGCCGGCCAGCCCGACACCGACCCCGCCGGCCAGCCCGACACCGCCCGCCGCGTCGGCCCCCGCCGGGGCGCCGCCGACGCCGACTGCGCCGCCGACCGCGTCACCGGCTCCGGCGCCCACGACAGCCCCAGCGGTGTCGCCCTCGGCGAGTGCGCCTGCGCCGGCACCCACCGCGTCGGCAGCCCCCGCCGTAACGGCCACCACGACGCCGGCGCCCACAGCTGCGCCGGCGGTGACCGTGGCGCCCAAGCCGGCGCCCACGGCCGCCCCAACGGTGAGCCCCTCGGTGGGTGCGCCTGCGCCGGCACCAACCGCGTCGGCAGCCCCTACGGAGTTGGCCACCACGAAGCCCGCGGCGTCGTCGGCGCCCACCGCCACCCACGCGCCGTAGTCCGGAGCGCGCCAGCATCGCACCATCCCGGCGACCCATACCGCACCGCCTTGGCCCCGAACTACAGTGAGAAGTGTCCTGCACCCTAGTTCGAGGAAACTCACCCATGCCATCCCTGCATTCCATCCCGCTGACCCTCAATGACGGCACCGAAACGGACTTTGGCCGGTTCCAGGGCCAGGTGGTGCTGGTGGTAAACGTGGCATCCCAGTGCGGTTTCACACCCCAGTACGCCGGGCTGGAGGCCCTCCACAACAAGTTCCGCGAGGAGGGCTTCACGGTTCTCGGCGTCCCGTGCAACCAGTTCGCCGGGCAGGAGCCCGGCGCCGACGCCGAAATCGCCGAGTTCTGCGAACGCAACTTCGGCGTGACGTTTCCGCTGACCACCAAGGCCAACGTCCGCGGCAAGAACCAGCACCCGCTCTATGCCCAGCTGACCAAGTTCAAGAACGGGGCCCTGCCGGGGCTCGTGAAATGGAACTTTGAGAAGTTCCTGGTGAACCGCGACGGCGAGATCGTGGCCCGGTTCGCGCCGACCGTCGAGCCGGACGCGCCCGAGGTAATTGAAGCGGTCCGGCGGGCGCTCGGCTGAGCGCTGGCCGGGCAGCCGGACCGATCCGCTGCTGCCGCCGGCGGGGCTGCCGCGGCGGCCTGCCGCTGAGTCCTGCCAGTTCCCGAAGCCACGGGATAAGCAAGGGCACAACGGGCCCCTACCCGAAAGTAGCCACAGCCCCTAGACTGGCGACACCCTCCGACATTCCGGGCCTCCCCGCGGCGCAGCCGCGTCCGCGGTCGGCAGCGCAGCCGACGCAGGCTTGTGGAGGGCGCATCATCAGAAAAGCTTCGTGAATCACAACTGGGCACTCAGCATTGGGGTCCGTGAAACCAGGAGGAAAGTGATGACAGGAAACACAGCCGTTGCCTACAAAGGGCCAGGAAAAGTCGAACTGATCGACATTGACTACCCCACCTTCGAACTCAAAGACGGCCCGGGGGTCAACCCCGCCAACGTGGGCCGCCAGGTACGCCATGGAGTGATCCTCAAAACCGTTGCCACGAACATCTGCGGCTCTGACCAGCACATGGTCCGCGGCCGCACCACCGCCCCCGCCGACCTGGTGCTGGGCCACGAAATTACCGGCGAGGTCGTGGAAGTGGGCCCCGACGTCGAGTTCATCAAGGTGGGGGACATTTGTTCCGTCCCCTTCAACATCGCCTGCGGGCGCTGCCGCAACTGCAAGGAGCGCAAGACCGGAATCTGCCTGAACGTCAATCCGGACCGGCCGGGCAGCGCCTACGGGTACGTGGACATGGGCGGTTGGGTGGGCGGCCAGGCCAACTATGTGCTGGTTCCGTATGCGGACTGGAACCTGCTGAAGTTCCCGGACCGGGACCAGGCCCTCGAAAAGATCATGGACCTGACCATGCTGTCGGACATTTTCCCGACCGGCTTCCACGGTGCGGTCACGGCCGGGGTGGGCGTGGGGTCCACGGTCTACGTCGCCGGTGCCGGGCCCGTCGGCCTCGCGGCGGCAACGAGCGCCCAGCTCCTGGGCGCCGCCGTCGTGATTGTCGGCGACATGAACGAGGACCGGCTTAAGCAGGCGCGCAGCTTCGGCTGCGAGACCGTTGACCTGTCCCAAGGCGGACCGGCCGAGCAGATCGAACAAATCCTCGGCGTCCCCGAAGTCGATTGCGGCGTCGACGCCGTCGGCTTCGAGGCCAAGGGCCATGGCCACGACGCCAAGGAGGCGCCGGCGACGGTGCTCAATTCGCTCATGGAACTCACGTCAGCCGGCGGCGCACTCGGTATCCCCGGACTCTACGTCACGGGCGACCCGGGCGGCGTGGACGAGGCGGCCCAGAAGGGTGCGCTCTCGCTCAGCCTGGGCACCGGCTGGGCCAAGTCGCTGAGCTTCACCACCGGACAGTGTCCGGTGATGAAGTACAACCGCGGACTCATGATGGCGATCCTGCACGACAGGGTCCACATTGCGAAGAACGTCAACGCCAAGGCGATCTCGCTTGAGGACGCACCGAAGGGCTACGCCGAGTTCGACGCCGGTGCGGCCACGAAGTACGTGCTCAACCCGAACGGCTACCTGAGCTAGCCGGCACGTGACCGAGTAGTCCACGTTCCGGCGGGCACAACCGGCATATGCCGGAGCAGGTATGTGCCCGCCGGAATACCCGGATATTGCTCGTCTTTAAACATGCCTACGTGAGTTTGCGCCTTGCCGGCCGGATATCTGGTTGGATGGATATTACTGAGAGGGAAGCTGGGGGCTACAGCCCCCGCCCAACCAGGAAGGTTGCAATGGAGCTCATCGAGGCCGAGCACCCCCGGCCACGCCATTTCCTACTCCACTTGAGTGATCCGCATCTGCTGGGCGGGACGGATCCTCTGCACGGCCTCGTGGACAGCGACTCCCGGCTCAGACAGCTCTTCGATGAAGTCCGTGCTTCCGGCGCGCGCCCCGAAGCCGTGATTTTCACCGGCGACCTGGCAGACCGCGGCGAGGCGGCGGCGTACGCGAAGCTGCGCAGCATTGTGGAACCCGCCTGCCAGGCAATGGGCGCCAAGGTCATCTGGGCGATGGGCAACCACGACAACCGCGCCAACTTCCGGGCCGGGCTGCTGGACCAGCAGGCCGACGACACCCCCGTGGATCACAGCTACTTCATCAACGGCCTGCGGATCATCACGCTGGACACCTCGGTGCCCGGGTACCACCACGGCGAGCTAAGCTCCGCGCAGCTGGAGTGGCTGGCCGCCGAACTCTCCACCCCGGCGCCGGACGGCACCATCCTGGCACTCCACCACCCGCCGGTTCCCTCCGTGCTGGACCTGGCCGTGCTGGTTGAACTTCGCGGCCAGGCCGCGCTCGCGGGAGTCCTGCGCAACTCCGACGTGCGCGCCATACTCGGCGGCCATCTGCACTATTCGACGACGGCCATGTTCGCCGGCATCCCGGTTTCGGTCGCCTCGGCTTCCTGTTACACCCAGGATCTGAACGTCCCCGTGGGCGGAAGCCGGGGCCGGGACGGCGGGCAGTCGTTCAACCTGGTCCACGTCTATGAACACACGATCGTGCACTCCGTGGTGCCGCTGGGTGACGCCCTGCCCGCAGTGGGCGAGTTTGTCACGGCCGAGGAGGTCCGGCGTCGGATTGCCGCGGCCGGCATCCGCTTTCCGCGGCAGGCCAAGCTGGAGGGTCCGGCCAGTAACCCCGGCCACCGGCGGATCAGTACCCGGAACTAGCCGCCGGCTGCTGCCGACGTTGCGTCCCCGGCCGTTGCTGGTGCCGCGGTCACTTCTCCCAGGGCGCCTTGATCGGGAAGTACTTCTCCAGAAAATCCGTCACGAGCTCGGCGCGCTCCTCGGCCGGCACCTCCGGAAAGCTGCCGTCGTTGAGGCAGAAGAAATCCATGTTCCGCTTGGACAGCAGCTTGGGCAGGTAGTTCAGGCCGGCGCGGGCCGTCGTGTCCACGTACCTCACCTTCGCCGCCGTCTGGGTCACGGCCCGGCCGGTCAGCAGCGCGTAGTAGTGGTAGAACGAATTCGTCACGGAGATGTTGTCCGCGGCCCGGAACCTGCTGGCCGCCGTCTTCGCGAACTCGCCCGGGAACTCCTGCTCCATCCGGGCCACCACGCTCCGCCGCAGCGGCGCGGCGGTGTGCTCCAAGTGCCGGGTAGTGATGCGACCGAAGCGGTCCCAGAGAAGCTTCCGGTTCACCCGGGCCGCGTTCTCGAAGCCGCTGCGCTCGGCGTCGTTGTCGCCCAGCCCGATGCGCGTCTCCGCCTCGATGAACTTGGTGATCCCGCCCGGGGTGAAGAATATGTCCGGTCCGACGGCCCGGCCGAAGAACATGTCGTCATTGGAATACAGGAAGTGCTCGGACAAGCCCTCGATGTGGTGGAGTTGGCTCTCGACGGCCTGGGAGTTGTGGGTCGGCAGCACCGAAGGGTCGGCGAAGAACTCCTCGCTGCGGACGATCGTCACGCCGGGGTGCTCCGCGAGCCAGGACGGCGCGGGCGAGTCGGTTGCGATGAAAATCCGGCGGATCCACGGAGCGAACATGTAGACCGAGCGCAACGCGTACTTCAGCTCGTTGATCTGCCGGAAGCGGGCCTCGTGGTCGTCCCCCTCGCCCACGACGACGCCGGCCATCCGGGCGCGCCGGGCCGCCACGTACTCGGGCGAGCTGCCGTCCACCCAGGAGAACACCAGATCGACGTCGAAGCTGATGTCACTGGCGTGGTCGGCGAACATGTTCTCGATGGTGGGCCACGTGTGGCCGTAGCGTTCCACGGTGCCGCGTACGGCGTCCTGGGCCAGCAGGGTCCGCCGGGTCAGCGAGTTCTCGATCGGCAGGATCAACTGGTCGCCCTCAAAGCTCCAAAGCTCCAGCTGGACGCCGGCCGACGATCCGAACTCGAGGCCGCCCTGCGGCTCCACCCGGGGCCGGTACAGCCGGAAGATCCGGCCGTGGCGGTTGGGCGAAAGCTCCCCGTCGGCCACCAGGACCGAGGACTTCTTCTTCGCGTCCACGGTCATGGAGTAAAACGGCTCGTCCCGGCAGGCCTCGACCAAGGCGGCACGGAGTTTGCGGCGGTATTTCCAGTCCACCGCGATGACCGGACGGTCGTTGTTGCCGCGGACCAGCAGGTAGTCCAGCTTCGCCTCGGCGAGCACGGAACGCAGGAACAGCAGGTCCTCCACCATGGCTTGGTACGGTGTGCGGTTTTCATTGATCAGCGCGTACCGGCCGTGCCGGCGGACCACGTCTGGTCGCGTCCGGAGCCTGGCGACAGCCGCCGGCGAAGTGACCTCCACATGCGCCGGAGTCTCCTCGCCTGCTTGGCTGCCGTAGTAGATCTCATCCTGGATCAATGCTTCTGTAATGTCGTCTCCCCGAGCGTTTGAAGGTGCGTGAATCTCTACTTGCATGATAACGTGCGGCGGCAAAACGGCCGGAGGCGCGGCTCTCAGCCGGCCAGGGCGTCACGCCAGTGGCGCAGGAACGCTGCCCCGGCGTCGTCGTGGATGACCTCGTCGCCCAGCCCGAGGTCGGCGGCGGTCAGGACCGCGTAGGGCTTGACCGGAATGCCGTCGGCGGGACGGACGTCCACGTGCTTCACCGGGTGCTCGTGGTGGTGCAGCCAATCGGCCATGGCATAGTCGGTGCGCGAGTCGCCCACCGTCCGCCAGGCCTGCGGGGTGATCCCTTGGGCCGCCAGTAGTTCGACGGCCCGGCTCGCACCCAGATCCTTGCCCAGGCGGACAGACTCGATGTCGGTGGAAATGATGGTGGGGTCCACGCGATAGTCGATCTGGTCGTCGCTGTTCGGGGCGTGGTGGTCGAGCCGGACCACCCCCAGGCCGTGGCGGCGCATCAGGTCCATGGCGTCGGCGTCGAACAGCGCCTGCTCGTCACGGTAGTCGGCATTGGCGACGGCCACGTGCTGCTCCACGGAGACCATGGCCCGCTTGGTCTCGTCGTAGAACATGTGGGTGGAGTAGTCCTCCGCCACGAGCCTGCGGACGTCGTCCCCGAACGCCTGCGGGATGGCGAGGTCACGGTCCACGTGGATCGGGCCGGCTCCGTCGGCGGTGTAGCTGAACCACACGGCGCCCTTCTCGCAGATGGCGTGGATGACGAGTCCGGCCGGCATGCCCGCGGCGATCATCGGTTCCATTACCTGCTCGCGGATGAAGGCATCCGAACGGCCGGTGTTGAAGATGACCGGAATGCCGGCGGTCGCCAGGGCGAGCAGGTCCGCGATGATGCCTGGCTGGACGGTGCGGGTGAGCGGACTCGCCACGGGGCCGTCGACGTCGAGCAGCAGGGCCAGCGGCGGGGCCGCGGGCGGCATGGTGGAAGTCCCGGGTGTAGTCATAGGTCCATTCTCTCAGCCGGGCCGGCACTCAGCCTGCGCTGGAGAGGGTTATGCCGTGACTCAGCCGTCGCTGCTGTGACGGATGGTCACTGTTTGGCCACAACCTTCGCCGCCGGGGCCCCGTTGATTCCCCTGGCCGGGGAACTTCCTTAAGCTTGCATGGTGATCTTCAAAGCTGTGGGCGAGGGACGCCCTTACCCCGACCATGGTTTCCATACGCCCAAGGATTGGGCAGCGCTGCCGCCGCGCCCGGTCCGCTTGGACGAACTCGTGACCACCAAGCGGACCCTGGACCTGGAGGCGTTGCTGGCGGAGGATTCGACCTTCTTCGGCGACCTCTTCCCGCATGTGGTGGAGTTCCGCGGCGTGTTGTACCTCGAGGACGGCCTGCACCGGGCGGTCCGCACCGCCCTGCACCAGCGCACTGCGATCCATGCCCGTGTCCTGGTGATTAATGGCTAGGAAGCCGAAGGATCCTACTGTCCTGCACGGGCACCACGTCATCACCGGCTCCGACCTGCGGGCCACGTTCGTGGAGCAGGACGAGCTGGATAACCCGGTGCGGATGCGACGGCGGATCCTGCACGGTGTGGTCCTGGTGCTCCTGGTCGGCCTGCTCACCGCCGCCATCGTGGTGGCACTGGCAATCATGAACGGCCAGATCAAGATCCCGACGGCGGAGCGCACCCAGGCTGCGGCGTCGCTGTGCCCGGACGCGTCATTCGACTACACGCCGCACGACAAGATCAAGCTGAACGTCTACAACTCCACCGGCCGTCCCGGGCTGGCCCGGACGGTGGCGGACGAGTTCCTGGCCCGCAAGTTCGTGGTGGGCGGGGTGGGCAACGTCCAGTCCGGCTACCGCGGGGTGGCGCTGGTGGTCTCCGGCGCCGCGGGCCAATCCGCGGCGTTCAGCGTCCAGCGCAACCTCCCGGGCTCGGACTACGTGCAGGACGGCCGCAACGACGCGAGCGTGGACGTCATCCTCACCGGGGACTTCAAGGCGCTGGCCAAACCCGAACTCGTAGACCAGACGCCGGGCAAGCTCAGCTGCCCGCGGGAAACCCGCCGCGTGGTGGACGATCCCAAGTGGCCCGTTGTGCCGACGGTCGTGCCGGCCAGCCCCACCCCCTAGGGCGGGGCTGCTACGCGGCAGGGCTACGCGGCGGTGCGCAGGGGGCGGCCGGCGTCGTCGAACCTGGCTCCGGCGCCCAGCTGGATGAACCGCACCGTCCTGGCGATCCGCGCCTCGGCCTCCGGGTCCGCGCCTGCCCCGTCGCCCCGGGCCGCGCTCGAGGAGAGGGTGCCGTGGATGAGCTGGGCGAGCTGGGTGATATCCGCCGCGGGGAGATAGCCCTGCGTCATCCCGTCGCGCAGGATGCCCTGCAGCAGCAGGCTCAGTTCGCCCACGTGGTCCGCCAGCTTGGCAAACGACGCGGGGGACAGGACGGCTCCCATCGCTGGCCCGGGCGGCAGGTGGCGCCGGCTCAGGTCGGCCACCTGGGCGCGCACGTATAGGGCCAGCCGCTCCACGGGGTTCTCCAACGACGCGAGGGAATCGCGCAGTTCGACGAGGAAGCGCTCAGTCTCGTCCAGGGCGTAGGCGATCAGAAGCTCTTCGATGTCCGCGTAGTAGTTGTAGACGGCGGTACGCCCGATCCGGGCATGCCTGGCGACGTCGGTCATGGTCAGGCCCGGCAGGCCGTGAGTGAAGAGCAGTTCGCCGAACGCGGTCAGGATCCGGCGTTGGGTCTCGGCGCGTTGGGCGGCGTTGCTCGCGGCCGAAATCCTGGGCATAGGGACACTTTAGCGCGATCTGTCAGTAAAAGGGCGAAGCTGTCCGAGCCTCATCCCGAGGCCCAGCACATTATGCACCGATGCAATTTTGCAGTGATGCAAATATGTGCAAAAATCCTTGCAGACCAAAACCCTTGACACGCCTCGGCGCGCACAAAAAGACTGAAGTCGTTGCCGGAGGCAACCGCCGGCCCCAACCACCGCCGTGACGCCACGCACCGCCGCCTTCCTCTCGACCGCAGACAAAGGAATCTCTATGACCAGCCCAGCAGTCCCCGCCCCGGGACAGCCCGAAGAAAAGCAGCACATCGTGCTGCTGTTCGTCGGTTTGATGCTCTCGATGCTTCTGGCGTCGCTGAACCAGACCGTGTTGAGCACGGCGCTGCCCACCATCGTGGGTGAACTTCACGGCGTCAACGACATGCTGTGGGTCATCACCGCGTTTATTCTCGCCTCGACCGTGACCATGCCCATCTACGGCAAGCTCGGCGACCTGATGGGACGCAAGTCCCTGCTGATGGCGGCCATCCTGCTGTTCATGATCGGTTCGGTCGTCGGCGGCCTGGCCAACGACATGGGGATGCTGATTGTTGCGCGCGTCATCCAGGGCCTGGGCGGCGGTGGCCTGATGATTCTGTCGCAGGCCGTGATTGCCGACGTCGTCCCGCCGCGGGAGCGCGGCAAGTACATGGGCATGATGGGCGGCGTCTTTGCCATCGCGTCGGTCGCCGGACCGCTGCTGGGCGGCTGGTTCACCGAAGGCCCCGGCTGGCGCTGGGTGTTCTGGATCAACATCCCGCTGGGCCTGCTGGCCCTGGCCGGCGCCCTGTTTTTCCTCAAGCTGCCCAAGCACGCCGGGAAGCCGCGGCTGGACCTCGGTGGCATGGTGCTGCTGGCCATTGCCACCACCTGCCTGGTGCTGTTTGCGACCTGGGGCGGCAGCAAATACGAGTGGAGCGACCCGATCATCCTGGGCCTGATCGCCGGCACCGTCATCAGCGCGGCCGGGTTCCTCTTCGTGGAAAGCCGGACCGCCGAGCCGATCATTCCGCTGCACCTGTTCAAGGACCTCAACTTCAACCTCGCCACGATCGCCGGGCTCTTCATCGGTGTGGCCATGTTCGGCGCCATCGGCTACCTGCCGACGTACCTGCAGATGGCGTTCAGCGTCAACGCCACGGAGTCCGGCCTGCTGATGATCCCGATGATGGGCGCCCTGCTGGTGGCCTCGGTGGTTTCCGGCCAGCTGGTCAGCCGCACCGGCCGCTACAAATGGATGCCGATTGTTGGCGGCGTCCTGGTCGCCGTCGCCCTGGTGCTGCTCTCCACCCTGAAGCCGGAGGCGCCGCTGTGGGAAATCTGCGCCTACCTCGGCGTGATGGGCCTGGGCCTTGGCCTGAGCATGCAGATCATGGTGCTGATTGTGCAGAACTCCTTCCCGCTGCGGGAGGTCGGCACCGCTACGGCGTCGAACAACTTCTTCCGCCAGATCGGCGCCACCCTGGGCTCCGCCGTCGTCGGCAGCCTGTTCGCCAGCCGGCTGGCCGAACTCCTGGTCCAGCGGCTGCCGGCCGCGGCACAGGGCGGCGGGGCGCCCGGCGGGTCGAACTCGCTGACCCCGGCCGTCGTCGGCAAGCTGCCGGCGGCGCTCAAGGAGGCCATCATCTCCTCCTACAATGACGCGCTGACGCCGATCTTCATCTGGATGGTCCCGCTGGCCCTGGCCGCGGCGCTGCTGATGTGCTTCGTCAAGGAGAAGCCGCTGGCCACCACGGTCGAGCACGACGTGCTGTCCGAGTCGATCGCGGAAGGCAACATCCTCATCACCGCGGACGACGCTGAGCCGGCCGCCGACGCGGCCGCGGCTCCCGCAGGCAGCGGGCAGCGCTAGTCTCGCGGTAGGTCCGCCGCGCGGCAGGAACCCGCAGCCACGCCCTCCCCGCGGAGGGTCCGGTTGCGGGTTCGGCCTTTTCCGGAGAAGGTCGGGGCGTGACCTCCAAGAAAGTCACGCCCCGGAAACGCGGCGGAAACCTCGCCCGGGCATGCTGGTTGCGACGGCGCCCGACGACGGACGTCGCTGGGGAGGAACTGGCTATGAATGCAAACGAGACGGCGATCCGGACATGCGCGGAACTGACCGCCGGGGACGAGATCGAGGCGCGTCACAACGGCAAGCTCTTCCACCGCGGCCGGGTCACCCGGATTATTCCGCTGATGGGACTGTTCTGGATCGTGGATGCCCGGAACGGCGCCCGGAAGCTGATCGACGTCGAGGCGTTGGAAATTGTCCGCTGCGAACCGGACGCCGGTCCCGGCACCGATGCGGCAGCGGCCCTGCTGCAGCCCGCCTAGCCCGGCGGGTGCGCCGGACTCAGACGGCGCAGCCGTCCGGTCCGCAGACCCCGCTGTCCGAGCCGCCTCCGCTGTCCGTGCCGGCGTCGACCATCACCAGCGGGTGGCTTTCCTGCCACGCCTGCTCGAGGGCGGCGGTGAAGGTTTCGACGGGCTGGGCGCCCGAGATGCCGTAGGTGCGGTCGATCACGAAGAACGGGACGCCGCTGACGCCCAGGGCGCGGGCCTCCGCGAAGTCGTGCCGGACGTCGTCGGCGTATTTGTCCGAGCTGAACAGCTCGTCCAGTTCGGCCGCGTTGATCCCGAGGTCCAGCCCCAGCGAGGTGAGGTAGTCGCGGCTGCCGATGTCGCGGCCGTGCTCGAAGTGGTCGCTGAGCAGCCGTTCCTTGGCGGCCGACTGCTTTCCGTGCGCGGCGGCGAGGTGGATCAGCCGGTGGGCCGTGAAGCTGTTGGCAACCACGACGTCGTCGAAACGGTAGTTGAGTCCCTCGCCGCTGGCCTGCGCGGCCACGTGCTCGAACATCCCGGCGACCTGGGCCGGGGCCATGCCCTTGCGGGTGCTGAGGTAGTCCAGCTCCGTGCCGTCGTAGTGCTCGGGGAGGCTGGGGTCCAGCTGGAAGCTGCGCCACTGCACCTCCACGGCGTCGCGGTGCGGGAACGCGCCGAGGGCGGTTTCAAAGCGGCGCTTGCCGATGTAGCACCAGGGGCAGGCCACGTCGGACCAGATCTCAATCTTCATGCTGGCAACAACCTCGCCCGGGGCCCTCTCATTCCCGGGCGGCCTGTCGTTTTGCCCACTTCCCGGCGGCACTCACGGCACGACCGGGCGTTCCATGACGAAGTCGTGCTCCACGGTGGTGCCGAGCTGGAAGGACTTGGTGCCGACTCTGCGGAACCCGGACTTCTCGTAAAACCTGATGGCTCGGGCGTTCTGGCTGTTCACGCCGAGCCAGAGGCCCGCGGCGCCGGTGGCCGCGGCCGCGGCGACGCTGGTCTGCATCAGTTCGGCGGCTGCGCCCAGGCCATGGTGGTCCGGATGGACGTAACACTTGCTCAGCTCGACCGACGGCAGAAGTGTCAGCGCCGCGGCAACGTCCGGGTCCTGGACGGCCCGGTCCACCAGCAGGCTGTAGCCCCGGAGCTCGCCATCGGCATCGATCACGAGCACCGTGACATCCGGATCGGCGAGGTAGGCGCGGAAGTTGTCCGCGCTGAGTGTGTTCGCAAGGTGCGCCGCGATGTCCTCCGGCCGGGACTGCGGCGGGCAGGCCAGCGGAAAGGTGACGGCCGCGAGGTCCGCCAGCGGGCCGGCGTCGTCGGTGGTTGCTGTCCGGATGTGGTGCGTCATGCCCAAAATGCTAGTCCGCCGGCCGGACAGCCGAACCTTCGTGAATCAGGGCCCGTCATGTAGCGGCGGTTCCGGCGTCGGCGACGGGATAGGCAACGTACGCGAACCGGGCCGAATCGGGGGACCAGCTGTTGACGTTGAGCGTGCCCTGCCCGCCAAACAGGGTCCAGGCGTGGAGCGGTACGGTCCAGTCCTCCGTTGAGACCGCGACGATTTCAACGGGCAGGTCGGACGGATGGCCTATGGTCCCAGGCGCGAACCGGAGGTAGCAGGCGAAGCGCCCGTCCGGTGATAGATGCGGG
Source organism: Arthrobacter sp. (assembly GCA_026393275.1). Taxonomy (GTDB): domain Bacteria; phylum Actinomycetota; class Actinomycetes; order Actinomycetales; family Micrococcaceae; genus Arthrobacter. Next base: position 19,403 of record JAPLAM010000060.1, read on the forward strand.
AACCAGTCCACCGTTGCGCTCTCAATCAAGCGTTCAAGGCCGGATGCGTCAGGCCGCACGCGGGCGAGCTGGGCGTGGCCGGCCCGTCCGGTGAAGGCCTCCGTGTTGAGGTAGAGCCATCCACCATCCGGCGAATATTCCGGGCCGTCGCTGTGTCCGCGCCCGACGTCGACGCGCACGGAGGGGCCCCCGCCGGCCGGCATGGTCATGATCCGGCCCGGGCTTCCTGACTTGCCGGCGTCGAGACCCACGTATGCCAGCTCCTGACCGTCAGGCCTCACCCCGTGGAGGAAATGGAATACGCCGTCCTCCGAGGTGATCCGTGTCGCTGGGCCGCCCGCGAGCGCCGCCCGGTAGAGGTGGCCGTCGTTGGCCGAGAGGTAGATCAGGCCGCCGGGGGCGAGTACGTGGTCGTTGTTGAGATCCGGGATGCCGGAGACGGGCACCTGGCCAAGCGAGCCCGTGCCGAGGTCCAGCCGCCACAGCGAACCTGCCCCGTTGAGGATGAGAGCTGCCCCGTCCTGCGTCCAGTTGGGTGCCTCGAGGAGCAATTCCGCCGTGGCGAAGATAAGTTCCCGCGTCCCGGTCTTCGCGGAGGCGATCCAGACCTCACAGCGCTGGTCCGGCAGCAGGACCCGCGGCACGGCCGGTTCCCGGGCTACTGTTTGAACGCGGCGTCGAAGGAGGTGTTCGACGCCGGGAAATCGAACCTCTTGAGCGCGGCCAGGGCTTCGGGGGCTCCATGCAGCCGGTCCATGCCGGCATCCTCCCATTCGACTGAGATGGGGCCGTCGTAGCCGATAGCGGTGAGGGCGCGGAAAGAGGATTCCCAGGGGACGTCGCCGCGGCCTGCCGAGACGAAGTCCCAGCCGCGGCGGGGGTCGCCCCAGGGCAGGTGCGAGCTCAGAACGGTGTTCCGGCCGGTGGGGCGCAGCTTCGTGTCCTTGCAGTCCACGTGGTAGATCCGGTCCTTGAAATCCCAGATGAAGGAGACCGGATCGATGCCCTGCCACATGAAGTGGGAGGGATCCCAGTTCAGCCCGAACGCTTCGCGGTGTCCGATCGCCTCCAGCGTGCGGACGGTGGTCCAGTAGTCGTAGGCGATCTCGGAGGGGTGGACTTCGTGGGCGAAGCGGACGCCGCATTCGTCGAAGACGTCCAGGATGGGGTTCCACCGGTCCGCGAAGTCCTGGTAGCCGGCCTCGATGACCTTCTCCGGGACAGGCGGGAACATCGCGACGTACTGCCAGATCGAGGAGCCCGTGAAGCCGACCACCGTGTCCACGTTCAGCGCGCGCGCGAGCCGGGCGGTGTGTTTCATTTCCTCGGCGGCGCGGGTGCGGACGCCCTCGGGGTCCCCGTCGCCCCAGACCTTGGCCCCGACGATGGCCTCGTGCCGGAAGTCGATGGGGTCATCGCAGACGGCCTGGCCCTTGAGGTGGTTGGAGATGGCCCAGACCTTGAGGTTGTACTTGTCCAGCACGGCGAGCTTGGACTCGACGTAGCCGGGTTCGTCCCAGCGCCACGCATCCAGGTGGTCGCCGGAGACGGCGATTTCGAGGCCGTCGTAGCCCCAGCCGGAGGCCAGGCGCGCGACTTCCTCGAAGGGCAGATCGGCCCACTGGCCGGTGAACAGAGTGTACGGGCGGGGCATGTCAGGCTCTTTCGGTAAGGGCGAACGGGGAGAGCTGGATAATGGAGCTTTTAGCGGCGGCGCTTTCTTCGACGGCGGCCAGGATCCGCTGCACGGTCAGGCCGTCCTCGAACGACGGCGAGGGCTGGGTTCCGGTGCCCACCGCCACGAGGAAGTCGCGAATCTCGTGCGTGAACGTGTGTTCCCAGCCGATCACGTGGCCCTGCGGCCACCACGCGTCAACATAGGGGTGCTCGGGTTCGTTGACGAGGATCCGGCGGAACCCTTGTTCGCGGACGGGCAGCGTGGCGTCGAGGAAACCAAGTTCGTTCAGGTTCTCCAGGTCGAACAGCAGGGCCCCCTTGTCGCCATAGATCTCCAGCTTGAGCGAGTTCTTCTGGCCGGTGGCCACCCGGGAGACCTCCACCGAGGCGATCGCCCCGGAGGCGAGGGTCAGCGTGGCCCAGGCGGCGTCGTCGACCGTCACCTCTTCCGGGCCGTCGCTGCCGGGGCGCTGCGACGTAAAGGTGTGCAGCCGGCCGGAGACCTCGGTGACCTGGTCGCCGAGCAGGAACAGCACCTGGTCGATCGTGTGGGACGCGATGTCGCCCAACGCCCCGGACCCGGCGGTTTCCCTGTTCAGCCGCCAGGTCATGGGTGACTCCGGGTCCACGAGCCAGTCCTGCAGGTAGGCGGCGCGGACGTGCCGGATGGTGCCGAGGCGGCCCTCCTGGATCAGTTCCCGGGCCAGCGCCAGGGCCGGGACCCGGCGGTAGTTGAAGCCGACCATGGATTGCACGCCGTCCTTCCGGGCGGTGCGGGCGGCTTCGGCCATGGCCTCAGCCTCCGCGAGGGTGTTCGCCAGTGGCTTCTCGACGAGGACGTGCTTGCCGGCGGCCAGCGCGGCGATGGCGATCTCCGCGTGCATCCAGCCCGGCGCGCAGATATCGACGATGTGGATGTCATCGCGGGCGATAACCGCGCGCCAGTCCGTGGCGGACTCGGCCCAGCCGTACTTGGCTGCGGCTTCGGCGACCCCCTCGGGGTCGCGCCCGACCAGGACTCGTTGTTCGAAGGCCGGGACATCGAAGTAGCTGGCAACATTCCGCCAGGCATTCGAATGCGCCTTGCCCATGAACGCGTAACCGATCATGGCCACGCCCAAAAGTGGTGGGCCGGGGCTGGTTTCTTGGGAGTTCATTGCTGGTTCCTAGAGTGTGGAAGCGGTGGGGTCCCAGTCCTCGGGGAGGGCTGCGGAGGCGGGGGCGGAGCTTTCGACGTCCACGAAGGATCCCGATTCCACGGATTCTGAGATCGAGACCATGGTGTCCAGGACGTGGTAGGCGAGGTTGCCGGTGGCGCGGTGGGGGACATCGGCGCGGATGGAGCGTGCCATGTCCAGTACGCCCATGCCGCGGCCCTGGCTGGGGCCGGTGGCCGGCACGATCGTCCATTCCTCGTCGCCGGCGCGCCAGAGCTTGATGTCTCCGGCGAAGTAGTTCGGGTCCGGGAGCGAGATGGTGGCCTCGGTGCCGGTGATCTCCACGAAGCCCATCCGCAGGCGCGGTGACTCGAACGAAAAGACGCTGTGAGAGGATGCGCCGCTTTCGAACTGGGCCATGGCGGACACGTGCGTGGGCACCTCCACCGTGAATTCCTCTCCGGCTTTGGGACCGGAACCGATGACACGGACGTCCTTGGACTTGGAGCCGACGGCAGCGACCCTGCGGACCGAGCCGAAGGTCTGGACCAGGGCGGTGAGGTAGTACGGGCCCATGTCGAACAGGGGGCCGGCGCCGTGCTGGAAGAGGAAAGCGGGGTTGGGGTGCCAGGATTCCGGGCCGGGGGTCTGGAAGGTGGTCATGGCCGTCAGCGGCGTGCCGATGTCGCCGCGCTCAATGAGCCGCCGTGCTGTCTGCAGCCCGGCGCCGAGGAAGGTGTCCGGGGCGCAGCCAAGTCGCAGTCCCGCGGCATCCGCGGCCTTGAGCAGCCCGAGCCCTGATTCGCGGTCCAGGGAGAAGGGCTTCTCGGTCCAGACGTGCTTGCCCGCGTTGACGGCGGCGGTGGCAACCTCAACGTGGGCGGCAGGAATGGTCAGGTTGACGATGATCTCGACGTCGGGGTGGTTCAGGGCGGCATCCACGCCACCCCATTCGGCAATGCCGTATTCCTTGGCCCGTGCCTCGGCGGCGTCTTCGAAGAGGTCGGCGATGACGAGGACCTTGAGGTCGGGGAAGACGGTCAGATTGTCCAGGTACTGCTTGCTGATGGTGCCGGCGCCGATGACGGCGACGCCCACCGGGCCGCGACGCTGTGCGGCGCTCACGCGTTCACGCCCTGCGCGCTCGCGGGGCCGCTCTGCAGGAAGGCCAGGCTTTGGGCGATGCCGTCGAAGATGTCGCCGGCGTAGTCGTCGAATTCCACCACGCCCACCTCCAGGGACTTGGCGGCGCCGATGACGTCCCATACAGCCATCTTTCCCTGGCCGGCGGGCTGTTGGGCCTTGGCGTCGGTGTTGAGCGGGCCGTCCTTGATGTGGATGAACTTCACCCGATCACCGAGTTTCGTCAGGATATCGACCGGATCCTGGCCGCCGACGGCAACCCAGTAGGTATCCACTTCCAGCACCAGTTCAGGATCGAGCAGGCCGGCGAAATACTCTAGTGCCGTCTGGCCGTCGATGATGGACTCAAGTTCCCACGCGTGGTTGTGGTAACCGACCCGGATGCCGTATTCGGCGCCCTTCCTGGCCGCTTGATTGAGCTTGGCGGCGGTGGCCTGGATGTCCTCGGCGGACTGCCAGTGCTCGGCCGGGAGGTAGGGATCGATGACCGTGCTGATACCCAGTTCCTTGGCGGCGGCGAAGATCTGGTCTTGGTCCTGGCTCAGCAGCGGGGCGTGGCCGGACGGGGCGGTAAGGCCGCTCTCCTTCAGGGCTGCGCCCAGTTCGGCGGCAGTGGCCACGAAGTTGTACGGCTCAACCTGGGTGAAGCCGATCTCGGCGACTTTCTTGATCGTGCCGGGAAGGTCTTCCTGCATGGCGTTGCGGAGGGTGTACAGCTGCAGTGAATAGGACATGGGATTCCTTTACTGGGAGTCGGTTTCGGAAGTCTGGGGCCGGCGTTGGCGGCCTGCGTCGGGGTGAACGAGGGATGGGTATGGGGCCTAGCGACCGGCGAGGGAGCCGCCATGCCGCCGACGCTGAAGTATCGGTTGAGCGCGGCGACGACGATGATGGGCGGGAGCATCATGACCACGGCGAGGGCCATGACGGAGGTCCAGTCGGTGGCGTTTTGCTGGAAGAAGGACTGCACGCCCATGGGCAGGGTGAAGATCTCGTTGGAGCGCAGGAACACGATGGCCACGAGGTAGTCGTTCCAGGCCAGCAGGAAGGCGAAGATCGCGGTGGAGAGGACTCCGGGCAGGCTGTTGCGCAGCACCACCTTGGTGAATGAGCCGAACACCGAGCAGCCGTCAATCCAAGAGGCCTCTTCGAGGCTAATCGGGATGGAATCGAAGTAGGAGGCCATCATCCAGGTGGCCACGGTCATGGTGGAGCCCACGTAGATGATGGCCAGGCCCATGACGCCGCCCGTCAGCATGGCCTTGATGATCTCCGGATCGGTGCTGTGGCGTGGGGGCATGGCAGCGCGGCCGACGATCTCCGTGGCGAAATCTTCAAAGCGGGCGTTGGGCGGGAGCACGATCGAGGACCTGACGGTGTGGACGTGGTGCGGGAAATCTCCCCAGGCCGCCTCGGCCGCCAGCCAGCCCGGGTCAAACGTATGCATCGCGCCGACGATGATGGGGACGCCGGTTTCGACCGAGACCGCCGAGATGCTCGCCGCTTCCTCGCCGCTCATGGCGAAAGGCTTCTCGCAAAGCACGGCCTTCTTGCCTGCCCGGCAGGCGGCGATGACTTGCGCGGCGTGGAATTGGTGGGGACTGCAGATGGCAACGATGTCCACCTCGGGGTCGGCCAGGAGTTCCTCCAGGCTGGTGCTGAAGCGGGCACCCATCCTGCGGGCCACGGATTCGGCCACCGCGTGATCGACGTCCATGATGTGGCGCACCTCGAGGATGTCCCGAAGCCTCGCGAGGGACGGCAGATGGATCGCCTGGGTGACGGGTCCTGCGCCCAGGATCCCGACGCCAAGGGGCGCCGGCACTCCCTGTGGTTGGCTCGACACGATCAATACCTCTTTGTATTTACTGGAGCTGGGGCATCCGCTTCGCCCGGACTCTTTGGGTGATGCGGCTCACACCAAAGCTAGAACTACTTTTGCCGACCGTCAAGCAAAAGTAGAAAACCTTTTGGCGACCTTCTGCGGCGTGACACGCAAAAGCATCCGTGCTATCACTGATTTATGACTCCAATCGCAGGGCAGGCCCGGGAACTGGCCAAAGACGGTGCCGTCCCCGAGGGGGCGGGCAGCCTTTCCCGCGCCGGGGACTTATTTCAACTGCTCCGTGATGGGAAAGCCCGAACCCGCGCAGAGTTGGCCGTCACCACCGGACTTGCGCGATCCACCGTGGCATCCCGGATCGATGCGCTCATGTCCTCCGGGCTGGTGGGCCCCGCCGGCGAGGCCACGTCCAGCGGTGGCCGCCCGCCGTCGCGCTTTGCCTTCAAACCGGCCGCGCGGGCGGTGCTGGCTGTCGACGTCGGCGCCACTCATGTGATCGTCGCCGTCACCGATCTCGGCGGGAACATCCTTGCCGAACGCCGGCTGTCCCAAGACGTCTCGGACGGTCCCGAGGCTGTGCTGCGGCGCGTCGTGGCGGAGTGCCTTTCCGTGCTGGCCGAGTCGGGCCGCACCGCCGCTGACCTGGCCGGCATCGGCATCGGACTGCCCGGCCCCGTGGAACACAGCAGCGGCAGGCCCATCAAGCCGCCCATCATGCCGGGCTGGGACGGCTTCGATGTGGTCCGCTACGTCCAGCAGTCCCTGCCCGTTCCCGTGCTTGTGGACAACGACGTCAACATCATGGCGCTGGGCGAGCGGACGGCCTCCTGGCCCGACGTCGACAACTTCCTTTTCATCAAAGTGGCAACAGGCATCGGAGCCGGCATCATCAGCAGCGGCGAGCTGCAGCGGGGCGCGAACGGCACCGCCGGCGACCTGGGGCACGTCCGCGTGCCGCGCGGAGACGACGTCCTTTGCCGGTGCGGAAACTACGGCTGCCTCGAAGCCCTTGCCTCAGGCCCGGCCGTAGCCCGGGAGCTCAGCGCGAAAGGACCCAAGGCAGCCAACGGCGCGGACGTCCTCCGGCTCGTCGCGGAAGGAAACCTGCAGGCCATCCAGGCCCTGCGGCAGGCCGGGCGGGACGTGGGAGACGTCCTGGCTACAGCTGTGAACCTGCTGAACCCCTCGGTCATCGTCATCGGTGGAAGCCTGGGCCAGGCGGGCGAGCACCTGATGGCAGGCGTGCGCGAGGTGGTGTACCGGCGCTCGCTGCCGCTGGCCACCACTAATCTACGGATAGGCCTCTCGATGACCGGCGACCAGGCTGCGATCCTGGGTGCCAGCCAGATGGTCACCCAACACGTCCTGTCGCCCGCGGTGATCGAAGCCACGCTGCAGGCGACGGGTTGACCCGCGTCATGTTCCGGGGTGCGTGATAGCAATGGGATTGATGAATGCTATTTCCAGTACTCCAGCCAGCCAGCAGCCCGCCGCATGACGGCGAATATCACCGGACGGATCCCGCGCGGCTGGATCCTGCTGGCTTCTATCGCGCTCATTGCCCTGAACATGAGGGGCCCCTTTGTGGCAGTGGCGCCGGTGGTCGGCCAGATGCAGCGCGACCTCGGATTCTCGCCGGTGGAGCTGGGCTTCCTGACCGGCATCCCGGTGCTCTGCTTCGCCCTGGCCGCGCCGCTGGCCTCCTTGACCGGTCGGAAGCTCGGGCCCGAGTTCGCGATCACGCTGACCCTGCTGGGCGTGCTGCTGGGCGTGGTGGTCCGATCGGCCGGGGGCGGCGCCCTCGTCATGCTCGGCACCGTGATCCTCGGCGTCGCCATCACGATCGGCAACATCGTTGTCCCGCTGATCATCCGCAGGGACTTCGCGCCTGCCCGCCAGGGGACGGCCATGGGTATTTACACCGCGGCGCTGAACATCGGATCCTTCGTGACCTCCATGGTGTCGGCGCCGCTGGCGGAGCTGTTGGGCTGGCGCCCTGCCATCGCGGCGTGCGGCATTTTCGCGCTCGCGGCTGCCGCGGTCTGGGCCCTCGCCGTCCGCCGCCGCGCCTTTGTTCCCGAGGCTGTTCCCGGGACGGACCCGGCACGCCCCGCCGGCAAGCCCGCATCACGATGGATAACAGCAGGCCTCACAGCCGGGTTCGCCGGGCAGGCGTTTTCCTACTATGGCGTGACCGCCTGGCTGCCGAGCCTCCTGGCCGACGAGCTTGGCATGGCGCCGTCGGCCGCCGGGGCCGGATCCTCGCTTTTCCAGATTTTTGCCATTGCAGGCGGCCTGGGTGTCCCGTTCGCGGCCCGTTTCGCCAGTACGACGACGGTCGGCCTGACGCTGGGGCTCTTGTGGCTCAGCGTGCCAGTGGGTCTGCTGCTGGCGCCGGAGTTGTGGTGGCTGTGGTCCTCGTTCGGCGGGATCGCCCAGGGTGGCGGCATCACTCTCATCTTCATCGCTATTATCCGGCTGGCCCGGGACCAGGCCTCTGCCGGCCGGATGTCCGCCGTCGCCCAGGGCGCAGGCTACTGTTTTGGCGCGGCGGCGCCGACGCTGCTTGGCTATGTGCACGGTGTCTCCGGTTCCTGGACCGGAGCGCTGCTGCTGATCCTGGGCTCCGTCACGGCGTTCATTCTCGGCACTTCGCTGTCCCTGCGTCACGTGCCGAAACCGCACTAGCTACTTTCGTTGCGGTCCGCGGCCGCGGACTACGCGAGCGGTGGGGCCAGTTCGTTTTCCCTCTGTGGCGGCGGCCCGGACCTATGCTTCAGGTCTTGAACACCGCCGGTCACGGAGGTCCGTTGGCGTGAGCCACGAGCGCGAATGCGAGCGATGATCCGGTCCGCCACCAGCGGTAGCCCTACTGCCAAGCCAATTGTCAGGAAAATGAGCGCCATTTCCGCTCTGCTGTTCCTGACGCCGGCATAGCTTACGGACGCCGTGCTTGGATCGAGGTTGGTGGTGATGAAGTTGGCCGGGCTGACGCCGATCTCCTGCTGCGAGGCCTTTGCCAACATGGAAATCCGGTTCACTATCTGGTCGCGCGCGGCTGCCACTTCCTCGGCGGACTCGCCGACCACCTCTATCGCAATGACTGCGCGGTTGAAGCTCAACTGCCACTGGCCGCCCGAGCTGGGGACGTAGACGAGGTGGCCCCTTCGGATGCCCGAACCGTACAGCGGGGCAGACGTGCTGCGTGGAGCGGTCTCCGGGCTTTCTTCCGCAAAGCGATGCACGACGACTGACGCGAAAGCCAGCGTCTGGATCGGGTCGTCCTGCAGCGCATTGCCGTCGGCCCCTACCGCCGGGGCCAGAAAGAGGACCTCTGCCTTGGAGTAATAGACGCCGGTGGCCGCATGGGCCGCAAAGACGGTAGGGATCATCACCAACACGGCGCCCAGAGCCAGGTACCACCGGCGCTCCATCGTCTTTCGGCCACGCGCAATGCGGTGCCGAAGTTGATCGCGGACTCTCACGACAGACGGCCAGTGATCGCGGCATCAGTTCGTTGGAGATTTGCATAGGCGCCACAAATACCGGCGACCAAGAAGAGCGTGCCGCAGGCCTGCGGAAAAGCGAATGCGTCGAAGAACGCGAAACCCAAACCACCCGCCACCATCGAGGCCACCAGAGCCAGGCCCATTGGACGCATGGGCTGTTCGCTGCCATGGCGCCGGGCGAAACCGGCCACAGCCATTGCTGAAACGATGACGGCAAGCAGACTGGAGAGCCCTACGAGGCCGATTTCAATGCTGCTCCCCAAATACTGATTGTCAAGGATTCGATAGGCCGGCAGGAAAGTCCCGAAACCGCGCCCGAAGAATGGACTGACAAGAAAAAACGACACTGCGTCGTCGTAGCTGTCGGTTCGGGACATGACGCTCGAGTCACTGCCCGAGAACATTCCCACGATGGTTCCGGCCATGCCCGGAACGGCCACATACACGGCGACCGCGCCCAACGCCATCACGAAGCCCACCGACCGGCGAATTGCGGGCGCCCACGATGGAACCAGGATCAGAAAAACAGCTGCCAAGGAAATCAATGCAGATCTGCTGACGGACAATACCGATGAAAGCGTTATGGCTGCTACCGGAAGCCAACGTAGGAAGGCCGACCGGGAACGGTCGTAGATGGCGACTGTCAGGCAGAAAGGCAGCATCATGGACAGCACGACTGCGTATTCCAAGGGGTGGGCGGCTGTCGCCGCTGCTCGCACGAACCCGGCCCTGGCTCCAATGCCAATGTTCCCGGATACCGACAACCCCGGAATCTGCCAAGTGTCCACAATGTTCAAGCCAGTAAAAAACTGCACGAGCCCAAGACCCGCATACAGGCCCGCAAACATGGTCAGTCTCCTGACGAGGACCATGAAACGCTCTTCACTGGTGATCCCGTCGTTTGCCACCAGCAAGATGCCAACTAGGGCTCCGACCCGGATGAGACCTAAATCAGCAACGCTGACGTCCGAGTACGGCAGGGCCGTAAGGGCCGACTTCGTGTAGCTTGCTACGCATGCCGCGACAAAGACAAACGCTGCCGTGCGAACCCACTGGATATCTTGGCGCCCAACTCCGGCAGGTCTTTGGCTACGGTGCCACGCCCACCATAACAACGCGACTATTGCAAGGAGATAGGCCGGCGAACCCGCTCCGCCGAGCGCTTCTATTCTCCGGTCAGCGGGCACCACGTACAACAAGACGGCGTACCAGGTGATGACGGTGACGGCATCGGGTCCTTTGAGCTGACCAAACTTGGCCACGACCGACTCATGACGCCCCCGCATCGGTGCGGCCATGGCAGCCACTGCTATTTGTTCGATGCCATGGTAGGGAGTTCATCCTTTGCGACGTCCGGGCCGGGGGGCTGCTCTTCGGCTGCGGGGGCTTGTGCGGAGACACGACGCTTGGACCGCGACGTGGGCAGAGTGCCCTGTTCGTTTCCTTGCACGGCGGATGCAGGTTCCCCGACGGGATTGTGTCCCGACTCCGTCTCCGGCTCCGTATCCTGGCGCCGCCGCCGCCGGGCCCGCCGCGGGGAAGAAAGCAGGCGGTCGAGCGACCCGGTGAGCAAGACTGTCATTGCACCCCCCGCGGCGACGCTCCCCAGCACCGCCCGCAGCTGACTTTTGGTGTCAATTTTCGGATTGTCCTCACGGACAATCGTCAAGGCGGTGATGCGTGATGAAGCTGGAACGTTCAGCTGGTCCTGCATGCCTTCGAGGTTCTGCGGCACCACCTTGAGGACGTCGTCGAGAACCCTGAGACTGCTTTCCGGACTCTCCGCCTCCGTTGTAATGAGCATGATGGGTCCCGGGGACAAGGGATCCTTCTCCGCGACGTAGCTTCTGCCCGGGTGCCCATTGAGAACCTGCTCACCAACAGATCCTGAACCCAATCGCACACCGAGTACGCTGAGGGCCTGCTCAAGTCCACCCAAAAACAAATATGGATTTCCGCCGGAAGTGACCAAAGTCCCCGGCGGAATCAGCACTATTCTCGCGGTGCCTTTGTAGGTAGGTGGTACAACGGTCGTAACGAAGAGTGCTCCACAAACCGTTAGCAGAATTCCGATAACGACGAAATACCAGCGCCTGAGAAGCCCCTTTCCCAAGTCATGCAGAAACATATGCCCCACTTTTTCCCGGTGGAATGAAGTCAAGAATGGGCCGTCGCACGTCTTGGTTGGAACTGAAATCCATTGCTTGCCTCCATTGAGGGGCCGAGGTCTAATTAGCGGGCTACCGCCTTGGCCTTCTGAACATGGTAACCGCGGGCACCGTGGCGCGACAGTACTCACAGCGAACTTAAAGTTTCCGCGGCAATTCGCACAGAATGCCCCCGAACGAGCACGTTCGGGGGCATTCTCCGAGTACACCTTCGGGTGAGGGTGTTCCGTTGCCGGGCTGCCGCCCCGGATCTCGGGGGGCCTGTTGCGAACGGCGTGGTAGCCCGGCAAACGGAATTCTGGAAGGCCTGGGTCCGGCCGCCGGCAGCGGCGACCGGACCCCGACGGGGTCGGCTAAGCGGCCAGGCGGTTAGACGGCCAGGCGGTTAGACGGCCAGGAGGCCGGCGTCGTCGCAGATTGCCTTGTCGGCGCCGTCGCGGGCTTCGTGCAGGAAACGGTCGTAGGCCGGCAGGGTCAGGAAGGCGGGGAACTCGTTGCTCAGCGTGACCTCCTCGAAGATGTCCCGGGCGTCGGCGAAGCGGTCGCCCTCGAAGCGTTCCAGCCGGGCGAATTCCTCGTCCAGCATGTCCTCCACCCATTCGCGGGTGACGACGTCGCCCGCGTCCGTGATGGCCCGGGAGAAGATCCACTGCCACAGCTGGGAGCGGGAGATTTCCGCGGTGGCGGCGTCCTCCATCAGGTTGTGGATGGCCACCGCGCCGTTGCCGCGCAGCCAGGACTCGATGTACCGGATGCCGACCTCGATGTTGTTCCGCACGCCCTGCTCGGTGATCGTTCCCGTGGTGGAGGAAAGGTCAATCAGTGAGCGGTCGTCCGGGGTGACGTCCTCGCGGAGCCGGTCCAGCTGGTTCGGACGGTCGCCGAGCACGCCGTCGAACACCTCACGGCACACCGGCACCAAGTCCGGGTGTGCCACCCAGGAGCCGTCGAAGCCGTCGCCGGCCTCGCGGGTCTTGTCGGCACGGACCTTCTCGAAGGCGATCGCGTTGGCTGCCTCGTCCTTCCGGTTGGGGACGGCTGCGGCCATGCCGCCGATCGCCATGGCGCCGCGTTTGTGGCAGGCCCGCACCAGCTGTTCGGTGTAGGCGCGCATGAACGGCTGCGTCATGGTGACCTGGCCGCGGTCCGGGAGGACGAAGCGCGGGCCGCGGGTGCGGAAGTTCTTGATCAGCGAGAAGATGTAGTCCCACCGGCCGGCGTTCAGGCCGGCGGCGTGGTCCTTGAGTTCGTAGAGGATCTCTTCCATCTCGAACGCCGCGGTGATGGTTTCAATCAGCACGGTGGCGCGGATGGTGCCCTGCGGGATGCCCAGCAGGTCCTGGGCCAGGACGAAGATGTCGTTCCACAGCCGCGCCTCGAGGTGGCTCTCGATTTTCGGGAGGTAGAAGTACGGCCCCTTGCCCTGGGCGATCAGCCGGCGGGCGTTGTGGAAGAAATACAGCCCGAAGTCCACGATCCCGCCGGCCACCGGGGTGCCGTCAATGAGCATGTGCTTTTCCGGCAGGTGCCAGCCGCGGGGCCGGACCACGATCGTGGGCAGGTCCTCGGCGGGGCGGAGCTTGTACTCCTTGCCTTCCGGGGAGGTGAAGTCGATCCGCCGCTCTAGCGCGTCCGTGAGGTTGAGCTGACCCTGGATGACGTTGCGCCAGGACGGGGTGGAGGAGTCCTCCATGTCCGCGAGCCAGACTTTGGCGCCGGAGTTCAGGGCGTTGATGGTCATCTTCTTGTCCACCGGGCCGGTGATCTCGACGCGGCGGTCTTCCAGGCCCGGCGCCGGGGGAGCGACGCGCCACTCCTGGTCGTTGCGGATGGACTCGGTCTCGGGCAGGAACCGCGGATCCTGGCCCTTGCTGATCTGCTGGCGGCGCTCCTGCCGCGCCCGCAGCAGCTCCTGCCGGCGCCCCGCCGTCGCCTTGTGCAGCTTGGCCACGAATTCCAGGGCGTCCGGGGTAAGAACCTCGCCCTGCCGGCAAATCGGCTGCGCGGTCAACGTAATCCCATTGATAGTGAAGTTGTCAGTGAAGCTGTTCATTTGAGTTGCTCCTTGAAAGTCCGCCATTGCCCCATCACTTTTGGTTCCTAAGGGCGGTCGCTGGGGACCAGAAGTGATAGGGCAATGGGCGGGAAAGGCGGGGGGGGGGGGGGGGGGGGGGGGGGGGGGGGGGGGGGATTAGTGGAACTGGCCCTCTTCGGTGGATCCCACCAGGGCCAAAGTGGATGCGTTCGGGTTGAGCGCGGTGGCGATGTCGTCGAAGTAACCGGTGCCGACTTCGCGCTGGTGCTTGGTGGCGGTGTAGCCGCGAGCTTCGGAGGCGAATTCCTTTTCCTGCAACTCTACGTAGGCGCTCATGCCTTCCCGGGCGTAGCCGTGGGCGAGGTCGAACATCGAGTAGTTCAGGGCGTGGAAGCCGGCCAGGGTGATGAACTGGAAGGTGAAGCCCATGGCGCCGAGTTCGCGCTGGAACTTCGCGATCGTGGCGTCGTCGAGGTGCTTGCGCCAGTTGAACGACGGCGAGCAGTTGTAGGAGAGCATCTGGTCCGGGAACTCGGCCTTGACCGATTCGGCGAACTTGCGGGCCAGTTCCAGGTCCGGGGTACCGGTCTCCATCCAGATCAGGTCGGAGTACGGGGCGTAGGCCTTGGCGCGGGCGATGCAGGGTTCGATGCCGTTGCGGACCTTGTAGAAGCCTTCGGCGGTCCGTTCGCCCGTGATGAATTCCTGGTCGCGCTCGTCGACGTCGGAGGTGATCAGGGTGGCTGCCTCGGCGTCCGTGCGGGCGATGATGACCGACGGCGTGCCGGCGACGTCGGCTGCCAGGCGGGCCGCGTTCAGCGTGCGGACGTGCTGCTGGGTGGGGATCAGGACCTTGCCGCCGAGGTGGCCGCACTTCTTCTCCGAGGCGAGCTGGTCTTCCCAGTGCACGCCCGAGGCGCCGGCCTGGATCATGGACTTCATCAGCTCGTAGGCGTTCAGCGGGCCGCCGAAGCCGGCCTCGGCGTCGGCAACGATCGGCACCATCCAGTCCTCGACCGTCTGGATGCCTTCGGAGAACTCAATCTGGTCCGCGCGGAGCAGGGCGTTGTTGATGCGGCGGACCACGGTCGGCACGGAGTTGGCCGGGTAGAGCGACTGGTCCGGGTAGGTGTGGCCGGAGTTGTTGGCGTCGGCCGCGACCTGCCAGCCCGAGAGGTAAATGGCGCGCAGCCCGGCCTTGACCTGCTGCACGGCCTGGTTGCCGGTCAGGGCGCCGAGGGCGTTGGTGTACCGGCCTTCATTGTGCTCCTCGGTGAGCTGCTTCCAGAGCTTCTCGGAACCGCGGCGGGCCAGCGTGTGTTCTTCGGAGACCCGGCCGCGGAGGCGGACGACGTCGGAGGCCTTGTAGTCACGGGTCACACCCTCCCAGCGGGGGTTGGCGGACCACTCGAGCTCCAGTGCGGCGGCCTGCTGCTCGGGCGTCTGCTGGGTGGGCTCAAATGCTGCAGTCATTGTTGTCTCCTTGAGGGGTCCGGGGCCGGCCATTCTGCGTCTCTGCGAGTCTGACTGGTTGTTCCCGGTAGTGAATCTTTCCGTAAGACCTACTTTTCTGTACTTTCAAGGGGGTTTCTAGGGGAAAAGTCTGGAAAGAAATGCACTTCTTCCCGTATTCTCAAGAAATGCATTCGAGCAGCTGGAACCGTCAGGCCGTGCCTCCGTCCCTTCCCGCCGAACCGGAGGTGGATGTCATCAGCATGGGCCGCCGGGTCCGGCACCTGAGGAAGGCGGCCGGGCTCACGCTCGATGACCTGAGTGCCGCCGTCGGGGCCGCGCCAAGCCAGCTGAGCCTGATCGAAAACGGCAAGCGCGAGCCCAAGCTCGGCCTGCTCCAGCAGTTGGCCGCGGCGCTGGGCGTCAGCATCGACGAGCTGCTCGGCGCGGAGCCGCCGAACCGCCGCGCAGCCCTCGAGATCGAGCTGGAGCGCTACCAGCGCAGCCCCCTCTACGAGTCCCTGAAACTGCCCAAGATCCGCATCAGTTCACGGCTCCCGATGGATGTGCTGGAGTCCATGGTGGGTCTCCAGCATGAGCTGGAACGACGGCTCAACGAGCAGGTCGCCACACCCGAGGAAGCCCGCCGCGCCAACGGTGAACTGCGGGCCATGATGCGCGAACGCAACAACTACTTCCCGGAGTACGAGGCCGAGGCGCAGAAGGTCCTGGCCTCGGTGGGCCACACGTCCGGCCCGCTGTCCCACCACGTCATCGCGGACATCGCCGGGCACCTTGGGTTCAGCCTGCACCACGTCGGCGACCTGCCGCATTCCACCCGCTCGGTGACGGACCTGAAGAACCGCCGAATTTACCTCACGCAGAATGCCCGCAGCGACCACGACCCCCGTTCCGTGCTGCTCCAGGCGCTGGGCCACTACGTGCTGGGCCACCAGACGCCCACCAACTACGGCGATTTCCTGATGCAGCGGGTGGCGACGAACTACTTTGCCGCCGCGCTGCTGCTGCCGGAACAAGCCACGGTGGAGTTCCTGCAAAGAGCGAAGCAGGCCAAGGAAATTGCGGTGGAGGACATCCGGGACGCGTTCGCGGTGTCCTACGAGACCGCCGCGCACCGCTTCACCAACCTCGCAACCCAGCACCTGGACCTCCGAACGCACTTCCAGAAGACGCACAAGAGCGGCATCATCTACAAGGCCTACGAGAACGACGGCGTGACGTTCCCGCAGGACCACACGGGCGCCATCGAAGGCCAGTTCTCCTGCCGGAACTGGACCTCACGGGTCGTGTTCGACGTGCCGGACAAGTTCAGCGCCTACAACCAGTACACCGACACGCCGGCCGGGACCTACTGGTGCACGGCGCGGACTGAGCGCTCCGCGAACGGCGAGTTCTCGCTCTCCGTCGGCGTGCCCTACGCCCAGGTGAAGTGGTTCCGTGGCCGCGACACCACGGAGCGGTCCAAGTCGACCTGCCCGGATGAAAGCTGCTGCAAACGTCCGCCCGCCGCCCTGGCCTCGGAGTGGGCCGGCAACGCCTGGCCCTCGGCCCGCGCCCACTCGCACCTGCTCGCCGCGATGCCGCCCGGCGCCTTCCCCGGCGTGGACGAGACCGAGGTCTACTCCTTCCTGCAGGCCCACTCCGGCAGCTGACCCGCCCTCAGGTTCTGCGGCTTGGCGCACGACGCCCCCGCAGTTTTCGTCGGGTGTTGCGTGACGCTCACGCACTGTTGCGGGGGACCTGATGACCGTTGTCGGCTCGCTTGCGGGGCCGCCCTGCGGCGAAAAATTTCTCATTGAGTACTCCGTGGTAGAGGACGTCATGCAAAACCTGGTGGCTTCCGTCGGTGCCGGTCCAGCGGCCGGTGTCCTTCAGGAAGTGCATGTATTCAAAAAGAGAGGCACAGAAAATGGATGCAATTTCGGCATCGTGCTCATTGAGCGCGTCCACGAATTCAGCGATCAGACCGGAGTCCATTGCGGTCACTGCGGCGCCGCCAGAGATTTCGGCGTAGATCGGGAAGAACCTGGTCAGTTGCTCCAGAACGGGAACAACGTCTGGCAAGATCCCGTACTCCCGGTGCCAATGCACAAATGCGATCAGGGGATCCTGTTCCTGGTCGCCTTGGTGCGACGCAGCGGGAGCTGGTCCGGGGGCGCGTTTCCCGGTCCCGCGCCTGCTGGGGCTTCGATCTGTCGGCTGACGACGTGGTTTTTCGGCCAAAATCAATCCTCACTCTGGGTTGTGGCAAGACTCGGACCATCTACCAAAACGCTATGAGGTGGGAACGCGGGGCCTCAAGTACAGGCAGCGGTATGTGGAAAAACCGGGCCGCACAGGGCCACCTCCCGTACGCCGACACCCGGAAGTCTGGGCCCCCGCCACGCCCGGAAGACTATATTGGCCAGTGTCAGCTCATCGATCCATCTCGCGGGAGCGTGCACTCATGGCCAAGGAACTTGCCACCCAGCTCGTCGAACAACTCCAGGCTGCCGGCGTGCAGCGGATCTACGGGATTGTCGGCGACAGCCTGAACCCGATCGTTGACGCCGTCCGTAAAACCGGCGGCGCCGTCAAGGGCGGGATCGACTGGATCCACGTCCGGCACGAGGAAGCCGCGGCCTTCGCCGCCGCAGCCGAGGCCCAGCTCACCGGCCGGCTCGCGGTCTGTGCCGGCTCCTGCGGGCCCGGCAACCTGCACCTGATCAACGGCCTGTACGACGCCAACCGCTCCGGCGCCCCGGTGCTGGCCATCGCCTCGCACATCCCGAGCAAGCAGATCGGCAGCAGCTTCTTCCAGGAGACCCACCCGGACCGGCTCTTCAACGAATGCTCGGTCTACTCCGAACTGATCAGCACCGCGGAACAGGCGCCGCGCGTCATGCACAGCGCGATCCAGCACGCCGTCGCGCTCCGCGGCGTCGCCGTCGTGACCCTGCCCGGTGACATCGCGGGCCTGGAGGCGACCGCCGCGACGCCGGCGCCGGCGGCCTTCCGGCCCGCCGCACTCGTGCCGGACCCGGCCAGCGTGCGGGATCTGGCGGACGCGATCAACGACGCCGGGAAGGTTGCCATCTTCGCCGGGGCCGGCGTCGACGGTGCGCACGACGAGGTGATCGCGCTGGCGGAGCTGATTTCCGCGCCGATCGGGCACTCGCTGCGCGGCAAGGACTTCATGCAGTACGACAACCCCAATGACATCGGCATGACCGGCCTGCTCGGCTACGGTGCCGCAGCCGAGGGGATCGAAGACGCGGACCTGCTGATCCTGCTTGGCACGGACTTCCCCTACGACCAGTTCCTCCCCGGGACCCGGACGGCGCAGGTGGACCGGGCCGCGCAAAACCTGGGCCGGCGGACCGACGTCGACGTCGCCGTGCATGGCGACGTGCTGCCCACCCTCGCTGCCCTGATGCCGTTGCTGAAGCCGAAGAAGAGCCGCCGCTTCCTCGACGCGATGCTCAAAAAGCACGACCGGCTGATGAACAAGGCCGTCGGGGCGTACACCCGCAGGGTCGAAAAGACCGAGCCGATCCACCCCGAATACGCTGCCTCGCTGCTGGACCAGGTGGCGGCGGAGGACGCGGTCTTCACGGCGGACACCGGCATGTGCAACGTCTGGACCGCGCGGTACATCAACCCGCTGGGCACCCGGCGGCTGATCGGCTCGTACCTGCACGGTTCCATGGCCAACGCGCTGCCACACGCCATCGGCGCGCAGGTGGCCTACCCGGGGCGGCAGGTGATTTCGGTATCCGGCGACGGCGGCCTGTCCATGCTGCTGGGGGAGCTGATCACGGTCGCGGCGCACCGGCTTCCGGTCAACGTGGTGGTGTTCAACAACTCCACCCTCGGCATGGTGAAGCTGGAGATGCTGGTGGACGGGCTGCCGGACTTCGGCGTTGACGTCCCGGACGCCAACTACGCCGACGTGGCCCGGGCGCTGGGGTTCCACGCCGTCCGCGTCACGGACCCGGCCAAGATCGAGGCCGCCTACCGGGAGGCGTTCGCGCACCCCGGGCCCTCCCTGGTGGAGCTGATCACGGATCCCAAGGCCCTCTCGCTCCCGCCGAAGATCAAGGGCGCGCAGGTGCTGGGCTTCGCCACGGCCATGTCCAAGGTGGTGCTGAACCGGGGCGCCGGCGAGGCCGTCAGCATGGCCCGGAGCAACCTGCGCAACATCCCGCGCCGCTAGCCAGGGGCTGTTCGGTCCCGCGCCGCTAGCCAGGGGCTGTTCTGCCATGCCGGCTTACGGCGTCCGGCCCCGTCGTTCTCCGGCCAGGGCCGCGGCCACTTTCCCGATGAGCTCGTAAGGGACGGGCTTGCCCAGCGGGAACTTCAGCGTGCCCTTTGCGGCGCGGTACGGGACGAGGTCCGCGCTCAACGACTCGCCGCCGTCGGGCACCGGGTAGACGGAGACGTGATGAGCCCAGCCCGCAAAATACACCACGTATTTGCCGTCGATCGTGATGGTGGGGATGCCGTAACTCATCGTCTCGCCTGATCCGGGTACCGCGGTATGGCACCGCCGCCGGATCTCCTGCAGGATCTCCCGCACGTCGGCAGGAAATGAGGCGATGTACTCCTCGACAGACTCAAAGTGCTGTGCCATTGCCGTCCCTTCCGACGATGCCGCTGGTGATCGCCCGCCACGGGCTAGCGCGGGCCGCCCTGCCAGAGCGCGTCGAAGGGGGCGCCCGAGGCCACGCGGTTCCGGATCCCCGCGGTGACAAAGTCCTTCGCCGTGCGGGCGGCCTCCAGCGGCGTCGCGCCCTTGGCCAGCTCGGCCGTCACCGCGGCGGCCAGCGAGCAGCCGGCGCCGGAGACGGCCACCTCGCCGACCTTCGGGGCGGAGAGGACCTCCAGCGTCTCGCCGTCGTAGTAGACGTCGACGGCATCGGGCCCGGCCAGGCGGACGCCGCCCTTGGCCAGCACCGCGGCGCCGCTGATTTCGTGGATGCGGACGGCCGCGGCCTTGAGGGACTCGACGTCGGTGATCTCGAGTCCGGAGAGCGACTCCGCCTCGAAGTGGTTCGGCGTGACGAAGGTGGCCAGCGGCAGGATCTGCGCCTTGAGCGCCTGGTCGGTGTCCAGGGCGTGGCCCGGCTCCTGGCCCTTGCAGATCAGCACCGGGTCCAGCACCACGTTCTTGAAGCCGGAGTCGGCCAGCGCCGACGCGACCGTGGAAATGGTCGCCGGGCTGCCCAGCATGCCGATCTTCACGGTGTCCAGCACGGACGGTGCGCCGGACGCGGCGCCGTAGGCCGCCGTCGTCGCCTCCAGCTGGTCGGCGATGACCTGCTGGTCCACCGGGACGAAGCGGTGGTTCCAGTTGTCATTCGGATCGAAGGAAACTATGCAGGTCAGGTTCGCGATGCCGAAGACGCCGAGTTCCTGGAAGGTCTTCAGGTCCGCCTGCGCGCCCGCGCCGCCGGTCGCCTCGGAGCCGGCGATGGTCAGGGCGACGGCGGGGGAGGCTGCGGCGTCGGAGGTCAGGTGGTCCACGGCGTAAGAAGTCATGGACCAATCCTGCCAGTCCGCCAGCGGGGCGCGCATTGTGCCCATGACCAATATGACCACAACGCGAGTGTTCCGGATCACCAGGACTATGGTGGCGGACGGTGTTGCTGTCTTGCGGCGCCGGATCCAGGAAGGTTCATTGATGAGCACCCAACTGTCCGAATCGGCTCAGACGAGGAAGGCCGTAAGCAACATCCTCAAGGGATCTGCCGGCAACCTCGTGGAGTGGTACGACGTCTACGTCTACACCGCCTTTGCGGCATATTTCCAGTCGCATTTCTTCAACTCCACCGACGATCTGCAGGCCGGCCTCGAGGCGATGGCCGTCTTCTCGACCTCATTCCTGATGCGGCCGGTGGGCGCCTGGTTCTTCGGCCGCTACGCCGACCGCAAGGGCCGCAAGGCGGCCCTGACGCTCAGCGTGACAATGATGTCCGCGGGCTCCTTCGCCATCGCCGTCCTACCCACACAGCAGCAGATCGGCATCTGGGCCATGATCCTGCTGGTCCTCGTGCGGCTGGTCCAGGGTTTCTCCGTGGGCGGCGAATACGGCACCAGCGCCACCTACATGTCCGAGGCCGCCACCTCCAAACGCCGCGGCTTCTTCTCCAGCTTCCAGTACGTCACCCTGATCGGCGGCCAGATGCTGGCACTCCTGGTCCTTGTCGTCCTGCAGAACGTTATGCCCAAGGGCGAGTTGAACGAGTGGGGCTGGCGCATCCCGTTCGCGATCGGCGGAGCGGCCGCGCTCGTGGTGCTGTGGCTGCGGCGCTCGATGGAAGAGACCGTCTCGGCCGAACAGGTCGAGGCCGCCAAGGCTCCCGCCGTGCCCGGCGCGGCTCAGCCGGGCACCATGAAACTGCTGCTCACCCAGTACTGGAAGCCGCTGCTCATCTGCATCGGCGTCACCCTCGGCGGCACGGTCGCCTTCTACACGTACACCAACTTCCTGCTGAAATTCATGAACGATACCTCCGGGATCGCCAAGACCGATACCTCCGTGATCAACTTCTGGGCGCTGTTCATCTTCATGCTGCTCCAGCCGGTCTACGGCATCATCTCGGACAAGGTTGGGCGCAAGCCGCTGCTGCTCTGGTTCGGCATCACCGGTGTGCTGTTCACCTGGCCGCTGCTTTCAACATTGGCGGGCACCAAGGACCCCTTCATGGCCTTCCTGCTGATGATGGGCGGCCTGCTGATTGTGGGCGGCTACACCTCCATCAACGCCCTGGTCAAGGCCGAGCTGTTCCCGGCGTCCATCCGTGCCCTCGGCGTGGGCTTGGGCTACGCGATCGCCAACTCGCTCTTCGGCGGCACCGTCCCGCTGATCGGCGCGGCCCTGCAGAAGTCCGGCCAGGTGGACCTGTTCTTCACCTACGTCACGGTGGCGATCGGCCTCTCGCTGCTGGTTTACATCTTCGCGCTGAAGAACAAGAAGTCCACGCACCTGGACCACGAGCAGGGGCACGCCTGGGAGCCCGCCGACGGTAGCGCGGCTGCGGGCGTGGCGGCCCGTGAGGACGACGGCAAGGACCTCCTCGACGCCTCTCGCCGCTAGGGTTCCGCTATTCGGGGGCCGTTTCGACGGTTCCCTGCAGGCAAGACGCTGCGGAGCATCGAACCGGCGGGGAACCGTCGAAGTGGCGCGCCGCGGACGACGGCGGGTTGCCGGCTAGGGGGCTTCGGTGCCGGGAGCCGGCGGCCCGCCGTCGTCGTTAACGCGGGTGAGCCTCCAGACGCTGAGCCGGCCCATGGCTGCGGATACAGCCATGCCGGCGGCGGTCAGCAGCATCGGCGGATCCGCGAAGCCGCCAAATGGAAGCCCGATCGCAGCGCCCAGGCCTCCGAATGCGGCAACGTGCAGCCACTGGTTCCGGACCGGTTGCAGCAGCGCCCCGAGGGGCATCCCCAGCGCCCAGCCGATGACAACCGCCGGGATCGCGCCCACCAGCAGGGCCGCGACGAGGAGGAAGCTGAAGCCTACGGCGCTCGGGGGTAGGAATAGCGTGCCGATGCTGAAGAGGACACAGAAGCTCACATGTGTCACCAGGATGCCGGTCCAGATCGCACCGGAGCCCAGCTGGACCCGTACCGGCCGGCTCACCACCGCGCTCCGCCGAGCCGGTCCAACGCGGATTCCAGCCCTGGCTCCTGAAAAACGAATCCTGCATCGAGCAGCTTGCGGGGTTCAACCCAGCGGCTCTTAAGGACCAACTCGGCTTCCGTGCGGATCAGGACGCTTCCGAGCTTCAGTAGCCAACGGGGTGTCGGCATGCCCCACGGCACCCCGTATGACCGGCGGACCAGCCGCATCAATTCCCGGTTCTCCACGACCTCCGGCGCCGCGACATTGACCGGGCCGGTGACGTCAGGGCGTTGGTACAGGAAGCCCACCGCACGGTAGAGGTCCTCAATATGGATCCAGCTGAATTTCTGCGTCCCCGTGCTCATCGGGCCGCCCAGGCCCAGCCGCGCTAGGTTTGCGAAGGGGCGCATCACTCCGCCTCCCGGTCCAAGCACAATCGCGATGCGCAGCGGAATCTTCCGGGTACGCGGGGTCGGCGCCAAGTTCAGCGCATCCTCCCAGGCGCGGGCGACGTCGACGGAGAACCCGGTGCCCGGCTCGCCGTCGTCCTCCGTTTGGGGCCGGTCCTCGGCATTCCGGTAGAGGGTTGCCGTGCTGGCGTTCAGCCAGGTCGCCGGGGGAGTGCGGCAGCGCGAGATGGCGCGGCAAATTTCCGCCGTCGTGGACACGCGGGAGTCCAGGATCTCGGCCCGGTTCCGCGCGTTGTAGCGGCAGTTGACCGAACGACCTGCCAGGTTTACCAGCAGGTCCGCGCCTTCGAGTGCGTGGACGAGGCCGCCGTCGTCTCCCCAGCGCACCGTATCGGACGGAGAGCGGCCGATGGTCCGAACCTCCCAGCCGTCCTGCCCGAAGCGGTGCTGGAAGTAGCCGCCGATGAATCCGGAGGCGCCGGACAGGACCACAATGTTCTTTCGCATGATTCCCCCGATATTTGTGTGCTGTTGGCCGGTGCTAGCCGCGGACGTTGCGGCTTAAGTCCAAGGCGTCGTCCAGAATCCGGCTGACCCCGGGAATCCGCGCGAGTGACAGTCCGCGGGCAATCAGCGGGGCGAGGCCGTCTACGAGCTTCCGCGTGCGGCGCTGTCCCGATGAAGTGTCGTACACCCAGAAAAGGGTCACGCCCATGTATGCCAGCCACAGGAGCTCGGGAAGTTCGGCGCGGAGCTTCCGGGCGGCGGCGGGACTGGCGCCGTCGGCCGCGGTGCGAAAGATCGCCAGCGAGGCTTCCCGGGCAGCCGTCGAGGCGTCGTTGAACGGGTTGACGGGCGACGCCGGACGGATGGCGGTCGCGATGAACTCGGCACCGAAGCGGTGGTACGGCGCCATCACGTCCAGCCCGGCATGCATCGTAGCCTTCAGCCTGCCGCTGAGATCCTTGACACCGACGACGGCCTCCGCGGCCTTGTGGGAGTGCTCGGCCTGGACCTGCAGGTAGAGCTCGTGGACAAGGTCATCCTTCGAGGCGAAGTAGTAGTAGGCGTTCCCGACGGAGACGCCGGCTTCGGCTGCGATGGCGCGCATGGTGGTCTTTTCGAAGCCGAGGTCGCGGAACATACGCAGTGCGACGTCCGCCACCAGTTGCCGGGTCTGTTCGCTCTTGCCGGCCATGGGTGCTCCCCGCTAGTTCTCTGAACATGTTCAACTAGTGTGACACAAATTTGAACATGTTCAAAAAGTGTGAGCGTTCCGTACGACGAGGTCCTCCGGGTGCCTGGCAGGTAAACGACGCGCGGGACCTGCCGCACGGGTGCGAGAATGGAGGCGGTTCCAGGCGCGCGTCGCCGGAGCCCTCCAGTGCTAATACAGCCGGCCGCCCGCCGCATCCCTTGTTCCGGGCCGCCGAGCGAACCACTACGAATGGAACACCCATGACTTCCGCCAAGACCCTGCCGGCCACCGCCGCGCCAAAGTTCGCCTCGATCGGATCCCCGTACTTCGGCATCATGCTGGCCGTCATGGCCGTGGTGCTGATCCTGTCCAACATCGGGGCGTCCAAGGGCGTCGCGATCGGCCCGATCATCACCGACGGCGGGTTTTTCCTCTTCCCGCTCGCCTATATCCTGGGCGACGTCATCAGCGAGGTCTACGGCTTCAAGGTGGCGCGCAAGGCCATCATGACCTCCTTCGCCCTGTCCGTGTTCGCGTCGCTCTCCTACTGGATCGTCATCGCGTTGCCCGGCTTCAACGACGACTACGGCGTTGCCAAGCAGTCGGCACTCGAGTTGGCCCTTGGCCCGGTGCCGCAGATCGTGCTCGCCTCCTTGCTGGCCTTCCTCGCCGGCCAGACGATCAACTCCTGGATCCTGGTGAAGATGAAGGCCCGGTCCGGGGAGAAGTCCTTGTGGGCCCGGCTGATGGGGTCCTCCGGCGTCGGCGAGTTCGTGGACACCCTGATCTTCTGCACCATCGCCGCGTCCGTTATCGGCATCACGGACTTCGGCATGTTTGTGAACTACGTGGTCGTGGGCTTCGTCTACAAGACCCTCGTGGAGTACCTGTTCGTACCGCTGACCTCGCTCGTGATCCGCTGGATCAAGAAGCGTGAACCGAGCTACGGGATCTGAGCCCGAAGCGTTCACCGCGAGCCTTTCCGCACCCGTCGCCACCGCCGCACCCTCCGCGTCAGCCGTTTCGACGGTTCCCTGCCCGCTCCATGCTTGGAATCGTCTACCCAGCACGGGACCGTCGAAACGGAGAACTATCGGCCGCCGCGCCGCGGTTCAATGCCCGCAGGACCCTGTACTTGAACTCCACCTCGTTGAACAGGTCCTTCCACTCGATCCGGAGGAACGTCCAGCCCATCTCCATTTGCGCCCTCTCGCGCTGCCGCTCAGCGAACAGGACCTCGCCGGTGGGCCGGTAATCGAAGTACTTGGTCTTGCCGTCGAACTCGAGGCCAACCTTGCGCTCTGGCCACGCAAAGTCGAGCCGGTATTCCCCGAGCGGACTCCGGACGAGGTACTGCAGCTCCGGCGGCGTGATCCTGAGCCGGTGCAGCAGTTCCCTCGTGAGGCTCTCCCCGGCCGACTCCGAACGAGGATCAGCCAATTCGAGGGCCCGGCGCAGCGCCACCACTCCATTACGTCCGGCGAGACTGGAACACCGGGCGCGGAGCAGGCCAAGGTCCGCACCCATGCGGGCGGCGTGATCGATCAAGATCACGGCTTGTTGCACGGTGAACATCAGGCAGCAGTCCACGACTGTGCGTTCCAGCGACGTGCAGGGGAGGCCGTCCACGAAGCAGAGCTCGTGGCCACCCACGAGACGGGTGTGGGCCACGACGTCGCGCCCGTGTGAGATCCCGGAGGGAGAGCCTTCTTGGGTGAGGTGCACGCGGTCATCCACGTTCCACAGGTGCAGGCGATGGAGGCTTGCACCGGAGATATGGCTATAAACGAACCCTCCCGTCGACGTCGTGAGCGTTCCGAGAGCATGCGCGGAAATCAGCTGCCGACGCCGGGCGGCGGCGTTCAAGCCGCGCCACCATTCCCCTCGGGCATAGCAGCCGCGCCGCAACCGGACGAGCGCTGACCCCTGCACCAGCCGTGCCACGGCGCGGGAATTCAGTCCGGACGCGAGGAGCTGGTCCGTGCGCCAGAGGTTCGCGGTGGCCGGGAGTTCAAGGAGCATGGGACCACCTTCAGCCGCGCGGCCGGCGCTGGCCAGAGGTCCCTGCGGGCATGTGGACAACACACCGCATCGGCTCTGACACGCCGCATCGATGGTTCCCCGCGGAGTCGATGGTTCCCAGCGTCGAGCCCACACGGAACCGTCGAAACGGCGCGAGGACCGCCCCCTGGCTACGCTCAACCCGGGAGGTAGCCCCGGGTCAGGCTTTGAGTGTCCCGTCGAGAAGCTCACGGAGTTCGCGGAAGTGCCGTTCCGTGGCCTCCGGATGGAAGACCGAAGTGTCCGCCATCGAATAGCCGTGGGGCGCGCCGGCGTAGACCTCGTTCGTCGCCTCCAGGCCAGCCGCGTCCAGGGCGTCGCCCAGGCGCGCAACGGCGTCGTTATCCATGCTCTGATCATGGTCGGCGTGGCCGAACACGAACCGGGCCCGGGCGTCTCCGAGTCCGAGGTGGGGGCTGTCGGGGGTGCCGGTCGCGAGGCCGCCGCCGTGGAAACCGCCGCACGCTGCCACCACATCCGGGTGGGTGGTTGCGGTCCGCACAGCCAGCCGGGCGCCCATGCAGTAGCCGGTGACCCCGATCGGGCCGGGCGCGACGCCGTCGAGCCCGCTCAACGCGTGAACCCACGCATCGATATCCGGCAGGGCCTTGTCCGTGCCGAGGTGCCCAACCCGCGGAAACGCGGCCGCACCGGCTGCCTCGCGGCCCTCCGGAGTGGTCATGTCCGTGGTGGGCGCGAGTTCGGAAACGTTCCCGTCCCGGTAGAAGACATTCGGGGCCAGCACGACGTAGCCCCAGTCGGCGATGCGCTGCGCCATGTCCTGGATGCGGGGGCGTAGGCCGAAGGCATCCATGTAGAGGATGACGCCCGGGAACGGGCCCGCGCCGGTGGAGGGGCGGGCCACCAGGGCCTCGGCGGTGCCGTCTGCGGCAGGGATCTCGATGAGCATCGGGCCAGACTACAGGAGGCGGCTGGGCCTTCCGGTCATGCTGCGGCCGGGTCGGACGACACCCTAGGAGTAGTAGCGCCCCAGCGTCTCGGCCTTGAAGTCGAAGAAGGTCCCGGCCTCGATGGCGAGCCGGGCGTCGTCCACCATCTTCACCACGAAGCGCTCGTTGTGGATCGAGATCAGGGTGGCGGAGAGCATTTCCTTGGCCTTGAACAGGTGGTGGATGTAGGCCCGCGAGTAGTTCAGGCAGGCGTAGCAGTCGCAGCCTTCCTGCAGCGGGCCGAAGTCGCGTTTGTACCGGGCGCCGGAGAGGTTGTACCGGCCGGTGGGGTGGTAGAACGCCGAGTTGCGGGCCACCCGGGTGGGGGAGACGCAGTCGAAGGTGTCCGCGCCGTTCTCGATCGCGGTGAAGATGTCGTCCGGTTCGGAGATGCCCAGCAGGTGCCGCGGCTTGTTCTCCGGCAGTTCCTCGTTGCACCAGCGCACGATCGTGCCGAGGTTCTCCTTCTCCAGCGCCCCGCCGATGCCGAAGCCGTCGAAGTTCATGGCGCCAAGATCGCGGCACGCCTTGCGGCGCAGGTCCTCGTACTGGGCGCCCTGGATCACGCCGAAGAGCGCCTGGTAGGGCTTTCCGGCGCGCTCGTCTGTGAGCCGGAAATGCTCGGTGAGGCACCGTTCGGCCCAGCGCCGGGTGCGCTCCAGGGACTCCTCCTGGTAGCCGCGGGAGTTCTGCAGCGTGGTCAGCTCGTCGAACGCGAACATGATGTCCGCGCCGATCTGGTGCTGGACGTTCATCGAGATCTCGGGGCTGAAGCGGTGCCGGTCGCCGTTGAGGTGGCTCTTGAACCACACGCCTTCCTCGTCCACATGGGCCAGACGTTCCTTGCCGGGGGCGACGGCGTCGTCGGGTCCCGAATTGTCCACCGATTTCATGTCGATGACCTTCTTGAACCCGGAGCCCAGGCTCATCACCTGGAAACCGCCGGAATCGGTGAACGTCGGTCCACTCCAATTCATGAAGGCGCCCAGGCCGCCGGCCTCGTCCAGGATGTCCGCGCCCGGCTGCAGGTACAGGTGGTAGGCGTTGGCGAGCACGGCCTGCGCGCCCAGCTCGGCGACGGCTTCGGGCAGTACCGCCTTGACCGTGGCCTTGGTCCCGACGGCGATGAACGCCGGGGTCTGGATCTCGCCGTGCGGGGTGGTGATGGTGCCGGTCCGGCCTAGGAACTCCCCGCCGTTGCTGGCCACCAGCTGGCCCGACGGCGCGCACGTTTCGCTCAGGCGTTTGCCCACCCGGAAGGAAAACTCGGATTGCCGGGCGGGCAGCGGCGATGACGGCACGGGTTCAGGATTCGCTGGCACCGTTCAAGTGTGCCAGCTGACACTGCGGAACCCTTAGTGCAGCGGGTCGGATGTGGGGTAGTTCTCAGCGCGCCAGGTGTCCCAGTAGTCGCGGACGGTCTTGAGTTGGTGGGCGCCAAGCCCGTAGGTGGACACGATCGCCAGCGAGCCGCCGTGGGGCCGGAGATCGGGGATGAAGGTCTGGTCGGCCACGATCAGGAGGCCGTCGCCGTGTTCGGCGTAGCTATGGACGGTCAGGCCCACCTGGTGGTTGCTCCGGAACCAGACCTTGCCGGAGATCTCCTCGCCGGTGGCCAGGGTGAGGGCATACTCCTCGCCGGCGGCCGGGACGTCGCCGACGCCCAGCTTGTCGATGGCCGAGCCTTCGGTCCCGGGCACGGAGAAGAACAGCGTCCGGCGCGTGCCGTTGGGGTGCCGCTCCAGGGCGAAGCGGAGCTGGTGCAGGAAGGTCAGCCAGCCCTGGGTGATGTCCTCGTCCCAGGCCGCCCACTCCGAATTGTGGTCCACCGCGGCCCGCGTCACGCTGACTTCGGTGCCGGCGGGGACCGGCTTGAGCGTGAAGATGTCGCCGTCGTTGACGACGACGGAGGTGTGGTCGGCGCTTTCGACCACGTTGGGGCTGAAGTAGATCGCCTCGATCTCGGCAGCCAGGTCGTCGTCCTCCCAACCGTGCCACTGGGCCACCTTCGCGGGCTCACGAAGCATGGTCCAAACCTGCTGGGCGTCGGAGTTGATCACCACGCTGAGATTGTTCGTCATGGGGTGAATCTACAACGCCCGGCCGCGGCGGGGTAGGGCCGCTCAGCCGCGGACAGACTCGAGTTCGTTGCCGATCCGGCGCTCCAGCTCCGGCCCGCCGAGGGTCTGGGAGCCCCCATGCGCGCGCAGGAAGAGGAGCGCCTCGAGCCGCAGCAGCCGCCATTCACGCTCGGCATCCGGGTTGGAATTGTCGATGGCGCGGAAGATTTCCTTGTCGTACAGGTTGGGCTCGTTCAGTGAGCGCTGGCGCACCTTCGCATTGATCCGGGCCTTGAACGCGTCAGTCTCCATCGCCTCCGGCGCTCGCAGGAACTTCTCGTAGACGGCGGCGCGTGCGTCTTCTCCGCGCTGCCGGCAAATGAAGCTGGCCAGCGCGAGGGACGCCTCCACCGAGGACCAGCGGCCGGGGTTCCCGTCGAAGGGGAGGACGTTGAGCAGGTCCGCGACGGCGAGGGCGTTGTCGGCGTCTTTGAGCACGACGAACAGCTCATGGGCCAGATCGCTGAGGTCCTTGAGGCAGCTGCCGGACTTGGTGTTGATGCCCTTGGTGAGCCGGTCGCTGAGCAGGAGCACGCCCAGCGCGTCAGGGTGAGCCTCGGCCGCGGCCTCCACGACGGACTCCGGGGTTCCTTCCGGAACCGGGATCAGGGCCAGGTCCGCTTCGCTGGGTCCGCTGGCAACCGGCGGGCCCACCGGCAGCGGAGGAACGACGACGGCGGGAGCCGCCGTCGCGCTGCCGTCCTCGCCGGGAACGTGCTGGATCAACTGCAGTTCCGGGCCGCCGTCGTCCTCGCGCCCGTCGTCCGGGGCGACCCCGTCGGGTGCGGTCTCAGCGGGGGAGGCTTCGGCGGGTGATTCCGGCTCGGCGTCCCGGACCCGGACCACGGAGCCGGCGGCGATCCGCAGCACGCCGCCGCCGGTGAGCGTGGCCCGGATGATGGCGGGAGCGCCGAAATCGTCGTTGTCGACGTCGACTCGCCGGATTTCCGCGGCACGCGTGGCGTCGGGCAGGAGCAGCAGATCCCCGGTCCGCAGAGATCCCGCCGGCCGTTCGCTGTAATTCAGGGAGGCTGTGGGGTGGGTCATCTGGAGTCCTTAAATTCTCTTTCGGTCCGCTCAACAGTCTACAAAGACCGGCGCGCGAAGTCGGGGACGCCGTGGATGGTCCGGGCGCCCCGGGCGGTCCGTCAGCTGCGCAACAGCTCCCTAGTGGCCGACGCCGGCGAAAGCCAGCGCCTGGCGGATCAGGCCCCCGCGGCCGCCGCTGAATTCCAGCTGCACGTCGGGGCTCAACACTTCCTCGGGCGTCATCCAGGTCAGTTCCAGGGCGTCCTGCCGCGGCGAGCAATCGCCGGTTACCGGGATGATGTAGGCCAGGGCGACGGCGTGCTGCCGGTCGTCGGTGAACCCGGTGTGCGACGGGGACGGGAAGTATTCGGCCACCGTGAACGGGACCGGGCTGATTGGCAGCTGCGGGAAGGCGAGCGGGCCGAGGTCCTTCTCCATGTGCCGCAACAGGGCGGCCCGGATGGTCTCGCGGTACAGTACCCGGCCGGACACCAAGGACCGGATCATGGTGCCGTCCTCGTCCGCCTGCAGCAGCGTGCCGACCTCGTTCACAAACCCGAGCGGGTCCAGCCGGACCGGCACCGCCTCGACGTAGACCATGGGAAGCCGGCCGCGGGCCTCGAACAGATCGTCGTCGGAGAGCCAGCCGGGATTCGGGTCAGGAGTGCGAACGTTCATGGTTAAGTTCTACCCCATCCCCGTTCGCGGGGCGTGGTCAACCGGTCGGTGGCCCGCACAGCCCGCCCACCGACCGGCCTACCGACCGCCTCAGTTCCGGCTCAGCCCGCCGGCGGGGCGGCGGAGATCCAGAGGGCGTGCGGGTGGGCGGCACTGCCGTCCGAGTCCGGGTTGCCCAGGTGCAGGAGCGGGACGGCGGCGTCCTCAACCACCGCAACGTCGTGCCCCGCCTCGACGAGCCGTTCCCGCAGCGCGTCGAGGTCGCCCTCGTATTCGAAGCCCAGTCCGCCGCGCCCGGTTCCTGGCCCGGTTCCTGCGGCGGTGGCCGCCCCCACTCCGACCATCAGGACCCCGCCGTTCTTCGCCGTGAACGACTCCGTTTCGCCAAGGTCCGTGCCGGTCCTCCCGGATGCCGGGCGCGGGCGGGCGCCGATGTCGCGCAGGGTCCGGGTTGCCGCCGTCGGGTCCGCCGCGAACCAGACGCCGACGACCGCGAGCCCCGGCTCCGCCTCCGCGGGGCCCGCCCAGCTGCCGTCGGACGCGCGCGTGGCGGGGTCGGCCAGGAAACGGAACCCGTCCGGGGCGGTGAGGCGGCAGGACGGGCCGTGGTCCGCCTCGATGAGCTCGGCGGTGGTGCCGTCCGGCGTGCCGGCTTCATTGGTCCGGCGGCCAAATTCCGCCAGGTCGCCGACCTCGACGCCGAACGAGGTGACGCCGTCCTCAGCCGCCCCCTCCTCGGCGAAATGCAGCGCCAGGCGTCCGGCACCGGCGTCGAACTCCCGCCAGGTGGGCTCGTCGACCGTCTTGACCATGCCCAGATCGGTCAACAGTCGCTCCCACTGATCCAGCCGGGAGGTGAAATGAATGGGGCGGACACGCAGCAAGGTGATCTCCCTGATGGTCGGGGGCCGGGAGCACAATGGTGCCATGGCTGCTGAGCTAAAGGAACTGCTGGTCAAAGACGCCGCCGAATGGCGCGCGTGGTTGGAAACCCACCACGCGGACAGCCCCGGCGTGTGGCTCGTGCTGCACAAGAAGGGCGGGTCGGTGACGGAGCTCGATTACGAGGCGCCCCTGCAGGAGGCGCTGTGCTTTGGCTGGATCGACGGACAGGGCAGGCGCCGGGACGCCGAGACGTCCTTCCAGCGGATGACCCGACGGGGCCCGAAAAGCGTTTGGTCGGCGCGGAACGTGGAGCGCATCGGGCGGCTCGAAGCGGCGCACCGGATGACCCCGGCCGGGCGGTCCGCCGTCGAAAGCGCCAAGGCAGACGGCCGCTGGGAGGCGGCCTATGCGGGGCAGGCGTCGGCGGAAGTGCCGGAAGACCTCGCCGCCGCCATCGCGGCGCAACCGCGGGCGCAGGCCATGTTCGAGGTCCTGACGTCGGTGAACCGGTACGCCCTGATCTACCGGACCAACTCGGTCAAACAGGCGTCCACCCGGGAGCGTAAAATCGCCGGCTTCGTGGAAATGCTCGCTCGCCACGAGACGCCGTACCCGCAAAGCCGGCGGCCGGACCCGGGGCTCCACTGACGGCTCCGTCAGAACAGTGGGGCTTTCAGCGACTTCCCAGTAACCGTCCGGGAACCCGACAGCCAGGGCTGGGATGATGGCCCGATGCCTACTCTCCAACACCGGCGGTCCCGCGGTGGCCCGCCGAGGGCGCGTTCGCAGCGTGCGCTGTTCTTTGCCGCCGCCGGCCTGCTGGTGGCGGGGGAAGCGGCGTTCTGGCTGATGCTGGCCGCCGTCCAGACGAACTCGGGGCTCGCTTTGCTCGACGGTGGCGTCCACGCCGCCCTGGTGGAGGGTCGGTCGGCCCCCGCTACGGCTTTCCTGGCGGCCGTCAGCACGGTCACCTCGCCCACCTGGATGACGGTCATCGGGGGACTGGTGGCCGTCGGCTGGGCGATCCGGAAACGCGAACTCTGGCGGCCGGCGCTGCTCCTCGGCGCCATGGCGGCCACCGTCGGGGTGTCCACCATCATCAAGCATCAGGTGGGGCGCGCCCGGCCGTCGGCGGCCGACTTCCTGATGGGCCCCGATGACGCGCTGTCCTTCCCCTCCGGCCACACTTTCGGCGCCGGCGTCTTCGCCCTGGTGCTGGTGTACCTGGTGCTGGGCGGCGCCGGGGCCCGCACGGTCCGGCGTTCGACGGCGGTGCTGGCGTTCTCGGCGGCCGCCCTCGGGACGGTGTTGGTGGCGTTCAGCCGGCTCTATCTGGGCTACCACTGGCTGACCGACGTCGTGGCCTCGATGGGGCTGGCGGTGGCCGTCACGGGCATTGTGGTGCTGGTGGACGGTCTGCGCGCCGCGCGGATTTCGGGGCCGGCCAAGGGTCCAGCGCCAGATCCGGCAGAGGACGCGGCGGACGCGGGCGCCGGACCGGAGACGGCAGACTCGCCGGAGGCCGACCGGCGGCACTTTGCGGGGGATGCCGGCGTCGGCCGGGCAAGTTTGCGGCGTGTCCGTGTCGATGCCGCCCCGGACGGCGGACCCTAAAGCCGGGCCAACACCGCAGCCGCCGGGCGGGGCGGCCCGGCGGCGCTAGAAGGCCACGCCGAGCGCCTGGGCGAGTACCACCGCCGAGGCTGAGGACCACGCCTGCGGATGGCACGAGGCTGGATACGGCACCGCCCGCCCCGATTCCGCCGCGGTGACTCCGGCGAACAGCTCCGGCAGGCGGTGGCCGAACGAGACCGAGGCCGCCAGCAGCCCCTCGGCGAGGACCCGCGCCTCGGCGGTGAAACCCTCGAGGAGCAGGCCCCTGATGGCGATGGCGGTGTCGTGGCTCCAAACCGAGCCGCAGTGGTAGCTGAACGGCCAGAACCCCGCCGCCCGCCGGGACAGGGTGTGCAGCCCGTACCCGGAGAAAAGCTCCGGGTTGAGCAGCCGGTCTGCCACGAGCCGCGCCTCCGCGGCGTCCAGGATCCCGGTGCCCAGCAGGTGTCCCATGTTCGAACCCGGGATGTCGACCGCTTCACCGTGGCCGTCCAGTGCCATGGCCGGGAAAGCGCCGCCGTCGTCCTGCACCCAAAAGCGCTCGCGGAAGTTCTGCTTCAGCGCCGCCGCGAACTCTCGGAGTTCCTGGCCCCCGGGTTCACCGTAGGAGTCGAACACGTCCGCCGTCGCCTCCGCTGCCTGGTACGCGTAGCCCTGCACTTCGGAGAGCGCGATCGGGCCCTGGGCCTGCCGCCCGTCCCGGAACTGCATGGCGTCCCGGGAGTCCTTCCAGCCCTGGTTGCTCAGGCCGTGGCCGGACGTGTCCTGGTAGCTGAGGAAGCCGCCGTTGCCCGTATTTCCCCCGGCAGCGCTGCTGCCTGCGGCCCCGGCGGCGAGCAGCCACTGGGCGGCGCGGGCGGCGGTGGGCAGCAGGGAGCGGACCGCGGCGTCGTCGGTCCCGGCGCGTCCCAGTTCGCCCAGCAGGCACAGCCACAGCGGGGTGGAGTCCACCGCGCCGAAGTACACCGGCGGCAGCCGCAGGGCCTGACTTTCCAGGACCAGCTCCTTGGCCCGCAGTTCGTGCAGGATCTTGCCCGGCTCTTCGGCTGCGGCGGGGTCGGTCCGGGTGCCCTGATAGGCGGCGAGGGCGCGCAGGGTTCCCGCGGCGAGCGCCGCGTCGACTGGCAGCAGCAGCCGCGCGGCCCAGAGCGAGTCCCGGCCGAAGAGCGTGAAATACCAGGGCGCGCCGGCGGCCAGGAAGGGCGCGTCGGGCGCTTTGCGGGTCGCCAGCCGGAGCCCGTCGAGCTCGTCGAGGGAGTTCTCCAGGAGCAGGCCCAGCGCTCCGGCCGGCCGGGCCCGGACGCGGCGGGAGGCGGGGAGGCGCGCGGCCACGACAGCGTCTTCGGTGTCGGCCAGCGTGGCTTGCCACTCTGCCTCCAGCGGCCGTCCGCGGCCCGCCGTTCCGCGCCAGATCAGTCGCTCGCCAGGGGCAACCCTGCCGGCCGCGGCCACGGTCAGGGTCTTGCCGCCCTCGCTCCAGCGCAACGAGGAGTCATCCGCCGCAGAGGGCTGCAGCGGTTCGCGGAAGCGGCCCAGCCGGATGGCGGCCATGTCGGTGAAATCCGCGGCGAGCCGCACCTCGATCTCCGCGTCCAGGGTCTCCAACGACGTGCTTAGGCGCAAGGTGACGCGGACCGCGCCGGGGGTGACGGTCCAGGTCTGCAGGAGCTCGACGGCGGGGTCCTCGGTGGGCCCTTCGATGCCGCGGACCAGCCCGCGGACCCGGAGCACACCGCCGGGGGAGGCCTCCACCGTGGCAGGTTCCGGCGGGTGCCCGTTGACGGTGGCCTCGGCACGGCACAGCATCCGGGTGTCGCCGTGCAGCAGCCCGGTGAACCACCCATCCGCAGCGGCCTCTGCGGACGTGCCGCCTGCTGTGCCGGTACCTGGCGCGCTGCCGCTTGGGGCGCCGCCGCCCAGCCTGCCGTCGGCATCGAGCCACAACTGGGTGGGGGCGGCCACGGAACAGTGCTGACGGTGAAGCGCCGGCTGAACAGTCATGCGCCCACCCTATGCCGGAGCGAAGCACCGGCCTAGGACCGGCCCGCGCTGGCGGGCCATTCCGGCCGGGCGAATCCGACCGGGCCGCTCCAGCCCGGCCCGCGGGACTCAGTCCTTCGGGGCGTCGTCCATCGGGAAGGCCACGGCCTCACCCACCACCCGCAGGGTCAGTTCGGTGCCGGGCCGGGCGATGGACGCGTTCCAGTGCCGGATGGTGATGATCTCGCCGCCGCCGGGGTAGCGGTGGTCGGCGACTGCCCCCTCGGCCAGGACCGGGGGCACGGGAAGTTGCAGCCGAACGGTGGTCTCGGGACCGAAGTAGTCCGTGTCCACGACGGTGCCGCGGATGGGCCCGTCTTCGGCGATCCGGATCTGCTCGGGACGGAGCATGAGCTGCACCCGGCCCTGGGCCGGGGGCCGGCGGACCGGAATGCCGCCCAACGAGCAGGTGGCCAGGGAACCCTCCATCCAGGCGTCGAGGATGACCGCGTCGCCCAGGAATTCCGCGGTGGCACGGTCCGCGGGGCGGGTGTAGACCACGAACGGGTTGCCGATCTGCGCGAGCTTGCCGCCCCGCATCACGGCCACCTGGTCCGCGAAGGAGAGCGCCTCGGCCTGGTCGTGGGTGACCAGGATGGTGGTCACCCCGGCGTCGTGGAGGACCTTGCCGACGGTGCGGCGGGTGGCGACGCGCAGGCCGGCGTCGAGCGCGGAGAACGGCTCGTCCAGCAGCATGAGCTCCGGTTCGCGGGCCAGGGCGCGGGCCAGCGCGACGCGCTGCTGCTGGCCGCCGGAGAGCTGGTGCGGCCGCCGCTTGGCCATGGCCGGGTCCAGCGCAACCATTTCCAGCAGTTCGGCCACCCGTGCCTTGACGCCGCGGTGGCCGCCGGGGAGCTTGCCGGCGTCCAGCCCGAAGGCAATGTTCTGGCCGACGGTCAGGTGCGGGAAGAGGGCGCCGTCCTGGGCCACGTAGCCCACGTGACGTTTGTGCGCGGGGACCCAGACGCCGTCGCCGGCCACCTTGTTCCCGTTGAGGGAGATGCTGCCGGTCTCCGGGTGCTCGAAGCCGGCGATCAGCCGCAGCAGGGTGGTCTTGCCCGACCCGGAGGGGCCCACGATCGCCGTCGTTCCGCCCTTGGCGACGGAGAGGTTGACGCCCTTGAGGACCGCCTGGGAGCCGAAGTTCTTGGTGACGGCCTCGATTTCCAGGTGGCTGTTGGTGCTGGGGGCCACGGAGGGTGCGATCCGGGGTTCCGGTAGCCGGGAGGGGTTTTGTTCGGTCACTGTCCCGCTGCTTTCTTGGACTGCTGGAAGAGAAGGTAGGTCATCGGCGCCGAGATCAGGATCATCAGCAGGGCGTAGGGCGCGGCACCGGCGTAGTCGATCTCGCTGCTCTTGCTCCAGAACTCCGTGGCCAGGGTCCGGGTGCCGTTGGGCGAGAGCAGCAGGGTGGCCGTCAGCTCGTTGACGATCGCCAGGAACACCAGGGCCGCGCCGCCGGCCGCGGCCGGGGCCGTGAGGCGCAGGGTGACCCGGATGAACGCGAGCAGCGGGGGCTTGCCGAGGGCCTGCGCCGCTTCGTCGAGTTCCTTGGGGGCCTGCGAAAGTCCGGAGCGGATGTTCACCAGCGCCCGCGGCAGGAACAGCAGCACGTAGGCAGCCACCAATAGCCCGGTGGTTTGGTAGAGATTCGGCGCCATCCGGATGCTGACGGTCACGAAGGCGAGTCCGACGACGATCCCCGGCATGGAGCTCGTGACGTAGTTGGAGAGCTCCAGGGCCTTGCTGAAGTAACTGGGACGCCGCACGGCCAGGTAGGCCATCGGGAAGGCGACCACGGTGGTGGCTGCGGCCCCGGCCAGGCCGTAGCCCAGGGTCTGCAGCAGCGCCGGAAGGAACTCGTCGGCCGCCCAGATTTCCGGGCCGCCGGCGTAGATCCAACGCAGCACGAAGGTCAGCGGCAGGCCGAACGCGAGCGCGGTGAGGGCCAGCAGCGACAGCTGCGCGGGCAGTTGGTAGGCGTGCAGCGGCAGGCGGAGCGCGCGGGCCTGCGCGCCGGAGCCCACCCGGGCGTACCGGGCGGTGCCCCGGCCGCGGACCTCAACCACCAGCAGGATCAGGCAGAAGAAGACCAGCACGCTGGCCAGCATGTTTCCGGCCGTGCCATTGAAGGTGGACTGGAACTGGACCATGATCGCGGTGGTGAACGTGTCGAAGCGGATCATCGCGAAGGCGCCGTACTCGGCCAGCAGGTGCAGCGAGACCAGGAGCGCGCCGCCGGTCATCGCGATCCGCAGCTGCGGGAGCACCACCCGGAAGAACGCGCGCCACGCCCCCAGCCCCAGCGAGGCGGCGGACTGCTCGATCGCCGGATCCAGCCGGCTGAGCGTCGCGGCCGCCGGGATGTAGACCAGCGGGAAGTACGACAGCGTGGCGATCAGCACACCGGACCAGAGCCCGCCCAGGGAGGGCACCGCGGAAACCCAGGCGTAGCTGTTGACGAAGGCCGGGATCGCCAGGGGCGCGGCGAGCAGCACGGCCCACCACTTGTGCCCCTTGAGGTTGGTGCGTTCCACCAGCCAGGCGCCGCCCACGCCCAGGACCAGGCAAAGCGGAACGGTGATGACCATGAGCAGCACCGTGTTGAGCAGGAGTTCACCCACCCGGGCCCGGAAGATCAGGCTGACGGCCGTGTCCCAGCCGGTGGCGACCGTCATGAACACGACATAGCCCAGCGGGATCAGCGAGAAGAGGGCGATCAGGACCGCCAGGATTGCGACCACGGAGACGCCGAAAGGCGGGCGGGGGCGCGTGCCCCGGCCCGCCGTCGTCGTGCTTCCGGTGGTTCCGGACGCCGCCAGCGTTTTTGTCACTGTTTTAGAGCAGTCCCGCCTTGGTCATCATCTCGGTGACCTTGGCGGAGTTGAGCTTGGCCGGGTCGACCTTGGGTGCCTGCAGGTCCGTCAGCGGAACCAGCTTGTCATTGGACGGCACGCTGGAGCCGATGGCGTACTCGAAGGACGTTCCCTTCTGCAGTACCTCCTGGCCCTTCTTGCCGGTGATGAACTTGAGGAAGGCCTGGGCCGAGGCCGCGTTCTTCGAGGACTTGAGCACGCCGCCGCCGGAAACGGACACGAACGCGCCCGGATCCTGGTTCTTGAAGTAGTACGGCGTGACGTTCTTGGAGTTCTCGCCGGTCTTGGCCTGGTCGCCGTAGTAGTAGTAGTGGTAGATCAGGGCGGCGTCCACCTCGCCGGCGTTGACGGCCTTCATGGCCGTGCTGTTGCCCTTGTAGGCCGTGGAGTTTTCCTTCATGCCCTTGAGCCAGTCCTGGGTGGCGGCTTCGCCCTTGAGCTCCAGCAGGGCCGAGACGATCGCCTGGAAGTCGGCGCCTGACGGGGAAGCGGCCCACTTGCCCTTCCACTCGGGCTTGGCGAGGTCCAGCATCGACTTGGGCAGCTTGTCCGCGCTGATCTTGCTCTTGTCATAGACCAGCACGGTGGAGCGGGCCGCGATGCCGGTCCACTTGTTGGTGGACGGACGGAAATCGGCGGGAACCTGGTCCACGGTGGCCTTGTCCACGTCCGCGAAAAGGCCGGCGTTTTCCACCTGGGCCATGGCCGGGGAGTTCTCGGTGAGGAACACATCTGCAGGGGAGGCGGCGCCCTCCTGGATGATCTGGTTGGACATCTCGGTGTCCGAGCCCTGCCGCACGGTGACCTTGACGCCGGTCTCCGCGGTGAAGGCGTCCACCCATTCCTTGGTCAGGGTGTCGTGCTGGGCGTTGTAGACCGTGATCTCGCCGGACGGCTTGCCGTCGGCCGCGGTGCTGCCGGAGGTCGAGGCGCCCGAGCCACAGGCGGCGAGGCCGAGCGCGGCGGTGGCTGCAAGGGCGATGCCCGCCAGCGCATTGGTGCGGATCTTCATGAGGCTACTTTCTGCAAGGAAAAGGTCGTAGGGGCCTAACCTCCGTGAGCGGGAAGTTAGGGTGTGCTCACTACGAAAAACTGTAGGTTAGCCAAACCTAAGCAACCAAGCCGAGAGTGCCTTAAGTGAGGAGGATCACATGAATTACGTAACCCTTGCGTGACTTAATTGCCGGCCGGGGTTTCCGTGGCGGTGTCTGCGCCGGTTTCTGCCGTGGTGTCCGTGGCGGTTTCCGCGCCGGTGTCTGCTGCGTTGTCTGCTGCGGGTTCTTCCGCGGCGCCGCGCGGTTTCCCGACTACGGGGAGCTTCCCGGCGATGGAAGCCGCCGCCTCGAGCACCATCCAGGCCTGCAGCTGGGTGGACAGGTCGACGACGGCACCCGCCGGGTAGCTGCGGCGCGCCGGCAGTTCGGGGCGGGCCGAGAAGACCAGCCGGGGGCCCTTGCGTGCCAGCGGTTCCTGTGCCCCGACCACGCGGCGGCCCTCCCAGAAGGCCTCTGCCGTATCGGTCACGAGCAGGGCGGCGGTGGCCCGGACCTCGGCGGACAACCGCTCGTCGACGGCGGCCAGGGCCAGGTAGCGGACCAGGATCCCGGTGAAGAGCCCGCCGTCGCCGGTCCCCTCGGAACGGAGCACCGTTCCCTTGCGCCCCAGCAGCGGCGCCGACACCATGAGGTTGCCTGCCACCGCCGCCACGAGCGCCGCCGCGCGTGCCAGGTTCGCCTCGCCGCCCAGCTCCAGCAGGGCCCCGAGGACCGGGCCCTGGTTGTACGTGTAGATGGCGTCTTCCAGCACCAGCTCGCCGCCGGGGGCGATCCGGAGGCCGTCCCGGTAGAGGCCCAGTTCCGGGTCGTAGAGCGTGGCGTCGAGCCAGTCGAGCAAGGCCTGGGCTTTGGCCGCCTGCCCGGTCCGGGCGTAGTACAGGGCCACCGGGGCAGTGGCCGGGGTGTTCTTGAAGTCCCGCTTCTTGCTCCAGAACGTGCCGCCGCCGAGGTCGTCGGTTGAGGCCGAGTCGAACTGAAGGGTGAGGCTCTTCAGGACCCGCGCGTTGCGGCGCCGGCCGGAGGTCTTGCGGGTATCCTCGGCCAGCTTCTCCAGCCGCAGGGTGGCCAGGGCAAGCCAGGCCATGTCGTCGTAGTAGTTGTTGACGACGGTCAGGAAATTCCGTAGCCGGATGCCGGTGACCAGCCGGGAGGCAAGCCTGCCGGCGCTGGGAAGGTTGTCGCCGTCGAACTTGGCCGGAGTATGGCCCCCGGTGCCGAGTTCGCGGCGGCCCGTGTCCACTAGGCAGTCCACGTAGTGTGCCTGCCACCAGTAGTGCCACGGCCGGGCCAGGTTCTTGAACCGGCCGGACGGCTGGGCGGTCGCGGCGATGTGGGTGCCGGGCAGGAAGAAGAGCCGCTGCCCGAACAACCGGGTCACCGAACGCGCGGCCTCATCGGCGCGGAAAGACCAGTTCGGGGCGGGGGAGTGGGCAGCTGCTGCGGTCATGGTGCAAGCCTAGTGGCGACGGCGGCTCCGGCGCGGAATCCCGGGCCCGGGGTGCGCAATGTTTGCATTCCAGTTAACATTCACTAACTAATGTTCCCCGGTGCCGTGGGCTGCGCACAGTCTCACGGCGGGGGGAGCGGTTCCACATCAAGGCGGATGCATGGACGTCTTGGGTACTGTCGCACTGATCACGGGCGGCGCTTCCGGCCTGGGAGCCGCCACGGCGCGGCGGCTGTTCGACGCCGGCGCCTCCGTGGTGCTGGTGGATCTGCCGGCCTCGGCCGGGGAGGACTTCGCCGCCGAGCTCAACGCCCGAAATGACGCCCCGGCGGGCGCCGGCACCCCGGAACCTGCGAACCGTGCCGTCTTTGTCCCGGCGGACGTCACCAACGAAGCGCAGGTGCAGGCCGCCGTCGACGCCGCCGTCGCCCTCGGTCCGTTGCGGATCGTGGTGAACTGTGCCGGCGTGGGCACCCCCGGCAAGGTCCTGGGCCGCGACGGCGCGCTCCCCCTGGAAACGTTCAACCGGGTCATCCAGATCAACCTTGTGGGCACCTTTAACGTCATCCGCCTGGCCGCCGCCGCGATGGCCGCCACCGAACCGGCCGTCACCGCACTGGGCGGTCCGGAGCGCGGCGTCATCATCAACACCGCCTCCGTCGCCGCCTTCGACGGGCAGATCGGCCAGCCCGCCTACGCCGCTTCGAAGGGCGCCGTCGCCGCTATGACCCTGCCGATCGCCCGGGAATTCGCGCGCTCGCTGATCCGCGTCGTCACCATCGCTCCGGGGATCTTCGAAACCCCCATGATGGCCGGACTCCCGCAGGAAGCACAGGATTCCCTGGGCCACCAGGTGCCGCACCCGTCCCGGCTGGGCCGACCGGCCGAGTACGCCAACCTCGCCGCCCACATCGTGGACAACGCGATGCTCAACGGGGAAACCATCCGGCTCGACGGCG
Organism: Arthrobacter sp.; assembly: GCA_026393275.1. Lineage (GTDB taxonomy): Bacteria > Actinomycetota > Actinomycetes > Actinomycetales > Micrococcaceae > Arthrobacter. The sequence goes on from JAPLAM010000060.1 coordinate 61,336, forward strand.
CCATCCGGATGGGACCGAAGTGACGCCTTCCGTGGACACTCCTGCCACCGTGGACCCGGCACCCTCCGGACTGCCGACCGCCGATTTCTTTGACTTCGAATCGATGCTCAATGCCGCCGAGCGGGCCAAGCTGGCGGAGCTCCGTGAGTTCCTGGCCCGCGAGGTGGCGCCGTTCGCCACCCAGTGGTGGAATGACGCCGAGTTTCCGGCCCACATCCTGCCCAAGCTGGCGGCGCTGGAGCTTAGCGCCCCGGCCCAGCGCGGTTACAGCAACGTGTTCGCCGGACTTGTCATCGCCGAGATGACCCGGGTGGACACCTCGCTGGCGACGTTCTTCCTGGTCCACCACGACCTTTTCGTGGAATCGCTCTACGGCTTCGGCTCGGAGGAGCAAAAGGCCCGGCTGCTGAGGGACGCGGCGGACCTACGGACCACCGGAGCCTTCGCGCTGACCGAGCCGGGCCACGGTTCGGACGTCGCCGGCGGCATGGAGACCACCGCGCGCCGCGTGTCCGGCGGGGACTCCGGCGACTACTGGGTGCTTAACGGCGCCAAGCGCTGGATCGGCAACGGGACGTTCTGCGACTACATGCTGGTGTGGGCCCGCGATGAGGCCGACGGCGGCATCCGCGGCTTCATCGTCGACGCCACGCTGCCCGGCGTGCGCCGGAGCAAGATCGAAAACAAGATCGCGCTGCGGACCGTGCAGAACGCCGACATCGTGTTCACCGACGTTCAGGTGGCCGAATCGGACCGCTTCGCCGGGATCAACAGTTTCGAGGACACCAACGAGCTGCTGCGCGGCTCGCGGATCATGGTCGCCTGGCAGGGCGTGGGGCAGCAGCTGGCCGCGTTCGACGTCGCCCGGAAGTACGCCGTCGAACGCCATCAGTTCGGCCGGCCGCTGGCCAAGTTCCAGCTGGTCCAGCAGCAGCTGGTGACGATGCTCGGCAACGCGGTGGCGAGCATGGGCATGATGGTCCGGATTGCCCAGCTGCAGGACCAGGGCGCCGCGGACATGCCCCAGGTGGCGCTCGCGAAGTCCTATGTGAGCGCCCGGATGCGCGAAACCGTGGCGATGGGCCGATCCCTGCTGGGCGGCAACGGGATCGTCACGGATTACCGGATGGCCAAGATCTTCGCCGACGCCGAGGCGATCTACACCTACGAGGGCTCCTACGAGATCAACACCCTGATTGTGGGCCGCGCCGTGACCGGCGTGTCCGCGATCGTCTAGCCCTCGGACGCGGACTCGGACCCTGGCAGGGGGTTGGGCTGCTTCTCGCCGGCCTCGATCCGGTAGTCCAGGCTGTTGTTCTTCACCGGCATAGGGCAGGTGCCGTACGGGGTGAAGGCACTCGGGTAGTTGATGGCCCGGTTGAAGTCCAGGACCACCGTGTTGTCCGGCCGCGGCCGGGCGGTGGAGACCTTGCGCCACTCGTCGGTGCTCTCGCCGTTGGTCTCGTCGTGGAACGTGACCGTCAGGGCGCCGAGCTTCTCCTCCTCGGCCTGCAGGCGGCATTCATGTTCCTGGCCGGGCAGCCGGAAGACCAGCTCGCCGACGGAGCGGTGCACCCCGTCCACCAGCGCGTTGGCGGTGCCGATGGGGACGTCCACGGGCTCGGGGTAGGGCGTGAAGCGCGCCTCGAGGACGAGGTCCGGCCGGTACCCGAAGGTGGGCACGCCGTCGAACCCGGTGAACACGGGCGAGGCCGAGTCCCGGGTGCGGAGCGCGTACTTGTCGGCCCGCATCGCGAGTTCGACGACGACCTGCCGGCCGTCGTCGCCGCCGAACTGGACCCACATCAGGGACTCCTCGTTGGCCAGGACCGCGCTGACGGTGCCGTCCACGGGGTCGCCGGTCTCCACGAACGTCAGCCCGTCCGCCGCGGCGGCGGTGAGGAACGCCGTCGTGCCGTCCGTGGACCACAAACCGGGGACGAGCTCGACCGGGGCCGGGCGCTCCGCCAGCCACTGGAACGACGTCAGCGTCAGCCAGCCGTGCTGGCTGGCGAGGGCCTCGTTGCGGTTCTTCCGGAAGCGCTGCCAGCGGGCGAGCTGGGGGTCGGGCTGCTGCGTGCTCATGGGGTCCTCTCGGGCGGTCAGTTGGTGCCCAAGATACAACCGAAGACCCGTGCGGTGAATTCCTCCCCAAGTAACTCGCAATTGTTGGCGCATTGCGCCCTCAAAATGCCAACAGCTACTTGGGGGCGGGCGACGGTGCGAGGGCGGCTGCCACGAGCTGCGCCGCTGTGGCGCGGGCGGCGGCGGCGGCAGCGGGATCGGCGTCGAGCACCCCGCTGGCCAGGCCGCCGTCGAGGACGAGGGTCAGGCTGCGGGCCAGCCGGTCCGGATCCTGAACGCCGGCCTTGTCCGCCAAGTCCCGGATCCAGGCAAGGATGTGCTGTTTGTGGGCGACCGTCCGCTCGTGCACCCGGGTGCCGGAGGCCGACTCGGCGGCGGCGTTGATGAAGGCGCAGCCGCGGTAGCCGTCGCGGCGGCAGGCGGTGGAGAGGGCATCGAAGAGCCCGACCAGTTGATCCGAGGGGTCCGGTCCCGCGGCTTCGGCGGCGGCGTGCAACTGCCCGGTCCAGACCCCGTCCACCCGCTCGAGATAGGCCAGGATCAGGTCGTCTTTGGCCGGGAAATACTTGTAGAACGTGGCCTTCGCGACCCCGGACTCGGCGATGATGGTGTCGATTCCCGCCGCCCGGAGGCCCTGGGCGTAGAAGAGCCGGAAGGCCGTGTCCAGGATTCTGTCCTTCGCCTGTCCTGCCGGCGTCCGGACGGTGCGCAGCTCTGCGGCGTTAGGTGCGGTGGCTGCTGGCGGCGTCATGCCTTCATGGTACACAGACCGGTCTGTCCGCGCCCCAGCCGGGGATCACCGGCGCTCGCTGTCGAGCGCAGCCATCTGCCCGGCGTCGTACCGGGTGCCGGCGACGGCGTCCGCGGGCACGGCGGCCTCGATGTCCGCCAGGTCCTGCGGGGACAACGCCACCGACGCGGCGCCGAGGGATTCGGTGAGACGGTCGCGACGGCGCGCGCCCACAAGAGGGACGATGTCCTCGCCGCGGGACAGGACCCACGCGATGGCGAGCTGGGCGACGGTGGCGCCGGTGCGGTCCGCGATCATGCGGAGACGCTCCACGAGTTCGAGGTTGCGGTGCAGATTTTCGCCCCGGAAGCGCGGCAGGTGGGAGCGGAAGTCCCGCCGGTCGCCGTCGGCAGTCCAGTGGCCGGAGAGCAGGCCGCGGGAGAGGACGCCATAGGCGGTGATCCCGACGCCCAGTTCGCGGGCCGTGGGCAGGATGTCCTGCTCGATGCCGCGCGAGACCAGCGAGTACTCGATCTGCAGGTCTGAGACGGGGTGGACGGCGTGGGCGCGACGCAAGGTTTCCGTGCCGACCTCGGACAGGCCGATGTGCCGGATGTACCCCTGTTTCACCAGCTTCGCGAGGGCGCCCATGGTGTCTTCCAGCGGCACCTTGGGATCCAGCCGGGCGGGGCGGTAAATGTCGACGTAGTCCGTTCCGAGCCGGCGAAGCGTGTAGGCCAGGAAGTTTTTGATGGCGGCGGGGCTGTTGTCCACGCCGTTCCAGCCGCCGGCCGGGTCGCGCAGCACGCCGAATTTCACGCTGATCAGGGCGTTTTCGCGGCGGCGCCCGCGCAGCGCGTCGCGGAGCAGGAGCTCGTTGTGGCCCATGCCGTAGAAGTCGCCGGTGTCCAGCAGGGTGATGCCGGCGTCCAGTGCGGCTTGGATGGTGGCGAGGCTTTCGGCGTCATCCGCCGGGCCGTAGAGATCCGACATGCCCATCAGGCCAAGTCCGATGGGTGCAGTCGTCGGGCCGTTGAAGCCCAGGATACGGCTTTGGCTGAGCGGGGGATTGGTCATGAGACGACGCTACGACCGACGACTGACAAATTTCAACGTCTGTCAGTTGCGCCCTGTCTGTCGGCTTGATGCTTGCCGTAGACAGTTCTGTCTGGTAGCGTCTCGCCAACGGGTAGACGAACTTGTCTACCCCTGGACTCCTGAACCCATTCCCGAAAGAAGTTTCCGTGAAAATTGCAGTATTCGGCACCGGCATGGTCGGCCCCGCCCTCGCTGGCGCCTTCGCGGCGCTCGGCCACGACGTCGTCATCGGGACCCGCGATCCGCAGGCCACGCTGGCCCGGACCGGGGCCGGCCCGATGGGTGGCGTCCCGTTTGCCCAGTGGCACGCGGAACACGGCGAAATCGTGGTGACGACGCTCGCCGAGGCCGCCGCGGGCAGCGACATTATTGTCAACGCAACCAACGGCACCGGGTCCCTGACCGCGCTCACGGCGGCCGGCGCCGCCAACCTCGCCGGCAAGGTCGTCGTGGACATCGCGAACCCGCTCGATTTCTCCCAGGGCTTCCCGCCGTCGTTGAACCCGGTGAACACGGACAGCCTCGGCGAGCAGATCCAGCGGGCCTTCCCGGACGCGCGGGTGGTCAAGACCCTCAACACGATGAACGCCAGTGTCATGGTGAACCCGGCAAGCGTGGCGGGCGGCGACCACTCGGTGTTCGTCTCGGGCAATGACGCGGATGCCAAGACGGTGGTGGCCGGTCTGCTGGCGGACCTGGGCCACCGCGACGTCATCGACCTGGGCGACATCACCGCGGCCCGCGGCACCGAGATGCTCCTGCCCGTCTGGCTACGGCTCATGGGCACCTTCGGCAATGCGGACTTCAACTTCAAGATCGCCCGCTAGGTGCTCCGGCGTTCCTGCTGCTGGCAAGTTCAACAGGCGGGTCGACTTCGGGCGGCTTAGACAACCCCCGGGTAGCTGGAGAGGATGTAGTCGGCGGCCGCGGGACCCTTCATGCGGAGCGGCGTGCGCCCGGGACGGATCCTTTTCTGCCTCATGGCGGCCCAGAAGTCGTCTTCGGACCGGGGTGCCGTCTGGGACAGGAAACACCAGCTCGTGTAGATGCCATAAAGGCAATCCCGTTCGAGGACGGCGCCAGGTGCGGCGTCATGGGCGGTGGCTTCCTGAAGGAACTGATCGTACTGCGAATTTGCCATGACTGGGTCGTTTCCGCTGGGTGCATTTTGTGCCGCCGAGGGCTACAGCAGCTGATGCTTGGACGCCATGCACGGGGCGTTAGCAGGGTCCCGGAGGCGGCGATTTCGCCGATCCGAGGATGGTGATGAAGATCTGTCTACGACGTAGACAATACGCGTAGACTACGTCATAAGCAAGCGTACTAATTGGCCGTCCGCCGGATGGTCTGGACGTTCGCCGGCTACCCGATCGGAGTCCCATGCCCCCCGTAGAACCGCCGGAGCCGCCCCCAGCGACCGCCTCAAAGCCGCGGCTCAGCCGCGAGGTGGTGCTGTCTGCCGCCCTGGCGCTGGTCGACGCGGAAGGGCTCGACGCGCTCACCATGCGGCGGCTCGGGCAAGAGCTCGGCCGGGACCCGATGGGTTTGTACCGCTATACGGCAAACCGGGCGGCGGTACTGGACGGAGTCTCGGAACTGGTCCTGAACGAACTGGCCATCTTTCCCGAAGATCCGGACTGGCAGGCTCAGCTGCGGCGCATCGCCCATGATCTGCGCGAGCTGGCGCTCCGGCACCCCAACGTTGTGCCTCTGCTGGTAACCCGCCCGCTCTCGACGCCCCTGGGCCTCCGACCCTTGGGGACACTGCGGCCCTTGGAACAGATTCTGGCCCTGCTGATCGACGCCGGGTTCGCCCCGGCCGACGCACTCCATGTTTACCGCGCCTATTACGGCTACCTCTACGGGCATATCCTCAACGAATTGCAGGAGTTCATCGTCGATCCGGAGGAAAATGAAGCCCTGCTCCGGCTGGGCCTGCACCGGCTCCCGGCCAAGGACTTTCCGCGCCTCCGGGCTCTCGCCCCCGTTCTCGCCGACTACGACGGTAGGGGCGAACTGGATGAAGGCATCACCATCCTGCTCAGCGGACTCGCCGAGCGCCTGTCCCCGCGGGCGTAACGCTCCAGCTCACCGGAAGGCACGCATCATGTTTCTCCTCTTTGGCTTCAAGACCCTCCTGAACGCTAGGCCCGGACGGCTGGCCACCTGCCAGTACTGCGGGCAGTTCGTCCACCACCAACTCCAGGAGCGCGCCACGAAGTTCACGGTTTTCTTCATCCCGGTCCTTACCACGGCCCGGAGCTACCGGATCACCTGCTCGAACTGCGGCCGGACTTCGGCGATCAAGGCGCCGCAGAAAAACGCCCTGGCCCGGTAGCCGCGGTATCTGTCCAATGGCCGGACACTCTCCCGGCCCGGTTCCCGCCCGCGCGGGAGACGGGTAACATCCGAGGGGTACAAGTAACCGGGCTCACAGTATCCAGCGCAGTGTACGAGCCAAGTCGAAACCCTTGAAAGTTTGTTTTCCATGGCTGACACTGCATTGTCTTCCGGCGCGGATCTCGCCTCCGAACTGCGTGCCGACGTCCGCCGGGTGTCCACCCTCCTCGGCGAATCCCTGGTCCGGCAGCACGGCCCGGAGCTGCTGGCCCTCGTGGAGCAGGTGCGCCTGCTGACCAAGGAATCGAAGGAGGCCGCCCGGGGCGGCGCCGACGCCACCGGGCCGTGGAGCTCGTACGACGTCGTCGCCCAGGTCCGTGAACTGCTCGGCTCGCTGCCGCTGGAGCAGGCGACCGACCTGGTCCGGGCGTTTGCGTTCTATTTCCACCTGGCCAACGCCGCCGAGCAGGTCCACCGGGTCCGCGGGCTGCGGAACCGGCAGGAAAAGGACGGTTGGCTGGCCAGGGCCGTCGAGGAGATCGCCGAGCAGGCAGGCCCCGCCGTGCTCCAGGAGGTGGTGGACGAGCTCGACGTCCGGCCGGTCTTCACCGCGCACCCCACCGAAGCTTCCCGCCGCTCGGTCCTGGACAAGATCCGCAGGCTCTCCGACGTGCTGGCCGAATCCACCACGGAGGGCACCTCGGCCCGCCGCCGGCAGGACCGCCAACTGGCCGAGGTGATCGACCAGATGTGGCAAACGGACGAGCTCCGCCAGGTCCGGCCCACCCCCGTGGACGAGGCCCGGAATGCGATCTACTACCTCACCGGCATCCTCAGTGACGCCATGCCGGAGATGCTCTCGGACCTGTCCGATCTCCTCGGCGAGCACGGCGTCACCCTCCCGGTCGCGAAGGCACCGATCCGCTTTGGCTCCTGGATCGGCGGTGACCGGGACGGCAACCCCAACGTCACGGCCGCCGTCACCCGGGAAATCCTGCAGATCCAGAACCAGCACGCCGTCCGGATCAGCATCGGCCTGATCGACGGGCTGATTTCCATCCTCTCCAATTCGACGGCGCTGGCGGCGGCGGACCAGGCCCTGCTGGACTCGATCGACGTCGACCTGCAAAACCTGCCCGGGCTGGACCGCCGGGTCCTCGAACTGAACGCGCAGGAGCCCTACCGGCTCAAGCTCACTTGCATCAAGGCCAAGCTGCTCAATACCGGCCGCCGGGTCGCCGCCGGTTCCGCCCACGAACCGGGCCGCGACTATGCCGCCACCGCGGAGCTGCTCGCCGAGCTGGGCCTGCTGGAGGCGTCGCTGCGGCGGCACGAGGCCGGGCTCGCCGCCGACGGCGCCCTGGCCCGGGCGCGGCGGGCAATCGCCTCCTTCGGGCTGCACCTGGCGACGCTGGACATCCGCGAACACGCCGACCGCCACCACGACGCCGTCGGCCAGCTGATGGACCGCCTCGGCGGCCCGGGCGTGCGGTACGCAGAACTGAGCCGCGCCGAGCGGCTTGAGGTGCTGGGCTCGGAGCTCGCGTCGCGCCGCCCGCTTTCCGGCCACCCGATCAAGCTCGACGGCGTCGCGGACGGCACCTACGACGTCTTCCGCGAGATCCGCCGGGCCCTGCGCAGCTACGGCCCGGACGTGATCGAGACGTACATCGTTTCCATGACCCGCGGCGCGGACGACGTGCTGGCCGCCGCCGTGTTGGCCCGCGAGGCCGGGCTGTTGAGCCTCTTCGGTGCGGCGCCCTATGCCAGGATCGGATTCGCCCCGCTGTTGGAGACCGTGGAGGAGCTCCGCGCCTCGGCCCAGATCGTGGACGCGCTGCTCTCGGATTCGTCCTACCGGGAGCTGGTGCGGCTGCGCGGCGACGTGCAGGAAATCATGCTCGGCTATTCCGACTCCAACAAGGAATCCGGGGTGATGACGAGCCAGTGGGAGATCTATAAGACCCAGCGCAAGCTGCGCGACGTCGCCGCCCGGCACGGTGTCAGGCTGCGGCTCTTCCACGGCCGCGGGGGCTCCGTGGGGCGCGGCGGCGGGCCGACGTACGACGCGATCATGGCCCAGCCCAACGGCGTGCTCGAAGGCGAGATCAAGTTCACCGAGCAGGGCGAGGTCATCTCGGACAAGTACTCGCTGCCCGAGCTGGCCCGCGAGAACCTTGAACTCTCGCTCGCGGCGGTGCTGCAGGGCTCGGCGCTGCACCGCACCCCGCGCACGTCCGAGGATCAGCGGGTGCGCTACGACCACGTCATGGAAACGCTTTCCGACGCGGCGTTCGCCCGGTACCGGACCCTGATCGAGGACCCGGACCTGCCCGCCTACTTCATGGCGTCCACCCCGGTGGAGCAGCTGGCGTCGCTGAATATCGGCTCCCGGCCGTCGAAGCGCCCGGACTCCGGGGCGGGCCTGGAGGGGTTGCGGGCCATTCCGTGGGTGTTCGGCTGGACCCAGTCGCGGCAGATCGTTCCGGGCTGGTTCGGCGTCGGCTCCGGACTCAAGGCCGCCCGCGAGGCCGGGCACGCCGCCCAGCTCAAGGAAATGATGGCGGGCTGGCACTTCTTCCGTTCTGTGCTCTCCAACGTCGAAATGACACTGGCCAAGACGGACATGGACATCGCCGGCTACTACGTCTCCACCCTGGTCCCGGCCGAGCTGCACCACCTGTTCCACACCATCCGGGCCGAGTTCGCCCTGACGGTGGACGAGGTCCAGAACCTCACGGGCGAGGACCTGCTGCTCGACGCGCAGCCCACGCTCAAGCGCTCGCTGGAGATCCGCGACCAGTATCTGGACCCGATCAGCTACCTGCAGGTGGAGCTGCTGCGCCGCGTCCGCGCCGAGGCCGCCGCCGGGAAGGGCATGCCCAACGCCGAGATCGACGAACGCCTCCAGCGCGCCATGCTGATCACCGTCAACGGCGTCGCCGCCGGGCTGCGGAACACGGGCTAACCCGACGCTCCCGCACATGTAGCAGAAGGGGCTGCATGAATCCGGCAAGACCCGCGGGACGATCGGAGGGGCGGAGGCCGCGGCTAGGCTTGAGTCCATGCCGTCGTTCCAGACCAGACTCAAGATCACCGGGCTCAAGCCGGGCAACCCGCCGGAAGCCGTAATGGCCGCCGCCGTCGAGGCCCTCGAGACGCGGCACCATGTGGAGTCCAACCAGCTGGAGCTCGCCGGTGGCGTGCCGCAGCTGAACCTGCGCTTCCTGGTGGACGCCACCGCCTACTCCGCCGAGAACAGCCAGGCGCTGACGTCCGCCGCCATGATGCGCGACGCCGTCGAACGCGTCGCCGTGACCGGGAACCTGACCGTGCTGCGCCGCAACCGGGGCCGCTGGGCGCCGATCTAGAAGTCCAGTTCCGCGTCCGGGTCCTCCACGGGGGAGGGGCTGCCGCGGCGGCGGGTGACGATCACGCCGACGACGGCGCCGATCGCCAGGCCGGCGGCGACGCCGATCAGGGAGCTCGCCCAGAACGGCAGCCGGGTGGTCGATCCCGTGACATACCCCAGGCCCACGGACCAGACCGCCCAGAGTGCGCCGCCCAGGGCCGCGCAGAAGCTGAAGCCGCGGGTGGACACGTTGGCGATCCCGGCCGCGGCCGTGGCCGCCAGCCGGCCGCCCGGGATGAAGCGGATCCCGATGATGGCACCGTAGGTGGACGAGCGGCCCGCTTTGGCGATCGCCCGGTGCACGCCGCTGTGGAACTGCCGCCCCCAGCTCCACCGGTCCAGCACGTGGCTGAGGCGTCGCTTGAAGAGCTGGAAGACCATGAGATCGCCGAGCCAAGAGGCCACGGCGGCGATGAGGACCACCAGGAACACGTTGACGCGGCCCTCGGCCGACAGGGCGCCGGCGGTGATGACCAGCATTTCGGAGGGTACCGGCGGGAAAATGGCGTCGGCGAAGACCGCGGGGCCGATCCAGAAGTAGATCGCGGATCCCCAGGCGTCCACATTGGCCAGGTCCATGGGCACAAGTTACCCCATAAGGGGCAGCCCGGCTGGGCACCGCGGACGACGGCGGGACGCGCCGGGTCGCGCCGGGGCGCCCCCGCGACTACCGGCGCCGGCTCAGCGGGCTTCGGAAAGCTCGAGCCGGCTGCGGTACTCCACCGGGCTGCCCGAGATGGGGTCCACGAAGCGGATGCCGCGGGCCAGGAGCTGGAGCGGCTTGGCGTAGTCGTCCGGCGCCTTGTCCAGCAGCTCGGGATAAAACGCGTCGTTCACAATCCCGAGGCCCAGCGACGCCATGTGCACGCGGAGCTGGTGGGTCTTGCCGGAATGCGGCTCCAGCCGGTACAGGGCGCGGCGCGGCTCGCCGCCGTCGGCCGGCCCGTCGAAGGTGCGGAGCCGCTCAATCCGGGTCTCGGCGTTGGGCTCGCCCTCGATGACCTCTGCGAGCAGGTAGCTGCGGGACTTGGTCATCCGGTTCCGCACCACCACGGGGAAGTCGACGGCGGGATGCCCCGGGGCCGGCTCCGCAGCAGACACGCACTCGTACTCTTTCCGGACCTGGCGTTTCTCGAAGAGCACTTGGTACTTCCCGCGGGTCGCCGGGTTGGTGGAGAGCAGCAGGATGCCCGCCGTCATGCGGTCCAGGCGGTGCATCGGAATCAGGTCCGGCAACTGCAGCTGGTTCCGGAGCCGGACCAGGGCCGATTCCTGGATGTAGGTGCCGCCGGGGGTGGTGGGCAGGAAGTGCGGTTTGTCGACGACCAGGAGGTGCTCGTCCTGGTGCAGGATGTTCAGTTCCACCGGGATCCGGGTCTCCGGCGGCAGCGAGCGGTAGTACCAGATGAAGGTGTGGCGCTCCAGCGGGGTGGTGCGGTCCAACGGGATGCCGGCCTCGCCCACGATCTCGCCGGCGTCGAAGCGGTCCTCGATGCCCTGCGGGTCGATGTGCCCCCAGCGGTGCATCATGTAGTCCATCGCGGTGTCCCACGGCCCCTCGTCCGGCAGCCGCAGGCGGGTGGCGTTCACGCCGTCGCGCACGGGCAGGGGGGATTGCATCACCGCCCCATTCTACTTGGCCGCCGGGACAGGGCGCCCCGCCCTCGCCCCTCCCGGCCCCCGCCCCTCCCGGCCCCCGCCCCTCCCGTTTAGACGGTTGCGGGCCCACTCGACGAATCCAAGCGTCGAGCCGGCACGGCACCGTCGATCCGGCGCGCCGACAGTAAAATAGTTCTTGACAAATAAAACTGTCGGCGAGCAGACTTGAAGCATGTTGGACATCGCTGTGATTGAGGACCCCGCCGCCGCTGAGGCCTCGCTGGATCCGATCCGGACCCGCATTCTGCGGGAGTTGGCCGAGCCGGGGTCCGCGACGCAGCTGGCCGCGAAGGTGGGCCTGCCGCGGCAACAGGTGAACTACCACCTCAAGGCCCTCGAGCGGCACGGCCTCGTCGAACTCGTGGAGGAGCGGCGCCGCGGCAACGTTACCGAACGCATCCTGCGGGCGACGGCGGCCTCGTACCTGATTTCCCCCTCGGCGCTGGCCTCAGTGGCGCCGGATCCGCACCGCTACTCGGACCGGTTCTCGGCCTTCTGGCTGCTGGCGCTCGCCGGGCGCATGGTCCAGGAACTGGGCCGGCTCATCGCCGGGGCGGTCGCGGCCCGGAAGACGCTCCCCACCTTCGCCATCGACGGCGAGATCACGTTCCGCTCCGCCGCGGACCGGGCCGCCTTCGCCGAGGAGCTCGGCCTCGCGGTGGCCCGGTTGGTGGACAAATACGACGACGACGGCGGCCCGGCCGCGGCCGGCGCTCCGGCCGCCGGCTCGCGGGACCCAGGCACAGGACGCAAACACCGCCTCGTCGTCGCCCTGCACCCGACCCTGAAATCCTCACCCCAACCCCCGAACGCTAAGGAGTAAGAACAATGACTGAAAAGCGGGACTTCGAAATCGCGTACGACACCGAACTGCCAGCGACGCCGGAGCGCGTCTGGGACGCGGTCACCCGGGGCACCCCGGCCTGGATGTTCCCCACGGACCAGTGGCCGGCTGTCACAACCGTCGAGGAATACCCCTCCCACCTCGTCTCCCGGATGGAGGGCCCGGACGGCTGGTTCAACCAGCTCGAGCACGTGCTGGAACCGCTTGAGGGCGGCCGGGCCCGGCTGCACTACGTCCACAGCGGCATCTTCACGGATAACTGGGACGAGCAGTACGACGGCGCCAGCAGGCACACGGCGTTCTACCTGCACACCCTGGGCCAGTACCTGGGGCACTTCGACGGCAGGCCCGTGGTCTTCACTGACATCCAGGCACCGGCCGCCTCGCAGACCGCGGAAGGCTTCGACCGGCTGAAGGAGGCCCTCGGCGTCGACCACCTCGCCCAGGGGGACGCGGCGGAACTGGACGTCGACGGCGTCGGGCATCTGTCCGGCGAAATCGATTTCTCCAACGAGCACTTCCTCGGGCTGCGGACCGCGGACACGATGTACCGCTTCTTCGGGCGCAACGCCTTCGGAGCGCCAGTGGGCATGACCGTGCATGAGTTCAGCGGCCGCGGGGCCGCCGGCACGACGGCGACGGCGTGGGGCGCGTTCCTCGAGAAGGTCTACGTCTAGCCGCTGAGCGTCGTCATCCTGCGCTCCCGCCCGCCGTTTCGACGGTTCCCTGCACATTAGGCGTTTCCTAGCACCTGCCTGGCAGGGAACCGTCGAAACGGGCGGTGATGCAGGGCGGTGATGCAAGGGGGAGGAGTGCGGCGCGGGGTCGGGAGGGGTGCGCGGGGCCGCGCGGACGGTCAGGCGATGGCGGCGGCGGGCTGGGCCGGCAGGCTCCGGCGCAACTGCGGGGCACCGTCCAGCCTCGCCTGGGCCGCGCGCAGGGCCACGACAGCGGTCTCCAGCTGCTCGGGCGGCAGGGTGAACGGCAGGCGCAGGTAGTGCTCGAAGGCCCCTCCGACGCCGAACCGGGGCCCGGCGGCGAGCCGGATGCCGAAATCCGGGGCGAGTACCGCGAGGGCGGTGCTGACCGGGTCCGGAAGTCGGCACCAGACCGACAGGCCGCCGTCGGGACGCTCCGGCTCCCAGCCCGGAAGGTGCCCGCGGACCAGCTTCAGCAGGGTGTCCCGGTTCTCACGCAGTGCGGCGAGCCGGGCGGGAAGCGGCTCGGCGAGGTCGTTGACCAGGTGCGCCGCGGCGAGCTGCTCCACCACCGGCCCGCCGAGGTCGAAGGTGGTGCGGGCCGCGGCGAAACGCTGGATCAGCGGCTCGCTGGCCCTGATCCAGCCGGTGCGCAGCCCCGCCCAGTGCGACTTGCTGAGCGATCCGATGGACACGACGGCCGGGCTGAACGCGGCCATCGGAGTGGACTGGGCGCCGTCGAGGTTCAGCTCCCGCAGCGTCTCGTCCACCACCAGCACGGTGCCCGCCGCCGCGGCCGAGGCTACGAGGCGGCGCCGCTGCGAATCCGGCATCAGCCGGCCGGTCGGGTTATGGAAGTCCGGCACCACGTAGGCCATCGCGGGCCGTTGCTGTACCAGCGCCGATTCCATTGCCTCGAGATCCCAGCCGGCCGCACCGCCGCCGTCGTGGACCGGCGCGGCTGTTCCGGCGCGGGGCGCAGCGGGCATGGCCACCGTCACCGTCCTGCAGCCCGCGGCCCGGATGGCGTCGAGCGCGTTCGGGTAGCTCGGGTGCTCCACGAGCACCTTTCCCGACCGGCCGGCGAGGGTCCGCAGCACGATGTTCAGGGCGTGCTGTGCGCCGGAAGTGACCAGGATCTGCCCCGCGGTGGTGGGCACCCCGGCTGCGGTGTAGCGGGCCGCGATCGCAGCCCGCAGCGGGCCCACCCCGAGGGCGTCATAGCCGAATCCGGGCAGCAGCGCCGGCAACTCCGTGAGCGCGGCGGCAAACGCCCGGTGCACCACTTCGCCGCTCGCGGGCAGTGAGGCATAGGCCAGATCGAGGATCCCGTCCGGAACCGCCAGCCCGGGGGCGCCGCTGAGCCGCCGTCCGTCGTCGTTTCCGCCCGCCGTGGCCGCACCGTGGCCGGGGATGCGGCTGCGGCTCCGGCTGCCCTGGCCGCCGCTCAGGAAGCCTTGTTCGCGCAACAGGGCGTAGGCGGCAGTCACGGTGGTGCGGCTGGTGCCGAGGGTCACGGCCAGCGACCGTTCGCTGGGCAGTGCGACGTCGAGGGCGACGCGGCCGTCGAGGACGAGCAGGCGCACGACGTCGGCCAGCTCGCGGTAGGCGGGCGCGGCGCCGACGTTCCACCTGCCAAGCAGGCGGGCCAGCGAGCTGGGATTCAGGGATCCGGACATAAGGCCAGTATTTCAAACTGGCTATGGATTACAAGGCCAGTTCTCGGGGAGGATGGGGTGATGATGACACGCAGACTCCTCCAGCTCCTGATTGGCCTTGCCCTGTATGGCGTGTCGCTGGCCATGGTCATCCGCGCCAGCCTCGGGACAGCGCCGTGGGATGTTCTCCATCAGGGGTTGGCGGGCAGAACGGGGCTGAGCCTTGGCACCGTAGTGATCGGCGTCAGCTTCCTGGTGCTCCTGCTCTGGATTCCGCTGCGACAGTGGCCCGGGATCGGCACCCTCTGCAACGCCGTGCTGGTGGGTGTGTTTGCCGACGTCGGGCTGGCGCTGATCCCGCAGTTCTCACAGTTGGGCGGCCAGATCGCGCTCCTGGTCGGGGCCGTCCTGCTCAACGGCCTGGCCTCGGCCCTGTACATCGGCGCCCGCCTCGGGCCGGGGGCGCGGGACGGGCTGATGACCGGACTGGCACTGCGCACCGGGTGGACGGTACGGGGCGCACGGACCGGGATCGAGGTGGTGGTGCTGGCTGCCGGCTGGTTGCTGGGCGGCTCGGTGGGCGTGGGGACAGTGCTTTACGCGGTGGCGATCGGTCCGCTGGTGCAGCTCCTGCTGCCGCGGTTCACCGTGCCGGAGCCGAAAGCGTCCGAGGACCCGGCAGCGGCAGCCGACCCCGCCACCGCCGCACGCTGAATGCAATGAACCCCGTCAAGCCTTGACCGGCGTGCCCGGCGGCGGCTGGCAGCGGGGGCAGTAGTAAATGTCCCGCTCCTCGGCGCCGGTGTCCTTGGCGAGGACCCCGCGGCGGATGGGAGTGCCGCACTTGAGGCAGGGTTGGTGCTCGCGCCGGTACACCCAGTACCCGGGCGTCCCGGCCGTCCTGCCCACCGGGACGCCGCGCGCGTTCAGCACCGTGGTGCGGCGGCCCGGGCCGAGGTTGGCGGTCAACAGGACCTTCGCGTCGGTGATCATCGCCGCCAGGTCGGGAACCGCCGAAACGGGCGACGCGGGGTGGACGCCGGACAGGAAGCACGCCTCGCAGCGGTAGATGTTGCCGATGCCGGCGAGGTTGCGCTGGTCCAGCAAGGCGACGCCGATCGGCACCCCGGGCGCCGCGAGCAGGCGGCGTTCGGCTTCGGCCATGTCCCAGTCCGGGCCGAGGAGATCCGGTCCAAGGTGGCCCACAACCGCGTCTTCGTCGGCGGTCGGGATGACTTCCAGCAACCCCAGCGAGAACCCGACGGCGTCCGCCGAGGCCGTGCGCAACACGCAGCGGGCGGTGAAACCGGGTTTGCGCCAGCGCCCGCCCGGCGGATAGACCTGCCAGGTCCCTTCCATCTTCAGGTGCGAGTGGATGGTGAGGCGGTCCTTCGGCGCCGGGCCCTCCAGCCGCATCAGCAGGTGCTTGCCGCGGGGGACAACCTCCTGGACGGTCCAGCCACCCAGCTTGAGGGTCGCGAAGCGCGGCACCCGGAAGTCGGACGCGAGCAACTCTTTGCCGGCCAGCGCGGCGTGCAGCTGCGCGGCGGCGCGGAAGACGGAATCGCCCT
This sequence comes from Arthrobacter sp., assembly GCA_026393275.1. Taxonomy (GTDB): domain Bacteria; phylum Actinomycetota; class Actinomycetes; order Actinomycetales; family Micrococcaceae; genus Arthrobacter. The sequence continues at coordinate 77,431 of JAPLAM010000060.1, forward strand.
CAGGCACGGATCCTCAATCCCTTCGGCGTGGAGTAGGCGCCGGCCTGGGCCAGTGCGGCGGCGACCGGCGTGTCTAGGATGCCGTGGCCGTTGACCTTTTCCATGATCAGCTTGTCGACGGCGCCGCGCGTCACCACACTCACGAGGGCGGCGCCGGCGGCGGCCAGGATCCCGGCGTCGGCGCTGAACGCCAGCAGGGTCTTGCCGCCGCGTTCCACGTACAGGACGAGCGCGCCGTCGACCAGCACCACCAGGGCGCCCGCCTTCCGGCCGGGGCGGTGGCCGGTGCCGGCCTCCACGTCCAGGGCCGGCCAGGCCAGCGCGGCGCCGTAGGGGTTGGCCGGGTCGGTCGCGGCGAGGGCCAGGGCGACGGGCTCCGCCTGGTGCACCTGGGCGTCCTCGACGTAGGACCGCAGCCGGTCCACCGTGGCGGGGACCGCGAACTGGGCCGCGCCGAGGTGCTCGATGAAGTAGCCGCGGCGGCAGCGTCCGGCCTCTTCAAGCCGGGCCAGCACCTTGTACATCAGGCCGAAGCCGCCCAGGATGTTCTCCGCCATGACCGACCCCCGGGTGACCACGCCGTACCGGTCCAGCAGGAGTTCCGCGGTGGCACGGGCGTGGATGGTGGGATCGAGTTCGGCGGCGGGCAGCGCGGACCAGCGCCCCGCGGCCAGCGGCGGCGCCGGGGCGGTCCCGGTGCCGGAGCCGTAACGGCCGCCGGTGAGCCCGGGCGATCCGAGCAGCCCGGTTCCGTGGGCGCGGCTCAGCCGGCTGAGCCTGGGCGCCCGGGCCCGCGGCGCGCGGCCGACCTGCCGGTGCGCGGTGTGGCCGCCGGCGATGAGGGCCCGGACCGGGGCGAAGGTGTCGCCGGTGACCCGGCCGGCCCAGGCCAGGTCCCAGAGCGCGGACACGACGTCCCGGTCGCTGAGCACCGTGTCCATGCCGCCGGCGATCTCGGTCAATTGGCGGAAGAAGTAGCCGCCGCCGTTGTTCTGCAGATGATCCAGGAGCCGCTGCTGCGCGTCGCCGGGCACGAAGTCCAGGTCAGGGTTCAGTGTAAGTTCGGCCGAATCGGCGAGGTGCAGGCTCACCCAGCCGTCGTTGCCGGGCAGCGTGCCGGCCCCGGACCAGAGGACCTCGCCGGCGGCCATGAGCTCGTCGAGCATCGCCGGCTGGTAATTGGACACGCGGCTGGCCAGCACCAGGGGTTCCCACGCCGACGCCGGGATCGGCACGCCGGAGAGCTGGTCCACCGCGGTAACGATGCCGTCCAGCCCACGCAGCGCCGACTGCCCGCGGCCGCCGGGGGTCCGCACGTTCTGCCAGGCCGGCAGGAACCGCCCGTACGCGGAGCCGTCCACGGGCTCCACCTCGGCCCGCAGTGCGGCCAGTGAACGGCGGCGCAGCTTACGGAGCACCTCGGCGTCGCACCATTCACTGCCCCCTGCCGCAGGCAGAACAGCCGGCACTGCGGCTTCCCCCGCTGCGGGGGCCGCGCGTTCCGTGGCCGCTGCGTGGGGCCGGAACTCGCCCTCGACGACGCGGCCGTCCGCCGCCAGCCGTTTCAGCGCAGTGCCGACGACGGCGACGCCGAGTCCCAGCCGGGCGGCGACCTCGACCGCGGTGAACGGCCCGTGGGTCCGGGCGTAGCGCGAGACCAGGTCGCCCAGGGGGTCCGCGACGGGTTCGATGAACGCCAGCGGTACACCCATCGGCAGCGGCACGCCGAGGGCATCGCGCAGCCGGGCCGCGTCCTCCACGGCGGCGAACCGTTCGACGCCGCCGATGTTGACCTTGATCGCCCGGTTGGCCCGCTGCAGCACTGCCAGATGGGCCGCCGCGGCGTCGGCGGCGTTGGCCGTGGTTTCCTCGGCCCCGGCCCCGGCCCCGGCCCCGGCCCCGGCCCCGGCCCCGGCCCCGGCCTCGGCCTCGGCCCCGGCCCCGTCCCCGGCCTGGATCGGCCCGGCCTCGGCCGGTCCAGCCTCGGCCGCCAGCCGGGCCGCGACTTCGTACGGGGTGAGCGGGCCCAGCAGCCGGAGCAGGTCGGCCACGCCTTCGAGCCCGCGCATCTTCCGGTCCGGCGCGAGGCGCTGCAGTTCAAGCTCGGTGGCCTCAATGACCTTCACGTCGAGCAGTTCGCGCAGCTCCACCCGGCCCAGCAGCTCGTTGAGCAGGGTCGAATCCAGCGCCAGCGCGGCGGCCCGGCGCTCGGCCAGCGGCGAATCGCCCTCGTAGAGGAACTGCGCCACATAGCCGAACAGCAGCGACTTGGCGAACGGCGAGGGCTGCTGCGTGGTGGTCTGCAGGATCCGCAACTCGCGCCGCTCAATCGAGGCGGCGATGTCCTTCAGCGCCGGAAGGTCGTAGACGTCCTGCAGGCACTCGCGCACGGTTTCGAGCACGATCGGGAACGCCGGGTACTTCCGGGCGACGTCCAGCAACTGGGCCGAGCGTTGGCGCTGCTGCCACAGCGGCTGCCGCTTCCCGGGGGTCTGGCGGGGCAGGAGCAGGGCCCGCGCGGCGCATTCCCGGAAGCGGGAGGCGAACAGCGCGCTGCCGCCGACCTCCGCGGTCACAATCTGTTCGAGCTCTCCGGGCTCGAACAGGAACAGTTCCGCTCCCGGCGGCTCGTCCTCCATCATCGGCACGCGCAGCACGATGCCGTCGTCGGCAGCCATCGCGGAGCCGTCCATCCCGTACCGCTGCTGCAGCCGCTGGCCGACGGCGAGGGCCCACGGCGCGTGCACCGGCATCCCGAAGGGGCTGTGCAGCACCACACGCCAGTCGCCCAGTTCATCGTGGAACCGCTCCACCACCAGGGTCGTGTCACTCGGGACCACTTCGGTGGCGAGCTTCTGCTCGGCGAGGTACTGGATCAGGTTGTTGGCGGCGAAGTCGTCCAGCCCGGTGGCCCTGCAGCGCTCGGTGGCCGGGCCGACGTCGGACGCGGAGAGTTCGCGCATGAACGCGCCGAGGGCCCGGCCAAGGTCCACCGGCCGGCCCAGGGAATCGCCCCGCCAGAAGGGGAGCTTGCCGGGCTGGCCGAAGGCGGGGGAGACCAGAACGCGGTCGTGCGTGATGTCCTCGATCTTCCAGCTGGTGGCGCCGAGGGCGAAGATGTCCCCGACGCGGGATTCGTAGACCATTTCCTCGTCGAGTTCGCCGACCCGGCGGCCGCCCTTGGCGGCCGACGCCCGGCTCGCGGACTTGCCGTCGTCGGAGGCGGCGGCCGAACCGGAACCGCCGGAGCCGCCCGGGGAGCCGGTGCCTTCCACCTCGGTGCCGATGATGAACACCCCGAACATTCCGCGGTCCGGGATGGTGCCGCCGGAGGTGACGGCCAGCCGCTGCGCGCCGGGGCGGCCCTCGATGGTGCCGGCGTTGCGGTCCCAGACGATCCGGGGCCGCAGTTCGGCGAATTCGTCCGACGGGTAGCGGCCTGCCAGCAGGTCCAGGGTGGCCTCGAACGCGGAGCGGGGGAGCGAGGCGAAGGGGGCGGAACGGCGGACGGTGGCGAACCACTCCTCCACGTCGATCGCCTCGAGTGCGGTCGCGGCGACGGTCTGCTGGGCGAGGATGTCCAGCGGGTTGGCCGGGACGTAGAGCCGCTCGATCTTGCCGTCCAGCATCCGTTCGACGGTAATGGCCGTGTGCACCAGGTCTGCCCGGTGCTTGGGGAAGAGCACGCCCTGGGAGATCTCGCCGACCTGGTGGCCGGCGCGGCCCACCCGCTGCAGACCGCTGGCCACCGAGGGCGGCGACTCGACCTGCACCACGAGGTCCACTGCGCCCATGTCGATGCCCAGTTCCAGCGAGGAGGTCGCCACTACGCAGCGCAGCCGGCCGGACTTGAGGTCGTCCTCGATCAGGGCCCGCTGGTCCTTGGACACGGAGCCGTGGTGTGCCCTGGCCAGGACCGGGTCGGCGCCGGCGGTGCTGCCGGCCTGGGCCATCATGTGCGCCGGCGTCGCGGTCGAGGCGGGCGGGGCCGGCGTGCCTGTCGGGGCGCCCGCCGTCGCCGTGGCGTCCCCACGGGCAGCGGAGCCGCCGGGCTCTTCCCAGCCACCGCCCGCTGCGATCAGCTGGCGTTCGGCGTAAATCTCGTTGAGCCGGGCGGTGAGCCGCTCGGCCAGTCGGCGGGAGTTCGCGAACACGATCGTGGACTGGTTGGCCAGCACCAGGTCGACGATCTTCTCCTCGACATGCGGCCAGATGGACGCGTGCGGCTGCAGCCCGGACGCCGGCCCGGAATCGAAGGCACCGGCGGCGCCCTGCAGATCGGACATGTCCTCGACCGGAACGGAAACGGTCAGATCCCAGGTCTTCTTCGACGGCGGCGCCACGATCTCCACCGGCGCTGAGCCGGCCAGGAACTGGGCCACGAGTTCCTTCGGCTCCACCGTCGCGGACAGCCCGATCCGCTGGGCCGGCTTGGGCAGCAGGGCATCGAGGCGTTCCAGCGAGACGGCCAGATGCGCGCCGCGCTTGGTGCCGGCGACGGCGTGGACCTCGTCCACGATGATCGTGTCCACCTCATCCAGGGCTTCCCGCGCCTTGGAGGTGAGCATCAGGAACAGGGATTCGGGCGTGGTGATCAGGATGTCCGGCGGATGACTCAGCAGCGAGCGGCGGTCCGCCGTCGTCGTGTCCCCGGAGCGGACGCCCACACTGATCAACGGCGCGGGCAGGCCGAGGCGCTTAGCGGTCTGGGTGATGCCGATCAGCGGGGCGCGGAGGTTGCGTTCGACGTCGACGCCCAGCGCCTTCAGCGGCGAGATGTACAGGACACGGGTTTTCCGCTTCGGCGCCTTGCCCCGGACGGCTTTCGCGGCCGGGGCAGCCAGGCCAGGCAGCTCCTCAGGGCCAGCCGGGGCCGAGACGAGGAGCCGGTCCAGGGCCCAGAGGAAGGCAGCGAGAGTCTTGCCGGAGCCGGTGGGCGCCACCACGAGGGCGTGGGCGCCGGAGGAAATCGCGTTCCAGGCGCCGTTCTGCGCCGGGGTGGGCGCGGAAAAGGCGCCCAGGAACCACTCCCGGGTCGGCCGGCTGAACCGGTCCATGGCCTCGGCCGCGAGTGTGCCGCCGGCGAGCTCCTGCCCCTTCATTCCTCCATCATGCCTTACGGCACCGACACTCCTCGGCGGTGCCGTAAGGCATGGAGGCTAGACCGCCGCGAAGGCCCCGATGGTCAGCAGATTGATGCCCGGCTCGGTGCAGGCGTCCTTGGTGTCGGCGACGAACAGCGACGCCGTATCTTCCGGCGGGTAGACCCGGAAGCCCGCAGCCGGGGTGCGGGTGCAGCCCTGGTAGTTGCCGGCCTGCGTGTAGCGCAGGATTGCGGTTCCGGCTTTGCCGGGGGCGAGCAGCACGTCGGCAACCGGCGTGGAATCGTCCCGCGTCGCCGCGGCGCCGATCGGATCGCCGGTGGCGCCGGTGGTGAGGGACACCCCGGCGAAGCCCTTCAGCAGGCACGGTTCGGCGCCGGAGTTCGTCAGGATCAGCTTCATGTAGACGCTGCCGGCCGCGCCGCCGCCCGTGGAGTCGAGGGCGGCCGTGAGGTTGGCGGCCTTGCACAGGACAGGCCCGGCGGGGGCCGCGGACGAGGGGCCGGCGGCGGCGGCGCCGGACGACGTCTGGGTGGGGCTGGCGGAAGCGGACGGGGTCGCCGAGGTCGAGGCCGGCGTGGATGACGCGGCGCTCGCGGCACCCTGGCTGGGGCCGCAGCCGCTGAGCAGCAGCGCGGCCGCGGCGGCCGCCGTCACCGAAGTAATTACCAGTCTGTGTTTCATCTGCTGAGGCCTCATGGCTCAACTTTTATGTTCCGCGGCGGGCTTAGTCAACGACGCCACGACGGCGGACCCGGATTGATGCCCGGATTGTGATTTCCGGGCATCAACCGTGGGTTACTTCGCGGCCGCGGTCTTGCGGCTGCGAAGCAGCGCGAGGCCGCCCAGGACAAGGCCGCCGACGCCGGCGACGAGGCCCGCCCAGCTGCGGGCCTGGCCGCCGTCGTCGGTCGCCGCGGACGCCTGGACGGTGTCCGTGGAGGTGGCCGAGGCGGTGGCCGCGTGGGCACCGTGACCGTCCGTGGCGGCAACGGCCGCCGTGACCGTGAGCGACGGCGCCGGAGACTGCAGTGAATCCTCATCCTGGCCCTCGGCCGGGATCTGTGACCAGTCGACCTGGCCGGCTTCACATGTCTGCAAGGTCGGGAAGTGAAGCGTCTTACCCGCCACGTCCGGCAGCTTGACCGAGAGCACCAACACATCACGGAGTTCCGGGCTCAGCGGAGCCTTGGCGGTGTACACGATCTGGCTGGTCCGTTTGGTGATCGCGGAGCCGTCGGCCAGCTTCTTCGGCTGGGGGAACTGCTCCGTGACCTTGGCCGCGGTCCAGTTGGGGTTCACGGTGGGCTGGGCATCGTTGAGCTCGGGCGGCAACGTGATGGTCACCTTGGTGGTGCTGGATTGCTCGCAGCCGTGCGGGATCGCGAAGGTCAGCAGGGCGTACGAGTTGGCGGAGGTCTTGTCCGGCGAGACGTCGACGTGCGCCGAGGCGGCGCCGATGCCGGCGAGCATCAGGGCTGCCGTGGCCGAGGCGACGGCGGTGGCGGACAGGGCGCGGCGGAGGGCGGATTTGTGCTGGGTCATGGTCACAACAGGTGCCTTTCAGGCATGCGCGCGGCATCGCGGCGGCGCGCGAAAAATGGGAGGCGCGGCCGAGCTGCCCGCCGCTGTGGTAATGAGGGCGGTGTCATTGGGCAGGGTCGGCCGCGGCCGGAAGAATGGTTAGGGGAAGACGACGACGGCGGGCGGCCCGCGGCGGCAGTCGCGCCGGAGGTTGCGCCAGGGCAGCGGGACTGCGGCGCGGGGCCGTGCCGTCACGACCGGGGCGGCGGCAGGGCGCGGCGTTACGGGCGCCGGTAGCTGGACCAGCGGGCGGAGCCACGCGGCGAGCTGCCAGAGCGCGTCCTCGCCCTTGGCCAGCAGCACGGCGCAGGCGAGCGTTGCCAGCGCGTGGCCGGCAAACATGGACAGCGCCAGGGCGGAATCCAGCTCGTGCATCCGGAGGTGGTCCGCCGGGACGGGAAGCGGGATCAGGGCCGTATGGTGCGCCGGCACGGCCGCTCCGCTGGTGCCGGGTGGGCTTACGGTCACTCCGAAGGCGGTGAACGCCTCGTGCAGCGCCAATTGCCCGGCTCCGAGCAGGCCGGCCATCGCGGGAAGGCGCAGTTTCAGCCGGGTGGCCGCGGTGGTAACCAGGCCGGTGAGGGCCAGGACTGCGAGCAGGATGGCGGGGGCGGGAAGTTGGCCGCCGGCCACCACGTGCGCGGCCGCAGCCAGCGTCACGATCGTCGTGGCCACCATGGCCGAACGGAGCCAATGGAAAGGACTCCGGGCGGAGTGTGGTCGCACGGAATCCTCCTTCAGCCAGCGGCGGTGATCGTGGGGCCCGACGTCCGTGGAGGGGGACGGGCTGTCCCTAGATTGTACCGGGGCGTTCCCGTCCCCCCGCGATAATGAAGCCGAGGGGACGGACCACTTAGCTCATCTTGTGGCGCAGGAATTGATTCACCCGTCGGAAGAACTCCTTGGGATCTGCCGCGGGCCCTTGGGGGAGGCCGCGGGCGGGATGGTCCACCGGTGCAAGGCCCCGATTTACGGCTGCCTTGGACGCCCGAAGGGAAGCCTGCGACATGCCGCCCCAGTGCCCGGTTAACCGCGCCACCTCCTCGGCGCCCCCGCCGTCGGGGACCAACGTGGTCACGAGGCCCATCGCCAGGGCCTCTGACGCGGTCAGCAGTCTTCCTCCGTAAAGAAGGTCCTTGGCCCGGGACGGGCCGACCCGCAAGGACATCCGGTTGGCAAACGTCGGTGGAATGAGCATGCCTAGCCGGGCGATGGGCATGCCGATCCTCGCGGCGGACTCCAGCACTTGAAGATCGCAGGCCAGCGCGAGTTGGCAGCCCGCCCCGGTGGCCACGCCTTGTACCAGGGCGATCGTGGGTACGGGGATGGCTTCGACGGCCTGCAGCGCGGCCTCGATGGCGGAGAAGGCGTCGCTCACGTCCGCGGGGGTGGCGTCCCGCCATTCCCTCAGGTCCGAGCCCGAGCAGAAGGTGTCCCCGTTGCCGCGGATGACGACTGCCCGGATGGACGGGTCCGCGGCGAGGCTCCGTGCCGACGCTGCCAGGGATTTCCACTGCGAGGAGCTGAGAGCATTGAATCGTTCACCGGTCCCCACAGTGAGGACAGCCACTCCGCCGTCGCCGCGCAAACGCGTCACGTCCATGTCCTGTAGGCCCTCGGCGATCACTGGACGGCTCCGCTGATGTGAAGCGCACGGATGCGCTCCGCGTTGAATCCCAGCTCGCCGAGGATTTCATCCGTCTCCTGGCCCAGCAACGGCGGCGCCGTCCGGACGGACGGCGGGGTCCTTGTCAGCCGCACGGGGCAGCCGACGACTTTCATCGGGCCGGCGGTCGGGTGAACCAGCTCGGAAACCATATTCCGCGCCAGAACCTGGGGGTCCCGCAAAGCCTCGTCGACCGTCTGGATGGGCCCCACCGGAACCCCTGATTCATCCAGGGCTGCCACCCATTCCGCGGTGGTCCGGGTGCGCATGGCCTGCTCCAGAAGCGGAACCAGCGTTTCCCGCCACGCCACCCGGGAGGGGTTGGTGGCGAAACGCTCGTCCTCGGCCAGGTCCTGGCGGCCGATGGCGGCGGCGTATTTGCGCCAGAGGCTGTCATTTCCGACGGCGACCATGACGAATCCGTCCGCGGTGGGGAAGGCCTGGTACGGGGCGATGGTCGGGTGGGCCGATCCGTAGCGCTTGGGGATTTCCCCGCTGGCAAAGTAGCCGCTTGAAACGTAGGTCAGCCAGGAAACGGAGCCGTCCAGCAGGCTGATGTCCACCCATTGACCCGACCCGGTCCGCTGTTTCTCATGTAGGGCCGCGAGGATGCCGATAGAGGCCCACATGCCGGCCACCAGGTCGGCGCTGCTCACGCCCACCCTCACCGGCGGCCCGTCCGGTTCGCCGGTGACGCTCATGATGCCGCTGCGGGCCTGGGCGATGGCGTCGTACCCGGCCCGCTCGGCGTCGGGGCCGGTCTGGCCGTAGCCGCTGATGGAGGCGTAGACGAGTCCGGGGTTCTCCCGCGACAGGTCTTCATACCCCAGTCCCAGCCGGGCGGCCGTTCCCGGCCTGAAGTTCTCGACGACGACGTCGGCCCGGCGTGCGAGTTCCTGGACGATCTGCAGGCCCTCCGCCGTCTTGAGATCCACTGCGAGGCTGCGCTTGTTCCGGTTGACCGACAGGAAGTACGCGGCCTCGCCGCCCTGGAACGGCGGCCCCCACTGCCGGGTGTCGTCACCGGTCCCGGGCTGTTCAATCTTGATGACATCGGCGCCCAGGTCGGCAAGCGTCATGGTGGCGAAGGGGCCGGAGAGGATGCGGGTCAGGTCAAGCACCAGCAGGTCACCCAGCGCCGTGCCGGGATCGGCGGCGGCGGGCTGGCCGGCGGCCCGTGCGGTGTGCATGTCGGGTGCGGGGGCGGCGTCGTTGATCAATTCTGTGCCCTGGAAGCTCATGTCAGGCCAGCCGCATGTGCCGGTGCCGGAGCGAGCGACGCGGTGACTTTGGGCAGCAGAACCAGGGCGAGCATGCTGATAGCGCAGCAGATGATGATGTAAATGGAGATGGCCGTGGAGTCACCGGTGGCGGCCAGCAGCGCGGCCGCGATGAGCGGGGCCGGGCCGCCGGCGATGACGCTGGCCAGCTGGTAGCCCATGCCAGCCCCGGTATAGCGGATATCGGCGTCGAAACTCTCGGCGATCAGGGCTGCCTGCGGCCCGTACTGCACGTCGTGGAGCACCAGGCTCAGGACAATGGCGAGTCCCACCAGCAGGGAGTTCCCGGTATTGAGCAGGCCGAAGTAGGGGAAGGCGAACACTGCCGTCAGGACAATGCCGATCCCGTAGACCCGGCGCCGGCCGAACCTGTCCGAGAGCCGGCCGAAGAGCGGAATGCTGATCAGGCCCAGCGCGGCGGCAATGAGGGTGTCGTCCAGGATCGAGTTGCTGTTGAGCTTGAGCTGTTTGACGGCGTACGTGAGGACGAAGGTGATGAAGAGGTAGAACGGCGCCTGCTCCGAGGTGCGGACAAGTGCCGTCAGCAGGACCTGCTTGGGCTGGCGCTTGAAGACCTCGATCAGGGGGTTCTTGACCACCATGTTGGCTTTTCGGACAGCCTCGAATTCCGGGCTTTCAATGACGCGCATCCGGACGAAGAGGCCAACACCGATCAGCAGGATGCTGAGGATGAACGGGATCCTCCAGCCGTAGGCGGCGAAGCCTTCCGTCCCCGTCATCCCGGACGTGATGCGGACGACGCCGGTGGAGAGAACCAGGCCGATCGGCACGCCCATCTGCGGCCAGCTGGCGGAGAGGCCGCGGCGCTTTTGGTGGCCCCACTCCATGCTCAGCAGGACCGAGCCGCCCCACTCGCCGCCGACGCCGATCCCCTGGATGATGCGCAGCAGCACGAGAAGGATCGGTGCGGCGATGCCGATGCTCTGGTAGGTCGGCAGCAGGCCGATGAGCACCGTACCGAAGGCCATCAGGAACAGTGTCGCCATGAGCGTCGTCTTGCGCCCGATCCGGTCACCAAAGTGTCCGAAGATGGCCGCGCCCACGGGGCGGGCTACGAAGCCGACGAACTGCGTGGCGAACGCCGCCAGGATCCCGGCGAAGGCGTTTTGCCCGGGAAAGAACAGTTGCGGGAATACCAGCGCCGCGGCCGTGCCATAGAGGAAAAAGTCGTACCACTCGATCGTGGTCCCGACGACGCTTGCGAGCGTGGCACGCCGTACGGCCTGCGCGTGGGTTACTTCCTGGACATTCATCATTACTCCATTGTTCTGACGCGTGTGGGCGTTGTGCCCGGGTTGTTTTCGCTGCTGTTAGCTGGGCCGCTGCCCGCTACGCCCGCGGCGATGGGAGTCAGGCCGGTAAGTAGCCGTCCGGCGCCCGAAATGGCCGGTTCGTGGCCGAGTGCCCGGAGAATCTCGTAGCTTGTGGCCGTGGCCGCCGTAATGACAGGGATCCCGAGCGCGTCTTCAACCTCCTGGACCGCTGCCAGCGAGGGCATCTGAACGCAGGCGGAAAGCACCAGGGCGTCAATTCCGGTGCGGTCCAGGCGTGCCGCTATGGAAGGCAAATTGGCCGGGTCCAAGCGGCCGACCTCCAGGTTGTCGGCGACTTCGAGGCCGATCACGTCCTGCACTTCGATCCCCGCGCCCTCGATGTACCGGGTGACCATTTTGGTCAGTTCGGGCAGATATGGGGTGACCATGGCAACCTTGCGTGCACCCATCGCCTGCAGGGTCCGGACGAGTGCCCCGGCGCTGCTGGAGACGGGAGCGGGATGCCCGTTTGCGGCGGCCGACTCGGCAATCACTGCCTCGGAGCCCTCATGCGCTCCCGGCCCCTGAGCCATCACTGCGACCAGGCACGCATAGGCAATGACGTCGACGTCGGCGTCAGATACGGCGGCAGCGCATTCACCAGCTTTGGCGACCATGGCCGCCAGTTCATCTGGCGTGACGCTCTTCAGGGTCGCCCGGGCGGAGTGGAACGTGTAGGCGTGCCCGGTGGCTTCGGATTGCCGGCGGAACAGCTCCGGAAGTTCGGTTTCCATCGTCGAATTCGAGCTGGGAACGATCAGCCCGATCCTTGACCTGTCCTTCCCGTTTCGGGCCGTCTGGCGGGCGCCGTGGGGTTCAGGTGCTGTCATTGTCACGTCCATTTCTCTGGCTGGATCCTGGTTCGCTGGCCGTAGCCGGACCGTCTAACCCACATTGTGGTTTCGAAACCCATAGTGCGGGTTTATTCTGGATGTGTCAACGCTCACGTCCTTCGAGCGGGGCCGTGGCTGGTTAGGATGGACACTCGATGAGGAAAGCGGTGGCAGGTGGCAGGCGGCAGTGCGGCGGCGAAAGAACAAGGCTCCAGGTCAACGCCGATCCTGGTGCTGCGCAAGGTCAGCGAAATCCTCAACTGCTTCTCCATCGAGTCCCCTGAGCCGACGCTGCAGCAGATCGCCCGCACCACAGGATTGCCTGCCAGCACCTGCCAGCGGCTGGTCCAGAACATGGTGCACGAGGGATTCCTGGATCGTGACGGGGACCGCTACCGGATCGGCCTCAGGCTGGTCCAATGGGCAGCGCCCGGCACACTGGGCCTGGATGTGGTGGGGCTGGTCCGGCCTGTCCTTCACGAACTCCGGGACGCCACGGGGGAAACCGCCTGCCTGTACATGCGCGACGGCGCGTTCCGCACGGTCGTGGCCGTAGCGGAAACGCGGCACGTGGTCATGCGCCCGTTCCTGGTGGGACAGGTCATGCCGATCCACGCCGGCGCGCCGGGGAAGATCTTCCTCACCTTCGATCCCGGCGCCAGGGAGGCCCTGCTCGGGACCGACCTCACCCGGTTTACGCCGGCGACCCCGGTCAGCTGGGCACAGCTGGACGAGCAGGCCGAGCTGGCCCGCAAACAGGGATTCTTCGCCGCTTTCGGTGAACGAAACAGCGACGTCGGGTCAATCAGTGCGCCCGTGTTCCGGTACGACGGCGAGCTCGCAGCGGTCCTGGGCCTAGGCTTCCCGACCCAGCGGGTCAGCAGCGACGACGTCCCGCGGCTGGGCCCGATGGTCGCAGCGGCCGGCAAGGCGGCCAGCGCCGCCCTCGGGTACCGGGACCCGGGGCAGAATTAGAAGGCAAAGGCCCCTGCTTCCCTCTAGATAAGGGAAGCAGGGGCCCACTTGCGCCGCGGGACAGGCGCGAACCTGCCCCGCGGCATCAGTTCCTTCGAAGCTCAGTCCGCCTCGGGGCCGGCTGCCGACAGGCGCAGCCAGGTGTCCACCACCGTGTCAGGGTTCAGCGAGACGGAGTCGATGCCCTCGCCCACCAGCCACTCGGCGAAGTCCGCGTGGTCGCTGGGACCCTGGCCGCAGATGCCCACGTACTTGCCGCGCGCCTTGCAGGCCTTGATGGCCATGCTCAGGAGCTTCTTGACGGCAGGGTCGCGTTCGTCGAAGCCGCCCGAGACAATCGCGGAGTCGCGGTCCAGGCCCAGGGCCAGCTGGGTCATGTCATTGGAGCCGATGGAGAAGCCGTCGAAGTAGTCCAGGAAATCGTCGGCGAGGAGGGCGTTGGAGGGGATCTCGCACATCATGATCACCTCGAGGCCGTTCTCGCCGCGGGTGAGGCCGTTCTCCGCCAGCAGGTCGATGACGCCGCGGGCCTCGTCCAGCGTGCGCACGAACGGGATCATGAGCTTGACGTTGGTCAGGCCCATCTCGTTGCGGACGAAGGACAGGGCCTCGCACTCGAGGTCGAAGCAGTCCCGGAAGGACGGGTCCAGGTACCGTGAGGCGCCGCGGAAGCCGAGCATCGGGTTCTCTTCGTGCGGCTCGTAGGCCGGTCCGCCGATCAGGTTGGCATACTCGTTGGACTTGAAGTCGGACATCCGCACAATCACCGGTTCCGGAGCGAACGCCGCGGCGATCGTGGCCACGCCCTCGGCCAGCCTCTTGATGTAGTAGTCGCGCGGGCTGTCGTAGGCGGCAATCCGTTCGCGGATTTCCGCGGCCACGTCCGCCGGCTGCTCGTCCAGGTTCAGCAGCGCCTTGGGGTGGATGCCGATCTGGCGGTTGATGATGAACTCCAACCGGGCCAGGCCCACGCCGTGGTTGGGCAGCTGGGCGAAGGTGAATGCCTGCTCCGGGGTGCCGACGTTCATCATGACCTTGACCGGAGCCTCGGGCAGCTGGGCGATCTCGGTTTCCTCGACGCTGAAGTCCAGGAGTCCCTCGTAGATGAATCCGGTCTCGCCGTCGGCGCAGGAGACGGTCACCTCGAGGCCGTCGCGCAGCGTGTCGGTGGCGTCGCCGGTGCCGACGACGGCGGGGATCCCCAGTTCGCGTGCGATGATCGCCGCGTGGCAGGTGCGCCCGCCGCGGTTGGTCACGATCGCGGAGGCACGCTTCATGATCGGTTCCCAGTCCGGGTCGGTCATGTCGGCGACGAGGACGTCGCCGGTTTCGAAGGCGGCCATCTGGTCAATGGAGCTGAGGATGCGGACCTTGCCGGCGCCGATGCGCTGTCCGATGGCGCGGCCCTCGGACAGTGTCCGCCCCGACCCGTTCAGGCGGTAGCGGCTCAGGCTGCCGGCGGCCCGGCGGGACTGCACGGTCTCGGGGCGTGCCTGCAGGATGTACAGGCCGCCGTCGATCCCGTCCTTGCCCCATTCGATGTCCATGGGGCGGCCGTAGTGGGCCTCGATGGCGAGGGCGTGACGGGCTAGCTGCTCGACGTCGTCGTCGTCAAGGCTGAAACGGTTCCGCAGCGATGCCTCCACCGGAACGAAGTCAATGGTGCGGCCGATTTCGCGGCTGGAGGTGTAGGTCATCTGGAGCGCTTTTTCGCCCAGGCCGCGCTTGAGGATCGCCGGACGTCCGGCCAGCAGCGCAGGCTTGTACACGTAGAACTCGTCCGGGTTGACGGCGCCCTGGACCACGGCCTCGCCGAGGCCGTAGGAGGAGGTGACGAAGACCGCGTCGTTGAACCCGGATTCGGTGTCCATGGTGAACATGACGCCGGAGGAGCCGACGTCGGACCGCACCATGCGCTGCACGCCCGCGGAGAGTGCCACCTCGGCGTGCTCGAATTTGTGGTGCACCCGGTAGGCGATGGCGCGGTCGTTGTAGAGGGACGCGAAAACGTCCTTAATGGCCTGCAGGATGTTTTCGATGCCGCGGACGTTCAGGAAGGTTTCCTGCTGACCGGCGAAGGAGGCGTCGGGCAGGTCCTCGGCCGTGGCGCTGGAACGGACGGCCCAGGAGAGATCCTCGGAGCCGCCGTGCTTGTCCACGAGTTGCTGGTAGGAATCGCGGACCTGCGTCTCAAACGAGGGCAGGAAGGGCATCTCGCGGATCAGGGTCCGGATCTCCTGGCCGGCCGCGGCCAGGGCGGTGACGTCGTCGGTGTCCAGCCCGATCAGGCGGTCGGCGATCTTCTGGTCCAGGCCGGATTCGGCCAGGAACGCGCGGTAGGCGTCCGCCGTCGTGGCGAAGCCGTCCGGCACCTGGACGCCGGCGGAAGTCAGGTTCTGCACCATCTCACCCAGGGAGGCATTCTTGCCGCCCACCCGGTCCAGGTCCTTGAGTCCGAGTTCCGAGAACCACAGGATGTCTGTCGTCATAGTTACTGCTCCTTTGCAGATGGTGGCATGCAGCGGCGCCGCCGCACGGCGTTCGCCGTTTGGTGGGCACAATTCCTGTTTACCTTGTCAGGTCTCCGCCCGTGTTTCCACATTGCGCACGCCACACTGAGTTTGTGAAATTTTTCCCTAATGCTTGAGCTTCATCTGTTGGAGGATCGTGGCGGACATTTCCTCCACGGACACGCTGGCCGAGTTCAGGTACGGAATCCCATGTGAGACGTATAAACGCTCGGCGCTGCGCAGCTCGAAGCCGCACTGCCGCAGCGATGCGTAGGGCGAGCCGCGGCGGCGCTCGGTGCGGACCTGGCTCAGGCGCAGGGGATTAGTGGTGAGGCCGAAACATTTCGAAACGAACGGCCGCAACGGCTTGGGGAGCCCTTCGCGTTCAAAGTCCTCGTCCACCAGTGGGAAGTTGGCGGCGAAGATACCGTGCTGCAGCGCCAGGTACATGGTGGTGGGCGTCTTGCCGCAGCGGGACGGGGCCACCAGGATGACCTGGGCTTTTTCGAGCGCGCGCAGGCTCGCGCCGTCGTCGTGCTCCATGGCGTATTCGACGGCGGCCATCCGGGACTGGTAGCGGGCGGCGTTGCCGAGTCCGTGGGCCCGGCCCGGTTCCCCGCTGGCCTGGGCGCCCAGGGCTTGCTCCAACTGCCCGACGTGGGTCCCGATGAGGTCCACCATGATCCCCTGGCAGGTGCCCAGGGTCTGGCGGATATCGCTGCCGACGGCGGTGGAGAAGACGATCGGCTGCAGGCCGTGCGCGGCCATCCCGTCGATAGTGTTCACGACCTTGCGGGCCTGGTCGACGCTGGTGATGAAGGGGATGGTGATGCGGTCGAAATCGTTCCCGGGGAACTGCGTCAGCAAGGTATTGCCGAGCGTTTCCGCGGTGATGCCCGTGCTGTCCGAGAGGAAGTAGACCGGGCGGGGAGCGTCATTAATCATGAACGCATTGTGCACCAACGGGGGCCGGGTGGTCTTTCGTGACGCACCCGCCGGGCGCGCGGCGGGTGCCGGGGTGCGGCCGGACGGTGCCGGACTTCGCCCGGACCCGGCCGGAGTTCGGGGAGTAGGCTGTGTCCCACGTCACTAAAGGAGCCCGAATGAGCTACAAATACCGGACCGTCAAGGTCCGCGGCACGGACCTGGTCGGCACGATTGCCCGCCGGCATGGGGGTGCGCCCGAAATCTACGAGACCTCGAAGGACCCGAGTACGTCGGTGGTTCCGGTGTTCTTTCCGGACACCGGCGAGATCCGCTTCTTCGACCGGACGGTGCTGGAGGACGTTGCTAGCCCGGCGGGGTAGGGGAAGCCGCAGAACTCTCAGCATTGCGCCCCGGAAAGTCAGGCGCCGTTGCCAACCAGTTTCATCATTTCCCTTGAGAACGCGGCTAGGTCCATCGGCCATCGCGAGGTGACGAGGTTTCCATCGACCACTACGTCCGCATCTTCCCACGTCCCGCCGGCCTGGGTGATTTCGTCCGGCACGCCGTCGCCCCAGTACGAGGTGAGTCGCCGACCCTTCACTAGGTCCGCAGAAACCAGGAGGTATGGTCCATGGCAAATTGCGGCAACAGGCTTGTTGGCGGTAAAGAATGAGCGTGCGATTTCCACCGCGTGAGTGTTGTTCCTTACCGTCGTGGGTGCGCCCTCCGGTTTTCCGCCGGGCAAGACGAGAAGGTCGTACTCGTCAGGATCGATCTGGTCGATGCGCTTGTTTGCGATGACGTAATACCAGTTGCTCTCGCCGGTGATCTTGCCCTCTTCCGGGGCGGCGATGTCCACGCTCCACCCGGCCTCGGTGAGGCGGAAGACCGGGACGTACAATTCCAGATCTTCAAATTTGTCTGCGGAGAGGACGAGGGCTTTCCCAGCACCTCCATCGACGGCCGGGGGTACTTTGCCATATTCCGGAACTGCCATACCGCCATTCTAGGCGCGGCGTCAATGGGCCCTGCGGCGACTTTCCATGGGAGTTTTGTCGTGCCCGAGGACCGAAGTGGAGGGGCCGCCTGAGGCTTTGAGTCAGATAGTTATCTTGGAGCAACCACCGCACGAGTGGGCCTGAGGCTGAACGCAGGATGGCGCACCTGAGCAGTCCTCGGCCATCACCTCCGCCTGGAGACGCCCTTGGAGTCAGCACCTGGGGGCTGACTCACGCCGACAAATGCGCCTCCTCATGGACAAGAAGACCCGTCCAGAAGTACGCCTCCGACGGGCATAGGCCACCCACTCCGAAGATTGCAGTCCCGCTCCACGTCATGTCATGCCCGAAGCAGCCATCGTCGAGTGACAGTGCTATGCGAAATCCTGCGGACGCAGAACAGGACGGGTCCACCAAATGGAGGGTTTGGAGGCGCCGTCGGGGCCCTGTGCCTTTAGGTTGAAGCGGGCCAGTCGGAGCCGACGTCGCGCCACGCCCGGTCGATGCCTTCCAAAGCCGCAGCCGGAAGGGGGCCGTTGCTGGCGGCCGTGATGTTCGAGCGCAGGTGGGCCAGTTTGGCCGTGCCAGCAATTGCGGTGTGCACACCGGGGGCGTACACCGTGAAACGCAGGGCGAACTCTGCCCAATCCAGGTCTCCCGGGTCGAGGTTGAGTGCCTGAAGCCGTTCCCAATAGAGTTCGGCGTAGTTCCCGGTGGGCCGTTCGGGGAACCGCCAGGGCGCGTTCGCGATCGGGCGCTTGGCGATAACTCCCAGTTCGGGCCGCCGGCGCAGAACGTTTCGCAGATTCCACTGATCAGCGATGTTGACGCTGGTTTCAATGGCACCGAACCGGCCGGAATCGACAGCGAATGCGAGCGGCTCGTTGTCTCCGCTGTAGCCGGCGACGCCGATCTTGCCGGCCCCGACTGCCGCATCCAGGGTGTCCTGCAGGTCTCCTCGCCGCAGAATCTCAAGCGGGCAGGAGTGCAGATAGAAGAGGTCGATCCGTTCCGACCGGGTCAACCGCAAGGACCGCTCAATACTTGCAAGCACGCCCTCCGGCGACCAATCCCGTTGACCGTCGATCTTCGGGCCGCCTTTGGTGGACAGCACGAACTCGTCCCGGCGTCCGCCGAGGTGCCGGCCGATACGCTCTTCGCTCAACCCGTAGCTGGCGGCGGTATCGATCAACGTCACGCCCAGGTCCAATGCCCCGTTGAGCACCTCGGCGGCTTCGGCCTCGGTGACATCGCTCTCGCCAATTTGGCCGGCACCAAGCCCCACGATGGAGACCTCCAAACCAGTGTCCCCAAATGTCCTTCGCTCCAGCATGCCCTCACTCCTCATCTCGTAACAGCCCGCGCCCGCACGTACATTTCACCGTCGTCCGCGCAGGAACGGCGCGAAGACGGCCCCCGGCGATGCCGCCCTCGTATTGTCTCCCGCACCCATGGAAACTGACGGGAAGATCCCGGCGTCGTGTTTCAGCGATTCGCACTCAGGAGCCTGGACAGGATCGTGCCGAGAACCTGCCGTCCGATTCGGGGATGGGCTGGAGAGTGAGTCATCGCATGCTTCGAAGGACCGGTCGATTTCCGAGAGGGCCAACCGCCCCTCGCTCGTCAGTGTCACGCCCGTGAGCCGGCGGTCACGTGCGGCGACATGCCGGAGCACAAGCCCCCGGGCCCGGTTTGCCAATTCTTTGCCAATGAGCCCGTTCCGGGACAAAGCAAAGACCCCTGCTTCCCTTCTAAACAAAGGGAAGCAGGGGCCTCGCTATCTGGCGGTGACGGTGGGATTTGAACCCACGTTGGCTTTTACACCAAACAACATTTCGAGTGTTGCACCTTCGGCCGCTCGGACACGTCACCAACCTGTATAGGGTACCGGAGCACAGCGCTGAACCCCAAAACGCGGCTCGAAACCCGCGCCCGGCAGCTGCCGCAAGACCCGCTGCAAGACCGCCGGCCCAGCCACGCCGCGGCCCCGGTCGCTTCCCCCGGCCCGCCAGCGGCGCTAGATTCGTAGCAAGATGAGCACCCCTAACAACACAAGCCAAACACCCGCCCTCGCAACCGCATACTGGACAGTCGGCCCGGAGAAGGGCGAACTCCGGCGCGAGGAACTGCCGGCGCCCGGCCCCGGCGAAGCCCTCGTGCGCTCGCTCTACTCCGGCATCAGCAAGGGCACCGAAATCGTGGTGCACAACGCCCGGGTCCCGGAATGCGTGGCCGAGGAAATGGCCGCCCCGCACCAGATGGGCAGCTTCCCGTCGCCGGTGAAGTTCGGCTACCTCTCCGTCGGCGTCGTCGAAGACGGCCCGGCGGACTGGCTGGGCAAGACAGTCTTCTGCCTGCACCCGCACCAGGACCGTTACGTCGTCCCGGTCGCCTCCCTCACGGAGGTTCCGGACAATGTGCCCGCCCGCCGCGCCGTCCTGACCGGCACCGTGGAAACCGCCGTCAACGCCCTCTGGGAGGCCGGCCCCCGGCTCGGCGACCGCATTGCGGTGATCGGCGCCGGGCTGGTGGGCGGCATGGTCGCCCAGCTCCTGGGCACCTTCCCGCTGGGCCGGCTGCAGCTGATCGACGTCGACCCCGCCAAACGCGCTTTCGCCGAAACCCTCGGCGTCGACTTCAGCCACCCCGACGACGCGCTGCCGGACTGCGACATCGTGATCCACTGCTCCGCCTCGCAGACCGGCCTCGAACGGGCCCTGCAACTGGTGGGCGACGAAGGCGAGATCATCGAGATGTCCTGGTACGCCGACCGCAACGTCACCCTGCCGCTCGGCGAAGACTTCCACGCCCGGCGGCTCTCCATCCGCGCCAGCCAGGTGGGCGTCGTCGCCCGCGCCCGCCGCCACCGGCGCACCAACGCGGACCGGCTCAAACTCGCGGTCTCGCTGCTGGCCGACCCGGTCTTCGACACCTTCCTCACCGGCGCGTCCGCCTTCAGCGAGCTGCCCGACGTCGTCCAGCGCCTCTCCGACGGCAGCCTGGAAGCGCTCTGCCACGTCATCGAATACCCCGCCGAAGATCCCGCCCACGCCCCAGCAACAGAAACCACGAGGTAGCACGTGTTCAGCCTGACCGTCCGTCGCAATTTCATGATCGCCCACAGTCTGCCGCGCCCCGCCTTCGGCCCTGCGCAGGGCCTGCACGGAGCCACCTTCGTCACCGAGGTGACCTTCCGCCGACGGACGCTGAACGAGGATTCGATCGTGCTGGACATCGGCGAAGCCGGCGACGTGCTGGACGCCACCCTGTCTGAGCTGAACTACAAAAACCTCGACGAGCACCCCGACTTCGCCGGCAAACTCAGCACCACCGAGGCGCTCGCCCAGTACATCGCGGATGCCGTCGCCGCGAAGATCCGCGGCGGGCAGGACGGGCAGGCGCTCGCGGGCATCGACGTCACCCTGCGCGAGACCCCGGACGCCTGGGCCAGCTATTCGCTCGAGTTCAGCGCCCGCTAGCAGCCCCGTGGAGGTCACCGGCGTACGCCTGTTGCTGCCCGGCAACGTCCGCCACAACTCGGGCGGCAACGCCTACAACGCGGCCCTGGCCCGCGCCCTGGCGGCCCTCGGCGTGGCGACGCGGTCCTGCGCGGTCGACGGCGACTGGCCCGTCGGCAGCCCGGACGACCGGCAGCGGCTGGGCCGGCTGCTCACCGAACCCGCCGACGCCGGGCGGGTCACGATCGTGGACAGCCTCGTGGCCTGCGGGGCGCCGGCCGAACTGGAAGCGGCCGCCGCGGCCGGGATGCCGGCCTGGATCCTGCTGCACATGCCCCTGGCCGGGCACCCGGAACTGGAACGCCGCGCCCTGCAGGCCGCTGCCGGGGTCATCTGCGTCAGCGGCTCGGCCGCGGCGGACCTGCGGCGGCTGCACCGGCTGCCGGCGCTGCCGGGCCGGGGCGGGATGGACAAGCGGGACGGGCTCGAGGTGTTGGACGGGCGGGACGGTCTCAGAGTGGCGCTGCCGGGCACCGAGCCCGCGCCGCTGGCCGGCGGTTCCGAGCCACCGCACCTGCTGGCCCTCGCCGCGCTGCTGCCCAACAAGGACCAGTTGCTGCTGTTGCGTGCGTTGTCCGGGCTCACGGACCTGGCCTGGACGGCCACCCTCGCCGGCTCGGACACGGCAGATCCCTCCTACGCCGCGCTGCTCCGGCAGGAGACCGAACGCCTCGGCCTGGCCGGGCGCGTCCGGCTGCCGGGGGAGCTGCGGGGCGCCGGGCTGGCCGCCGAATGGGCAGCCGCCGACCTCAGCCTGCTGATTTCGCAGGCCGAAACCTACGGGCTGGTGGTCACCGAATCCCTGGCCCGCGGCGTTCCGGTGATCGTGCGGCAGGGCACCGGGGCCGTCGAGGCCCTCGCCGCGGGCACCGTCGTCGAGTCCGCCCCAAAGAGCGCCGCCGCTCCGGCACCACTGCCGGGTGCCGCCGTCGCGCTCGCGGAGGACCCCGCGCCGCTCGCCGCCGTCCTGCGCCGCTGGCTCACCGAACCCGAGTTGCGCGGCCAATGGCGGGACGCCGCCCGGGCGGTGCGCGAGCACCTCCCCGGCTGGGACGCCACCGCGCGGACCGTCCTGGCGATCCTCTCAACCGGCGGCACCGGGGACCGCCGCGGCAAACCCAACGCCCGGATCGATACCGCCGCCGCGGAAGCTGATGGAGAATGACTCCATGACGACCCAGCCCGTAACCGTGCAACTGCCGCCCGCCGAGAGCCTCACACCCGAGCGGCTCCGCGCCTGGTCCTGGCACCGGCAAGGCCTGGACGGCTCGCTGGCCGGCTGCACGGCGGAACAGGTCTTTGCCCGGGCCGGCTGGGCCCGGTCCGTGGGCGGCGCGAACCCGTACCTCACGCTCTTCGCCCGGGCCGGCATCCGGCGCGCGCAGGCGGACGCGGACGTCCTGGCCCACCGGATCCTGGAACTCCCGACGGCGCGCGGCTGCACCTATGTGCTGGGCCGGGACGACTTCGCCTGGGCGCTGCGGCTCGGGCATGACCCCGCCGAAGCCGGGTTCAAAGTGGTCGGCCGGCTGGGGGTGGAACGGGGCGAAATCGCGCTGCTGGAGGAGCAGGTGCTGCACACCCTCACGGAAGCCGGGACGCCGCTGGACCCGCGGCAGCTCAAGGACGAACTTGGCGATTCGGTGCGGAACCTCGGCGAGGAGGGCAAAAAGAAGGGCGCCACCACCACGTTGCCCACCGCGCTGGGCATCCTGCAGGCGGACGGGCGGATCCGCCGCGTCCCCGCCGGCGGCCGGCTGGACCAGCAGCGCTACGCCTATGCGCCGTGGGGGCTCCGGCCGAGCGAGCTCAGCGACGAAGAGATCCGCGCCGAGCTGATCCGGCGATACCTCGGCTGGACGGGAGGGGCCACCTTCAAACAGTCGCAGTGGTTTACCGGCTTCACGGTCGCGCAGAGCAAATCAGCGCTGGCCGACGTCGGCGCCATGGAGGTTCCCACCGCGGCCGGTACAGGGGGCGGTCGGCTCTGGATGCTGCCCGACGACGTCGATCTGCTCGCCGCCTTCGAGGAACCGGCCGAGGAACAAATCCAGTTGCTCGCCGGGAGTGATTCGCTGGTGCTGCTGCGCCGGAACGCGGCCGAGCTGCTCGCCGAGGAGGATCAGGACAAGGCGGCGCTGGGGTCGCTCGCGCTGCAGGCGGACCTGCCGGACCATCCCATCCTGGACCGCGGCCGGATCATCGGGTTGTGGCAGTACGACCCGGCCCGGGAGCGGATCGCCGCGTGGGTCTTCGGGGTGTCCACCCCGGCCGTGGCCCGGCGGATCGCCGAGGTGGAGGCCTGGATCAAGGAAGATCTGGCGGACTTCCGTGCCTACAGCCTGGATTCGCCGGCGTCACGACAGAAGCGGATCGATGCGCTGCTGGCGTCCACGACGGCGACGGGCGACCGGTAGCCGGGCGAATTACAGCCTCAGCCGCCGCGGTGGCCGGCGAAGAAATCCCGCAGCAACGCCCCGCACTCCTGCTCCCGGACGCCGGCGTACACCTCCACCCAATGGTTGAGCCGGCGTTCGCGCAGTATGTCGAACACGGAGCCAGCGGCCCCGGCCTTCTCATCCCAAGCACCAAAAACCACCCGGGGAATCCGGGCCAGCACCACGGCGCCGGCGCACATGGCACATGGCTCCAGCGTGACCACCAGGGTGCAGTCCGCCAGCCGCCAGCCGTCGTCGTCCTGGCCCTCCAACGCGCGGCGGTCACGCAGCCGGGCGGCGGCTTCACGGATCGCCACCATCTCCGCGTGCGCCGTCGGGTCCCCGAGCGCCTCGCGCTCATTGCGTCCGGTGCCGAGCACCGAACCGTCCGGCCCGATCACGACGGCGCCGATCGGCACGTCCGCGGTGGCCAGGGCCCGGCGGGCTTCCTCGAGGGCCAGTCCCATCCATTCCGCATGGCGTGGCTCGGGGGTAGTCATGGCTCAATGATAGTTTCGACGCTATGCATCCTAAG
The DNA here is from genome assembly GCA_026393275.1 of Arthrobacter sp. GTDB lineage: Bacteria > Actinomycetota > Actinomycetes > Actinomycetales > Micrococcaceae > Arthrobacter. The sequence goes on from JAPLAM010000060.1 coordinate 101,131, forward strand.
CACGCTGTGCACCATGGCCGGGCGCACCAGGAAGTCGGGAGACGGCAATGATCACCAGGACTGAGAATTGGCTGACGCGGCGCTGGGGCCGCTGGGTGGTGCCCTACGCCGCCTTGTGGATCACGATGCTGATCGGCGGCGTGGTGGTGGTGGTGCTGGCGCTGTTGAGCGCCGAGGTCTACGACAACGTGGTGGACTCCGCCGGCCTGGCGAACCTGGACAAGCCCACGCTGGCGTACATGGAACAGCTGCGCAGTCCCGGCCTGGACTCGTTCGTCACCGGCTTCACCAACATCGGCGGCGGAATCGGGATGCCGATCCTGGCCAGCATCCTGACGGCGTGGCTGACCTGGATTTCCCGGACCTGGCGGCCGCTGATCCTGATCGGAGGCGCCGCCGCCGTGTCGGTCACCGCCACCGCGGTGGGCAAGAAACTGATCGGCCGGACCCGGCCCGACCATGCCGATGCGGTGCCGCCCTATGAGAACTCGCCGTCGTTCCCCAGCGGCCACACCCTGAACACCACGGTGGTGATCGGGCTGGTGGTCTACCTCGCCTGCCTGCAGGTGCAGCGCACCGTGGCCCGGGTCGGCCTGATCACGGCCGGCGTGCTCTTCATCTTTGCGATGGGCATGAGCCGGGTCTTCCTGGGCCACCACTGGATGACGGACGTGATTATCGGCTGGGTGTTGGGGTTCGGTTGGGTGGGGATCGTGATCCTGGCCCACCGGCTCTTCCATGTGCTGCGGCACCGGGAACATGCCGGTCCCGCGCCGACGTTCGACAACGAGGTCCACGTGCGCGACGGCGCTCCCGCTACCGACGGCGACGGTGGCCGCGCGACTGGCGGCGCTAGCGCTCCCGCTACCCGCCGCGGCGGCGGGACGACGGACGCCGATACCGGCGGCCCGGCTGGGGGCCCGCCGGTGTCCGGGTGATAGTTTTGACCCATGCGCACTCTCGTTGTGGACCACCCGCTGGTCGCCCATAAGCTCACCGTTCTGCGGGACAAGAACACCCCGTCCCCGGTCTTCCGCCAGCTCACCGAGGAGCTTGTCACGCTCCTCGCCTACGAAGCCACGCGTGACGTCCGCACCGAACCGGTGACCATCGAGACGCCCGTCAGCACCACCATCGGCACCGCCTTCACCAAGCCCACCCCGCTGGTGGTCCCGATTCTCCGCGCCGGGCTGGGCATGCTCGAGGGCATGACCAAGCTGGTCCCCACCGCGGAGGTCGGCTTCCTGGGCATGGCCCGGGACGAAGAAACCCTGGACATCATCACGTACGCCGAGCGCCTCCCGGATGACCTCACGGACCGCCAGATCTTCGTCCTGGACCCGATGCTGGCCACCGGCGGCACGCTGCGCGAGGCGATCAAGTTCCTGTTCAAGCGCGGCGCCTCGGACGTCACCTGTATCTGCCTGCTGGCCGCCCCGGAAGGCCTGGCCAAGCTGGAAGAAGAACTCTCGGACGCCAACGTGACCATCGTGCTGGCCTCGATCGACGAGAAGCTCAACGAGAAGTCCTACATTGTCCCCGGCCTGGGCGACGCCGGCGACCGGCTGTACGGCATCGCCGGCTAAAGTCCCCGGGCTCAGTCCCCGGACTAAGCTCCCGCGCGGGGTTCCGGCGGACGCCGTCGGGGTCTAGCCTGTGCCCATGGACTGGAAACTCGAACTCGTAATGGTCCCCGTGTCCGACGTGGACCGAGCCAAAGACTTTTATGTCAACAAGGTGGGCTTCAACGCCGACTACGACGAGCGCCCCTCGGACGGCATCAGGTTCGTCCAGCTGACGCCGCCGGGCTCGGGTTGCTCGATCGCAATTGGCGAGGGTCTCAACGACGCCCCGCCCGGCACCGCCCCCAGCCTGCAACTCGTGGTCAGCGACATTCAGGCCGCGCACCGGCAGCTCAAGGACAACGGCGTGGACGTCAGCGACGTCGACGTCCAGGACTGGGGGCAATTCGTCTACTTCGCCGACCCCGACGGCAACAAGTGGGCCGTGCAGTACATCCCCAGCCGTCCGAACGGCTGATCACCCGCGCGGCGGTCCCCGCAGGCGGTGCCGCGGCAGACAACGCGCGAGGCGCCGGATCCGGTGGATCCAGGGCCTCGCCGCGAGTCTGTGTGGTTGCCGGCTGTGCGGCTTAGTACCAGTTGTTCGCGTAGTGGAAGTTCAGGGCGCCGCACGGTGAGCCGTAGCGCTGCTGGACGTACTGCAGGCCCCAGTTGATCTGGGTCCGGTAGTTGGTCAGGTAATCCGCTCCCGCGCTGGCCATCTTTTCGGCCGGCAGGGACTGGACCACGCCATAGGCGCCGCTGCTGGCGTTGGTGGCGGTGGTCTTCCAGTCGGACTCCCTGGTCCACAGCTTCTGCAGGCACTGCATTTCGCTTGCCGCCCAGCCGTGGACCGGGAGCTGCGCCGCGGCATAGGCCTGCGCACCAGCGGGATCGTCGACGGCGACCGGCTGCACCGGTGCCGGGGCAGCCGCGGGAGCCGGGGCTGGCGGAGCAGCGGGGGCCGGAGCCGCCGCCGGTGCTGCCGGCGCGGGGGCTTCGGCGGGCTTGCTCTCGGCGGGCTTCGCCTCGATGCTGGCCGGGGCGGGTAACGCGGGGGTGTAGCTGCCGAGCCGTTCGAGGTCCAGCGACTGCACGGACGCCTTGGCGGCGGCGGTGGTCTGGGTCGCCGTGCCGGAGGCCTGGCCCGCAGCGCCGACCCCGAGCAGCACCGCGAAGGCGGTGACTACCACGGCGGCGCGCTTGCCTTTGGACGGGACGCCGGCGCCGGAGCGGGCACGCTTGCCCTTAGGGGCGGGACGGGTCACGGCGGAGCGTTCTGCCGGCTCGGCGCGGTGGCGCGCGGTCTCGGCTTCGGTCGTCTGTTTAGCGCCTTCTGGGCGCGTTTGTGCCATAAAGTCAGTCATGGTCGCCTCTCAACGCCTACGGAGTTAGCTGTCGGGTTCGGATGCGAAATCCGGCCGCACGGAATTTCAACGTGGCGGCTTAACCCCAAGGGGTGCATGGATGCAGATGCCCGGGAACACTGGGTCCCCCGTCTCTGCCTGGTCCAGCGGAATCCGGCAAGCGGCAGAGTGTGGCGTCAGTCCGGATGTGCGGCCAGATCGACTGGCGCACCCTAAAACGGTACCTGACTTTCAGCTGGAAGTCACATTCCGGTAACGACGAGTCCCCGTGGCGGTGTGGCGGCTTGCCCTGCGGCGAGGGTTGGGTGTGCCCATTTCGACGGTTCCGTGCCCGCACGGGGCTCCCGAACAGCGAGTGGGCACGGAACCGTCGAAACGGCGGGCGGGGTACGGCGCTTAGGGTCTGCCAGGTTACCCGGCCAGCAGGTACACGGTGGTCCCGCCGATGGTCTGGGCGGAGAAGTTGGCCGCCACCCACGAGGCAATCCGCGCGGCGTCGTCGGAGCCGCTTTGGCCCTGCATTGTGCGGCCGGCGATGAAGTAGTGGATCTTCCCATCGGCCACGTACTGCTGGAATTGCGCGAGCGTCGGCGCCGGATCGGTGCCGTTGAACCCGCCCACGGCCATCACGGGGAGCTCCGTCGCAAGCTGGTAGCCGGCGGCGTTGTTGGATCCGACGACGGCGGCGGCCCAGGTGAAGTTGCCCGCGCCCGCCTGCAGCGCCGTCACAAGGGCCGCGGACGGCGTGGTGGCCCCTAGCAGGCCGCCCATTCCGCCCGCCCCGCCGCCGCCAGGACCGCGCCCGGCACCGTTCGTCGTGCCGTTGATGTTCACTCCGGGGCCGCCGCCAAAGCCGCCGTTGCCGCCGAAGACCGCCGGGAACCCTGCGCCGCCCCGGCCGCTCACGGCCGGACCGGCGCTGACGATCGAGCCGCTCTGGGCCGTCGCGGCGGTTGCCAGCGAGTAGGCCAGCGGGCCGGCGAGGGCAGCGGCGACGGCGAGCACCGCCGTCGTGCGCGCCACGATCCCGGACGCCGCCGGGCCGCCCCGCCGGAGCCCCGCCAAGTTGAAGCCCGGGACAGCGGAGGCCAGCACCGCGCCGGCCGCGGCGAGCGAGGCCAGCAGGACCACCCAGCGCAGCCACGGCACGAACGTCGGCGTGCGGCCGAGGAGTTCCGCGGCCATGGCTCCGGCCGCCACGAGGGCCGCGGCGAGCAGCGCGGCGGCCACCGGCTGGTTCCGCCGCTGCCAGAGGAGCACTCCGCCCAGGCCGGCGAATCCCGCGATCCCGGGCGCCAGCGCCACCATGTAGTACGGGTGGATGATCCCGGCCATGAGACTGAAGGTCAGCCCGGTGACGGCCACCCAGGAGCCCCAGACAATCACCGAGGCCCGCACGGCATCGGTCCGCGGGGCCCGCCTTCCGAGCCACAGCAGCCCCGCCCCGAGCAGCACCACCGCGGGCAGCAGCCAGGCGATCTGGCCGCCGAACTCGCTGTTGAAAAGCCGGAACAACCCCGGGGTGCCCCAGCCGTTGCCGCCGCCCACGCTCCCCGTTTCGTCGCCGCTGAGCCGGCCCAGGCCGTTGTAGCCCAAGGTCAGCTCGAGGATGGAGTTGCTCTGGGACCCGCCGATATACGGGCGGTCCGCCGCCGGGATGAGTTCGACGGCGGCCAGCCACCAGCCGGCCGCGACGGCCATCGCCGCGCCCGTGGCGAGCAGGTGCAGGAGGCGTTTGCCCAGCCCGGCCGGTGCCGCGACGAGGTAGGCCAGGGCGAAGCCGGGGACAACCAGCAGCACCTGCAGTTGTTTGGTGAGGAAGCCGAAGCCCAGGAGCGCTCCGGCGAGCAGGAGCCAGCGCAGGCGCGCGTCCTGGATGGAGCGCAGCACGGCATAGGCGGCCGCGGTCATCAACAGTGTGAGCAGGGCGTCCGGGTTGTTGAACCGGAACATCAGCACGGCTACCGGGGTCAGCGCCATGACCGCAGCGGCGAGCAGTCCCGCGCGGTGCGCCAGGCGGGCGTCGGCCGTGGCGGGGGCCGCGGCCCGGCGGACGGCCAGATAGACCAGCCAGACGGTGCCGACGCCCATGAGCGCCTGCGGGACCAGGATGCTCCAGGAGCTGAGGCCGAAGAGGCGCACCGACAGTCCCATCACCCACAACGACGCCGGCGGCTTGTCCACGGTGATGGCGTTGGCGGCGTCGGACGAGCCAAAGAACCAGGCCGTCCAGTCCTGCGAGCCGGCCTGGGCCGCGGCCGAGTAGAAGGCGTTGGCCCAGCCGGAGGCGCCGAGGTTCCACAGGTACAGCACGGCCGTGGCCAGCAGCAGGGCCCCCAGTTCCAGCCGCGGGCGCAGGTTCCGGGCACCGAACCCGCGGGCGCCGGCGGGCGGCAGGACCTGCGGGACGGACCGTGCCTGCGGGGCGGGCGGAACTCCCGGGGCTTCAGGGGCTGGCAACCGCGGCGCTGCTGCCGCGCGCGGCGTCTCGGCGGGGCGGGGATTCAGGGTGTCGGTCATGGCGTCCTAGACCCCCAGCTTGTAGACCGTGGCGGTGCCGACGGTCTGGGCCTGGTAGTTGGCCGCGACCCAGGCGGCGACCTCGGAGTTGCCACCGCGGCCCCCGCCGAAGCCGCCCATGCCGCCGCCGGAGATGAAGTAGCCGATCTGGCCGCTGGCCACCATGGCCTGGAACTGTGCGAGCGTCGGGTAAGGGTCGCCGCCGTTCCAGCCGCCGAGCGCGATCACGCTGGTGCCGGTGGCGAGTTCCAGGCTCGCGGCCTGGGTGGCGCCGGAGACAATCGCGGACCACTTGGCGCCGGAGGACTTCAGCAGCGCGGTCAGCTCCGGTGAGGCCATTGCTTCGCCGGGTCCGCCGGGTCCGCCGCCTGCGCCGCCCGTCGGGCCGGCGAACCCGCGGTCGGCGAACCCCCGGTCGGTGCCGGTCCTGCCGGCCGCCCCGAAACCGCCGCCCATCGCGGACGCGGTGGGCCCGGACGTGGGGATCGAACCGGAGTGCGGCTGGGCCACGGTGGCCAGCGTCCAGGCGGTGGTCCCCAGCCCGCCGGCCAGCAGGGAGAGGATCACGACGCCGGCGGTGGCGGCCTTGCGGAGCCGGGCCGGGAGCGCCGCCATGCTGTCCACCCGCAGCAGCAGCGCCGCCGCGGCCAGCACGCCCAGCACGACGGCGATGACTCGCAGCCCGGGAAGCCAGGCCGGGTCGCGGCCCAGGAGCACGGCGGACCAGACCGAGGTGGCCAGCACCGTGGCGGCAAGGACGATGCGGGCTGGCCAGTAGGCCCGGCCCCGCCACAATTCGACGGCGCCGATGCCCACCAGGGCGGCGACCGCCGGAGCCAGCGCCACGGCGTAGTACGGGTGCACGGTGCCGCTCATAAAGCTGAAGATGCCGGCCGTGACAACCAGCCAGCCGCCCCACAGCAGGAGCGCCGCACGGGTTCGCGAGCTGCGGGCCTCGCGCCGGGTGAACCACAGCCCGGCGAGCAGCAGGATCAGGGCCGCCGGCAGCAGCCAGGACACTTCACCGCCGAAACTTGTTCCGAACATCCGGGCGATCCCGGCCGTGCCGCCGAAGCCGGCGTTGCCGTTGCCGCCCGGGCCCCCGGCGTTGCCGCCGAAGGTGCCGCCGCCGGGCGCGCCGCCGCCGGATCCGGTGATCCGGCCGAGGCCGTTGTAGCCGAAGGTGAGTTCCAGGAAGCTGTTGGTTTCCGAACCTGCCATGTACGGACGGGCCGAGCCCGGCGTCAGCTGGAACAACGCCACGTAGCTGCCGGCCACCACCGCGATCCCGGCGGCGGCGCCCAGCAGGTGCAGGAACCGGCGGCCAAGGGTGGCCGGCGCCGCCCACAGGTACGCCAGGGCCAGCCCGGGCACGATCAGGAAGCCCTGCAGCATCTTGGAGAGGAAGGCCAGGCCGATCACGGCGCCGGCCGCGGCGAGCCATTTCCAGCCGGCCTTTTCGATCGCCCGGGTGGTGAGGTAGGCCGCCAGCACCAGGCACAGGGTGAGCATGGCGTCCGGGTTGTTGAACCGGAACATCAGGGCCGCCACGGGGGTCAGCGCCAGGGCGCCGCCGGCCAGCAGGCCCGCGGCCGGCCCGGACACCCGCTTGACGGTCAGGTACAGGAGCCCGACGGCGGCCACGCCCATCAGGGCCTGGGGAATGAGCATGCTCAGTGCCGAGTAGCCGAAGAGGCGTCCCGCGAGGGCCGGGAGCCAGAGCGCGGCCGGGGGCTTGTCCACGGTGATGGCGTTGCCGGCGTCGAGTGAGCCGAACAGCAGCGCCGTCCAGTCCTTGGTTCCGGCCTGGATCGCCGCCGCGTAGAAGGAATTGGCGTAGCCGGTGGCTTCCAGGTTCCACAGGTACAACACGGCGGTGACGGCCAGCAGCAGGGCTGCCGACGGGCGCACCCACCGTGGCTGCGGTCCGAACAGCAGGCGCTCGCGGCGTCCCTGGCGCGCGGGCGGCCGGGGTGCTGCCGGGCGGCCCGCCGTCGGACGATCCGCCGTCGCGGTGTCGCCGGGTGCCCAGGCGGGCGTCGGCTGGGCTCCGGGCGTGGGGCTGATGGTGGCGGTCATTTACTTGGCCGTTTCTGTGTGGGGGAGGGAAGCGTCGTCGGCGTCGGGCACCGGTAGGCCGGAGTCGGCCCGGCGCCGGAAGACCACCAGCCGGAAGAGCAGGAATTTGACGGCCGTGGCGGCCAGGTTGGCGGCGGTGACCATGACCAGTTCCAGCCAGCGGTCCGGTGTTCCGCCGGACGCGTGCACCAGCAGGAGCGCCCCCGAGGTCAAGGCCAGCCCGATCCCGAAGACCAGGAGTCCCTCAAAGTGGTGGCGGACCGCCTGGCTGCTGCCCTGGATGCCGAACGTGAAGCGCCGGTTGGCCGCGGTGTTGGCCACGGCGGTGGTGAGCAACGCGAGGAAGTTGGCCAGCTGCGGGTCCATGATGCCCCGGCAGAGCAGGAAGATGAGCAGGTACGCGAGGGTCGAGGCGACGCCGATGCTGCCGAAGCGGACCAGCTGCCCGAAGAGGCTCCCGCCGGGGCTTTGTTCCTGGCCGCGTGAGGACGCCGGGAGCGGCCCGCGGGCCAAGGCTGCCCGGAGTTCGGGAACGGGAATCCGGCCGGAGACCAGGTCCCGGCTCAGCCGGGCCATCCCGCGCAGGTCCGCGAGCGCGGTCTGGACAATGTCCACGCTGGAATCCGGGTCGTCGGTCCAGTCCACCGGGACTTCATGGACGCGCAGTCCGCACTTCTCGGCCAGGACCAGGAGCTCGGTGTCGAAGAACCAGGCGTTGTCCAGGGTATGGGGGAGCAACTGCCGGGCCACGTCCGCGCGGATCGCCTTGAAGCCGCACTGCGCGTCGCTGAAGTGCGCGCCCAGGAAGGAGTGCAGCAGGAGGTTGTAGCTGCGCGAGATGAATTCCCGCTTGGGCCCGCGGACCACGCGCGAGTTCCGGGTCAGCCGGGTCCCGATCGCCAGGTCGGAGTGCCCGGAAATCAGCGGGGCCAGGAGCGGGCCGAGCGCCGCCAGATCGGTGGACAGGTCCACGTCCATGTACGCCAGGACCGGCGACGGCGACGCGAGCCAAACCTTGCGCAACGCGTTCCCGCGGCCCTTTTCGGCCATGTGGACCACGTTCACTTCGCGGAGCTCGCGGGCCACCCGTTCGGCCGTCTTGAGGGTGCCGTCGGTGCTGGCGTTGTCCGCCACGGTGATCCGGAACGGGTGCGGGAAGGAGTCGCGCAGGTAGGCGTGGAGCCGGCGCAGGCATGCTTCCAGGTCACGTTCCTCGTTGAACACCGGGATGGTGACGTCCAGCACCGGGGTGCCCGTACGGGTGTCAACGGCCGAGCGCCGCCCGCCGGTGCGTGTCAGCGCCCCGAGCGGGCCCGGAAGGGCGGCGGCCATGTTCGGTCCGTCCATGTCCGGTCCGGACGGGGCGGGCGACGCCGGACCGGCCGGCGTCGCCGTGGCGCGGGACGGGGTTCCTGTGGCCTGGTCTGTGAATGTCATAGTTCCACTTTCCCGGCATCCCATATGAGGGCGATGGGCTCAAGCTGTGCGCGGGCTGTGGAAGCATCGACGCATCTCGCGCAGGCGGGCCTGCAACCGCCCCAGCTTTGCCTAGGCCGACGGTGCGGCGGGCAGCCGGACGGCGAACTCCGTGCGGCCCGGACGGGACGAAACCTCGACGGTCCCCCCATGGGCCTCCACGATCGACTGGACAATGGACAAGCCCAACCCGCTGGTGCCCTCGGAAGCCGGAACCCCCGCGGTGCCCCCGGGCGTGGCGCGGGCCCCGGCGGTGCCCCCGGACCGTGCGCCCGCCGTCGTGCCCCCGGACCGTGCGCCCGCCGTCGCGACCGCAGGGAGCGCCGTGCGACCCTCCACCGGGTTGGTGCGGGAGGCGTCGGCCCGCGCGAAGCGGGCGAAGACGCGGCCGATGAATTCCGGGGCGATGCCGGTGCCGTTGTCCGTGACGGTGACCACGGCGCTGCCGTCGGCCGAGCGCATGACGCCCGTGACCACCTTCGTCCCGGGTTCCGTGTGCTTGCGGGCATTGGACAGCAGGTTGGCCAGCACCTGGTGGAGCTGGGTGGCGTCACCGCGCACCACCACGGGTTCGTCCGGGAGTTCCAGTTGCCAGATGCGGTCCGGGGCCATGACCTTCTCGTCGCTCACCGTTTCGATGGCCAGCTGGGTGAGGTCGACGTCGGTGACCTTGAGTGCCTGCCCCTCGTCCAGGCGGGCCAGCAGCAGCAGGTCCTCCACCAGGGTGGTCATCCGCACGGACTGGCTTTGGACGCGGGCCAGCGACTTTTCGCCGTCGGGCGTGAAGTGCTCGGTCATCCGCATCAGCTCCGTGTAGCCGCGGATGGCCGTGAGCGGCGTGCGGAGCTCGTGCGAGGCGTCGGCGACGAACTGCCGGACCTTCATCTCGCTCTCCTGCCGCGCTTCGAGGGCGTTGGAGACGTTATCCAGCATCTGGTTCAGCGCGTAGCCTACGCTGCCGACCTCGGTTCCCGGATGGGCCGCCGACGCCGGGACCCGCACTCCCAGCGCCACTTCGCCGGCGTCCAGCGGCAGGCGGGAGACCTTGGTGGCCACCTCGGAGAGCTGTTCCAGCGGTTTCAGAGTTCGGCGGATTAAGGCTGTGCCGGCGAGGCCGATCAGTACGAGGCCGCCCGCAGAAACGATCCCCAGAGTCCACACGAGCGAAGCCAGGGTGTTTTGCTTTTCCGCCAGCGGGAGGCCGGTGATAATAACGTCGCCATAGGGTGTGCGGACGGCCGTGAGCCGGTAGTCGCCGGCCGAGAGGGTCCGGTCCACGGGCGCACCGTTCGGGGTCAGCGCCAAGAGAACGGCGTTGTCATCGGGGGAGAGGCTCTTGCGGGTGGCGTCCCCGGCCAGGAAACCGGCGCTGGCCACCGTGCCGGCCAGCAGCCGGGCGTTGAGCGTGCCGATGCCCTGCCCCCGGGCTTCCAGGGGGTCGGGGCGGCCGGCCGGGTCGCCGGAGGGGGGCCGGCCGAACTCGCTCGATCGATGCGACGCCTGGTCCAGCTGGGTGTCGAGCTGCCGGGTGAGGAAATCGTTCATGGAGACGTAGCTGAAAACTCCCACGGCGCCGCAGATGGCCACCAGCAGCGCCATGGCGACGAGGACCAGACGGGTGCGCAGATGCCACGTCGCCGGGTTGCGCCAGTCGCGCCCGGGTGCGGGGGTCACGCCGGAAAGAGTGGGCACGGATCAGTCCGCCGGTTTCAGGACGTAGCCGGCACCGCGCACGGTGTGGATCATGGGCGCATGGTTGGCATCGATCTTCTTGCGGAGGTAGGAAATGTAGAGTTCCACGATGTTCGCCTGGCCGCCGAAGTCATAGTCCCAGACCCGGTCCAGGATCTGTGCCTTGCTGATGACGCGTTTGGGGTTTTCCATCAGGTAGCGCAGCAACTCGAACTGGGTGGCCGTCAGATGCAGTTCCTCGCCGGCGCGGGTGACGTCGCGGGTGTCGACGTTGAGCACCAGGTCCCCGACCACGAGTTCGGCGGTGTCCATGGCGGCGACGCCGGAGCGCTGGACCAGCCGGTGCAGCCGGAGCAGGACCTCTTCCATGCTGAACGGCTTGGTGACGTAGTCGTCGCCGCCGGCGGCCAGGCCCGTGATGCGGTCCTGGACGGCGTCCTTGGCCGTAAGGAACAGCGCCGGAACCTCCGGCGCGAAAGCACGGATCCGACTGAGGAGTTCGACGCCGTCGAACCCGGGGAGCATGACGTCCAGCACCAGCACGTCGGGGCGGAAGTCCTTGGCCAGTTTGACTGCTTCGGGCCCGTCGGCGGCCACCGCCACGGACCAGCCCGCCATCCGCAGGCCCATGCTCATGAGTTCGGACAGACTGGGCTCATCGTCCACCACGAGGGCGCGGATGGGGGAGCCGTCCGGATGGGTGAGCTGCGGAAGGTTGTTGGTCAGGGAGTGCGAAGTGGCCATGGGAAGACTCTCCGATCTGCCGGTTAGGGGCGGCTTTGGGGATCCTGTGCGGCACCTGTGAATCTCAGAGTACCCAGCTGGATGCCCGTCCGGGAGCGCGCACGCCGGATCGGGACGGCTGCGGTCCGGCCAACAGACCCCGGCGGCACGTCACAGGCACGGCCGACGGCGCGCACAGCCCCGGCACAGGATCGCGCCGCACTCTGGGGTGAACACGTAGCAGCCCCTGACAGGAGAAACACGATGAGCAGTCAGCATCCGGGAGCCGACAACCGGCCCAGCCCCGACCCCCGTTCCGACGCCCCGACAGCGCCGGCGCCCGTGACCGCACCCTACGCAGCAGACCAGGCGCCCGGGCCCGCTGCTGGCTGGGGCGCACCGCCTTCTGCGTCGCCCGGCCAGACCAACGCCCCGGCCTGGGGCTTGCCCCGGCAAGAGTCGACGCCGCCCGCCGCCCCCGGCTGGGGCGCACAGCCGCCCGTCGCCCGGGGAAGATCCGCCGACAAGCCGTGGACCCTCAATCGGGGGCTCGTCGTCGGCGGTGCGGCCGCCGTCCTGGCCGTCGGCGCCGGGGTAGGGGTGTATGCCCTCACTTCCAGTTCAGCGGCGGCTAACGGTACGGCTGCCGGAGCGGCCGCCGGCCAGGGGCCCGGCGGGCAAGGGCTGGGGGCCCAGGGGATGCCCGGTTCGCCGCAGGGAGGGGCCGCGGGCGGGCGAGTTCCGGGCCAAGGCGGTGCCGGCGGCTTCACCGCCGGCGGCGTGGGCGGCGGTCTTTCCGCAGCGGTGCACGCCGAATATGTGGTCCTCGAAGGCAGTACCTACACCACCATGGCCGAGCAGCTCGGGACTGTGACGGAGGTCAGCTCCACGTCCGTCACGGTCAAGAGCAGCGACGGGTTCACGCGCAGCTATGGCCTGGGCAGCGACGTGGTGGTGAGCAATCTGCAGCAGCGCCGCCAGCAGGCCGGCGGCACGGGCACCCAGCTGAGCGTGGCGGACATCGTCGCCGGAGGTACCGTGCGGATCGTGGCAGCCAAGGACGGCTCGAACTACACGGCATCGTCGGTCATGATCGTGGCGGCTACCGCCACCGGCCAATCCAACTGACGGCGGCCACCGACCCCCCTTCGAACCACCTGTCGCCGTGGCGAGTGCCGCCGGGCCCCACCAGCCCGGCGGCATGACCACTCCTTGGACAGCCGTGGCCACAGAAGGCCAATACTGCGATTCAGCGGTTTTGCCCTACAGTGAATGATTCCCGCCTGAAATACGCTATCGATGAATTATCTTCGGCAAAATCCCGCCAGTCTCCCTGAAATCCGCAGAATGATGATGCTTTGCTCTGCCGGTCAGAATTGTGATTTGCGCTACAATCGCGCTTTTCGTCTCACGATGCGGACAGTGCGGTACTTTGTTACTTGCAAGTTCTCTTTGTTACGTTGCACACTTCAATTGTGAACAAGAACTCAACAGCACCTGCAGCCGCAGCTTCCTGGATCAGCTCACCAGCTGGTACCGAGATGCGTTGTTGTCGAATGCACGCCTAACTTCTCCACCCCAGAACGTTTCTAGGCATTCGCCCCAGCCCCGAGTCGGGCGCCCCTCCCCAGTTTGCATTGCGGGGAAATTAGCATTCGAGCCGCGATGACGGCCATTCACATTGAGGTAAGCATTCCATGTCAGTTGCATCCGGATACGTCCACATCTCCGTCCGTAACGCCAATAAGGCCGGACAGGCCTCCGGCCTCCGCCAAGGCTTTGGCGGCCGTCCGAGCATCGGCCCCGCCGGCCCCGGCAACAGCTTCCCCGCCCCCGGTTACGCGGCCCAGGGCTACAACCCCAACTCCTACGGGCAGTTGCGCGCCGTGCCCGCCGCCGAGTCCGCGCCGGCCACGGCGCCTACCCCGGTAATCGCGCCGGGCAACGGCAACCCGCTCCGCCCGGTGCCGAACGACAACGTGGCCCGCGGCTTCGTGCTCTACATGGGTATCGACGAGGAAACCGCCGCCGCCGCCGGTACCTCCATCGCCAAGCTGGCCCAGGACATCCGGGCCTACGCGCAGTCCCTCGTCGCCGGCGCCGAAAGCTACGCCGCCGTCGCCGTCGCCCCGGCCTCCGCTCCGGGCTCCGCGCTCGACGTCGTCCGCTCCACCTTCGGCGATCCCACCGCCGGCGCCCGCCAGCGTGCCGACAACACGCGGCTGCAGCAGGCGCAGGATCCGCGACCGTCCGGCGTGCTGATTGACCTCGCGCGCCGTGAAGTGGCGCTCGACGGCGAATCGCTGAACCTGACCTTCAAGGAATTCGAGCTCCTGAACTACCTGGTGGAAAACGGCACGCGCACCGTGGGCCGCGACGAACTGCTCGAGGGCCTGTGGCGCAATGCCGAAGAGGTTCCCAACGAGCGCACCATCGACGTCCACATCCGCCGCCTCCGCTCCAAGCTGGGCCGGCTGGCCAACACAGTACGGACCGTGCGCGGCCAGGGCTACCGGTTCTACGAGCACCCCGAAGTTGTGGTCTGGGCCGCTCCGGAGTACTCCATCTAGTTTTGGCTTCGCGCAAAGCGTCCGTTCCTTATTGGGGGCGGGCGCTTTCGCTTTCGCGGAAGCTTCAGCGGCTTTCCGCCGTGCCTTAGACACCTCCTTCGTTCCTCAGTCGGCGATGCGGCACTACGCGGAAAGCCGCTTCTCTTCCGCTCCCAAGCAACAACGGTCAATACCGGATGTGCCGCCTTTTGGCGTTCACGGAGGCAGGGTCCGCGCACTGGCCTCCGCTGCTTAGGGCTTTGCGGGCGGGCTAGGCTTGGGGGATGAGTGACCACCACATTAAACGTTTGGTGCTCATGCGGCACGCAAAGGCGGACTGGCCGGGCGGCGTCGCGGATCATGAGCGGCCGCTGGAAGAGCGCGGCCACCGGGAGGCCCCGCTGGCCGGGAAATGGCTGCTCAAGCACGGGGTGGTGCCCGACTTCATCCTTTGCTCCAGCGCCTTGCGTACCCGGCAGACCTGCACCTGGGTGTGCAGCGAACTGGGGGACAAGGCCCCGACGCCGAAGCTCGAGGACGGTCTCTACGGCGCCTCGGCCCTGCGCATGCTGGCGGTCATCAACCACGTTCCGGACACCGTCACGACGCTTATGGTGATCTCCCATATGCCGGGCGTGCAGGATTTGGCCATGCATCTGGCCTCCCGCGACTCCAACCATGACGCCTACATGGACGCGGCCACGCACTACCCCACCAGCGGCCTCTCGGTGTTTGAGACGGAGAAGTCCTGGGCGGAGCTCGACGGCCAGGACGCCCGCTTGACCCACTTCAAGGTCCCGCGGTCGAAGTAGCGGCTCGGCGTGGGGCGGACCGATAGTCAGCCCGCTGATTGTGTTGTTTACTGATGCTGTTAATGCTTTTACTGATGGCGTTTTATTGGCGACCGAGGGAAAAGGTGGATCACCGTGGATTCAGGACAGCTCGTAGGCATCATCGTCGGCGTCGTGGTGGTACTCGCGATCATCGCAGTGGCGCTCTATTTCAACCGCAAGCGCAAGACCGTCGCGGACCGGAACCGGGCCGCGGAAATGCGGGAAAAGGCAGAGGCTGACCAGCTGGCCGCCAGGGACCACGAAGCCAAGGCGGCACGCGCGGAAGCCGACGCCAAGGCCGCCGAAGTCGAAGCCGAACGCCTCCGCATGCAGGCCCGCGGCACGCAGCAGGAGGCGCAGACCGTCCGCGCCGGCGCCGAGGAGCAGCTCCGCCGGGCCGACGAGGTCGATCCGGACGTCGTCACGACCGAGCGCGGCGACACCGAGCACGGCGACACGCAGACGCGCGACGCCCACCCCCAGGAGGAACTGCGCCGCGACCGGGGCGACCGCGAGCGTCCGGCGGCAAGCGGCGACACCGCCGCGATCCGGGAGGACACCGCGGCGGAACGGCGCGACACCGAGGATCCGCACGGCGAACGGCCGCGCAACCTCTGAGGCACTGGAACGGCGAGGGCCGCTGGGCTACCCCGCCGATCAGCGCCGATCAGCGCCGGGTGGGAGCCTTGGCGGAGGGGCGGGCCGGGACTTTCGGAGCGGCTTTAACCGGCGCCTTTGCTGATGCTTTGGCAGCCGACGACGTCGGGGCGGACCGTTTGGCCGCGGGTGCAGGCGTCCGCGCCGTCGACGCCCGTGGGGTGGGAGTCCGCGGTGCAGCGGCCCGCGGCGCCGAGGTCCCCGGTGCCGAGACGCGGGGCGCAGCGGCCCGCGGCGCCGGTGTCCGGGGCGCTGAGGTACGGGCCGACGCCGGCCGGGCAGCGGGTTTGCGCGTGACCGGGCGCCGGGACACGGTGACTGGGCGCCGGGACGCGTAGCCGGCGCGCGGTGCCGGGCCGCGGCCGGGCAGGACCGTCCCGGCGAGCAGCAGGAGCAGGGTCGCAGCGCCGGCGGCGGCCGAGAGATAGAAGTACAGGTCCGGGTGCTCGGCATCCACGGGGGCGGACAGCGCGTCCGGGGCGGCGTTGAAGGCGAGTCCCCACTGCCGCAGGAACGCGATGCCGAAGGCGATGAAGAGAAGGCTGCCCACGCCGCTCGCCAGCAGCGTCTTGTGCCGCCGTCGGATCACCACCTCCGCCACGCACGCCACGTAGGCGACGGCGGAGGCGGCGAGGAACCAGAGGGCCACCGTCTCGTTCAGGGTGGCGCCGGCGAGCACCAGCAGCGCCAGGGCGGCCAGCGACGCTCCGATGGCGGTCTTACCGCTTTTACCCATGTGGCGCATGTGACTAATCATCCCCGAGCGGGGCTACTTCACTACGTAGCCACGCATGATCGCCATGATTGCGGCGACGCTCTGGGCCCGGGTCCGCTCGGGGTGGTAGGTCTTGCGGTCCAGTCCCACGACAAAACAGGCGCCGAAGATCGCGGTCTCCAGGCTGCCCCGGGAGATCGCAGGATCCACGGGGTACTTGGCGGCCACGGCCTCGATCGCCGCGCCAATCACCCCGAGGAGCGGGCCCCGAAGCTCGGCGAAGGTGTCCTGCCACTCGCTGGGCGTCCGCCAGCTCTCGCTCATCCACAACCTCGCGAAGGAGGGGTACTCCGCCATGAAGTCCATGGCCTGGCCGATCATCTCGTCCATCGCCGCCAGCGGGTCAGCGGATTCGTCCGTGACGCTGAGCAGCCGCGAGATGAGGATGTCCACCCCGTGCCGGAGCAGCTGCGCGATCAGATCCGACTTGCTGCCGAAGTTGTAATACACCGTGCCCTTGGAGACCCCGGCGGCCGCGGCGATCTCGTCAACCGTCGCACCCGCGGCCCCGCGCTCCCCGATCAGCTCCATGGAGGCGTCGAACAGCTTCTGTTTGGTCGCGTTGGTGCGCCCGGGCCGGAGCTTCTTGGCTGCCTCGGCGTCGGGCGCCGCGGCCGCGCTGGGCGTGGTTCTCATACGGCGATCTCCGGCTTCAGGGTTTTGAGGGTCCAGAACTTGTGCTTCCGGACGGCGACGGCGGACATTGCCAGTCCCAGCAAAGTGTAGCCAACCATGCCCAGCATGGTGGGCATGATGCTGGCCAGCTCGGCCCCGTAGATCAGGTGCCGCATGCCGTTGACCACGTAGCCCATCGGGAGGAGCTGGTGCACCACGTGCAGCGGCTCGGGCGTGGTCTGCCAGGGGAAGGTGCCCCCGGAGGAGACGAGCTGCAGGACGAGCAGGATTAGCACCAGCAGCTTGCCGGGCGAGCCGAGCAGCGCCACCACGCCCTGGATGATCGCGCTGAACGCCATGGCGGCGGCGAGCATCAGGACCCACATCAGGACGGGGTGGGCGGGATTGAGGCCCAGCCCGACGTCCACCACCAGCGTCAGCAGGCTGGCCTGCACCGCGGCCACCGCCAGGAACGGCAGCCAGCCGCCGACGGCGATCTTCCACGTCGGCGCGTTGGACGCCAGGGCGCGCTGGGTGACCGGCCGCATGGCCTGGACCAGCATGAAGACACCGATCCAGAGCGCCAGGGTGAGGAAGAACGGTGCGAGTCCGGCCCCGTAGGAACCCGCCTTGGCCTGTGAGACGTTGCTGACGGCGACCGGGTCGGCCATGACCTTGGCGACGCTGTTCTTTTGCGCGCCGTCCGGGTTGGGGACCTTGCCGGCTCCCTTGGCCAGTTCGTCGGCGAGGGTCCCTGCGCCGTCGGACGCCTTTGCCGCGCCGCCCTCCAGCTGCGCCGCGCCGTCGTCGAGCTGTTGCGCGCCCTGGGAGAGTTTCTCCGCACCAGCCAGGGCATTCTGCTGGCCGCCGGCCAGTTCCGCGGTTCCGGCGGCGAGCCGGTCCGCGCCGGTGGAGGCTTGCCCGACGGCGTCGCTTAGGGCCGGGGCTGCCCCGGCCAGCTGTTTGGCCCCGGCGCTGACAGCGGCCGAGCCGTCCGCGAGTTGCTGGACCTGGGCCGCGGCACCCTTGAGGGCGGCCGCCCCGCCGGCGGGCGGGGGCGCAGCGGCGGCATCGTAATCCGCGAGGATGGCGTCGGCCTGCGCCTGGTTGATCACCCCGGCGGCCAGCAGCCGGCCGTTGGAGGCCACCACCCGGCTGCGCTGGGCCTGCGCCGCGGCCTGTTCAGCGGACGCCAGCTGCCCGGCCGCGCCTTGCAGTTTGGCGTTCAGCGCGGCGTTGCCGGCGGCCACCTGGGCGGCGCCGTCGGCCAGCCGCTGCGCATCAGCGGGCAGCGCGGCGGTCTTGTCTTTGAGCTGTCCCAAGCCCGTGGCAAGCTGCTCGGCCCCGCCGTTCAGGGCGTTCGCGCCGTCGAGGAGCTTGCGCTGCCCGGCCACCAGCTCGCCGGCGCCGCTCTTGAGTCCCGAGGTGCCCTGGTGCAGGCTGACAGCGCCGTCGTGCAGCGATGACACGCCGCCGGCGAGGTCCCGGGCGCCGTCGGACGCCTTGAGCATCTGGGAATGGATGGTGCCGAAGCCGGTGAGGAGCTGATTGGCGGTTTCCTCGCCGACCTCCTTCGCGACAGTGGTGTGGACGGCGGTGGTGAGCTTGTCCACGATCGTGCTGAGCAGGTAGTTGTTGGCGTCGTTGGTGGTGACGTTCAGCATGGCCTGGTTGGCGGCGTCGAAGTTTCCGGGAGATGCCAGGTTGGCGGAGAAATCCCGGGGAATCTTCAGCGCGAACGCGTACTTGCCGCTGCTCACACCCTCGTCCGCCGCCTCCGCGCTGGCGACGGTCTGCCAGTTGAAGACGTGGCCCTCCACGAGGCTATCGGCGACCTTCCGGCCGGCCTCCAGCCGGGTGCCGTCGGCCGCGCCGGCGCCGGTGTCCTCAACCACTAGCGCGGCGTCGACCTGGTCCAGCCTGCCGTAAGGATCCCAGTTCGCGTACAGGTACACCGCGCCGTAGAGCAACGGGACGAGGGTCAGCGCAATGATGGTCAGCTTCGGCAGCAGACCGCCGGTCATGCGCTTGAGTTCTGAGCGGGCCAGCCGCAGCACGGTCATCGGGCGTCCTCGGTTTCGAAGTGAAGGTGGCTAGCAGTGGCCTCCGGAGTGTCCGTGGCCGCCGGTGCCGGGGCGGCGTTGCCGATGTCCGCGACTGGACCGGTCCAGTCCGGGGGGACGGCACCCACGGTGGCGACGACGGCGAGCGGCCGGCCGCCGTCGTACGCGAGCTCCTGCAGGCGCGGCAGCCAGTCGGCCGGATCGCCGCTGTGGCGGTCGGGGGAGTCCACCACCAGCAGGTCGGTGCGCGGATTGGCGAGCGCCAGAGCCGTGAGGAGCTCCAGGCGCCGGTGCGCGGGCAGGTCCTCGACCCAGTGCCCGGCGATGTCCTCGAAGCGGTTGACCTTGAGCCACGGCGTGCTGAGCAGCGCGCCCCGGAAGCGGCGGGGAATCAGGGCGAGGTCCTCGGTGACCAGGTCACGGACGCTCAGGTGCTGTTCCGGCTCGTTCACACGGGGGGCGTCGACGACGGCGCTCGCCTGCCGGAGCTGCTGGATCCGGGTGCCGCCGTCCCACTCGAGGGTGCCGGCGGAGGGCTTCATCCGGCCGCTCAGGGTCAGGGCCAGCGCGGTTCGCTGGTCCTGGCGTTTGCCGGTGACGAGCAGCAGCCCGCCCCGGGTGGCCTGCAGCGTGGTGGGTGGGAGCAGGAAGTCCCGCCGGCCGTTCACGTGGAGCTGTTGAACGCGGAGCAAAGGAAGCCTTTCGCAGAAATGATCTGCTTCAAGGCTAACTGAACTGACCGGTCAGTTCAAATAGGGGCGAGGAGTGGACCTAGAGGCCGTACTCCTCCAGCAGCCGCAGCCACACCTCGCTGACCGTGGGGTAGGACGGGACGGCGTGCCAGAGCCGGTCCAGCGGGACTTCCCCGACGACGGCGATCGTCGCCGCGTGCAGCAGCTCGGCAACGTCGGGGCCGGCGAAGGTGGCGCCCAGCAGCACCCTGCGGTCCTCGTCCACCACCAGCTGGGCCCAGCCCTTGTAGTGCTCGGAATGCAGCGAGGAGCCAGCTACCTGGATGGGAAGCTCCACGGAGGAGGCCCGGTAGCCGTCCTTTTCGGCCTGCGCCAGGCTGCGGCCCACGTTTGCCAGCTCGGGGTCGGTAAAGACCACGTTGGGCACGGCGTGCTCGTCGGCGGTGTGGGCGTAGCGGCTCCACGGCGCGGGCTCGCCGCTCAGGGTGCCCCGGGCGCGGGCGGCAATGGCGTCACCGGTGGTCCGTGCCTCGTACTTGCCCTGGTGGGTCAGAAGCACCTTGCCCGCGGCGTCGCCGACGGCGTAGAGCCACGGGGCGCCGTCGTTCTCTGCCGCTCCCAGGACGACGCCGCTCGCGTCGGTCCCGAGCCGCAGGGCCTTTCCCTCCTCGGCGGCCAGGCCCACGCTCTCGAGGCCCACCCCTTCCAGAGCGGGGTGCCTGCCGGTGGCGACCAGGAGCTTGTCCACCGTGACGTTCCGGCCGCCGTCGAGGGTCAGCGTCAGGGAGCCGTCGTCGTTCTCCTTCACGCTTTGGGTGCCCGTGTGGAGGTGGAGTTCGACGCCGTCGGCGCGCAGCCCCGCCTGGACCAGCTCGGACGCCGGCGCCGGGAACACTCCGAGCAGGCCGCCGCGGGCCACGAGTGTCACGGAGGCCCCGAGCCGGGCGAAGGCCTGGGCGAGTTCGGTGCCGGCCACGCCGCCGCCGAGCACGCCGAACCGCTGCGGGACCTGGCGGGCGGACGTGGCCTCCCGGGTGGTCCAGAAATCGACGTCGTCGAGGCCGTCGACGGGCGGGATGCTGGGGCGTGACCCGGTGGCCAGCACGACAGCGTGGCGTGCCGCGAGGGTGTAGCTGTTACCGTCCAGGCCGGCCACCTCCGCGCGGCGCGGGCCGGTGATCCAGCCGTGGCCACGGATCAGTTCGATCCCGGTGTCCTCGACCCATTTGACCTGGCTGTCGTCCTGCCAGTTGGACGTGAAGTAGTCCCGCCGCTTCAGGACGGCCGCCGTGTTGAGCACCCCGGTGACGGCCTCCTCGGCGCCGGGCACGGTTTGGGCGCCGTGCAGCGCGGTGCCCGGCCGGAGCAAAGCCTTCGAGGGCATGCAGGCCCAGTAGGAGCACTCGCCGCCCACCAGCTCCGCTTCCACCAGGACGGCAGTAAGTCCGCCCCGTACCACACGCTCGGCCACGTTCTCGCCCACCGCGCCGGCCCCGATCACGATGACATCGAATTCACGCTCAATCTGTGCCGTCATGGCAACAGCCTAACCCTGCCGGGAAACGCCGCCGCGGGGCCCTGGGCCGGTGCCGGACCGGCCGGGAACTGGCGCCGGACCGCAACTGCCTTGCCGGGCGGCGGCAACGTCTGCCTTGCCGAGGCGCCGCTGCCCGCCCGGGGGGGACTATGGGGCCCGGTTGCAGCTGTATTGGGCCGCCGCGCGGTGTCCGTGTCGAAGTGGCCCCGGACCGCAGCAGCCGGCCAACAAAAAAGATCCGCACCGGCGGGCCGGTGCGGATCTTCGTTTACTGCTCTATTGGTGCGCCCAGAGGGATTCGAACCCCCGGCCTTCTGTTCCGTAGACAGACGCTCTATCCAGCTGAGCTATGGGCGCATTCTCGGCTCTTTGGGAACTTCTCGCTCCCCGAACCTCGAATTACTTTACGCGAGATGGGTCCCTTGTTCCAAATCCACAGCCGTGTAATCTGCCCGACTAGACCGGTCTACGTGACCTTAATCACAAATTCTCCAGTGTCTGGAGTTACGAATCCTTGAATTTCCGGGGTTTTTGGATTCCGGTCACGCCGTCAACCCGTATTTGGTCCTGAAAATGAATCCTCCGCGACACCTAGCATTTAGGACACACCACTGAACCCGAGGAAGGGAACCGTAATGGGCGATCTGGCGCGACTGCCGCTGCTTGAGGAAGCACCCACCACTCATGCTGGACTGCTGGCATGGGTAGAAGAGGTAGCCGAACTGACCCAGCCGGACCGGATCCACTGGGTTGATGGTTCGGAAGAGGAAAACACCCGGCTCACGGACGAGCTCGTAGCGGCCGGCACCCTGACCCGGCTGAACGAGAAGCTGTTCCCGAAGTCCTTCGCGGCGTTCTCGGACCCCGCGGACGTCGCCCGCGTCGAAGAGCAGACCTTCATCTGCTCCGAGAACGAACGCGAGGCAGGCTTCACCAACAACTGGATGGCCCCGGCGGAGATGAAGGAGAAGCTGCGCGGACTGTTCAGCGGCTCCATGCGCGGCCGCACCATGTACGTCATCCCGTTCGTCATGGGCCACCTTGACGCCGAGGACCCCAAATTTGGCGTGGAGATCACGGACAGTGCCTACGTCGTCGCCTCGATGCGCATCATGGCCACCATCGGCAGCGAAGTCCTGGACAAGATCACGGCCACCAATGCCTTCTTCGTGCCGGCCCTGCATTCGCTGGGCGCGCCGCTGGCCCCCGGCCAGGCCGACGTCGCGTGGCCGTGCAACCCGGACAAGTGGATTGTCCACTTCCCCGAGGAGCGGTCCATCTGGTCCTTCGGCTCCGGCTACGGCGGCAACGCCCTGCTCGGCAAGAAGTGCTACGCCCTGCGCATCGCCTCGGTCATGGCCCGCGACGAAGGTTGGCTGGCCGAACACATGCTCATCCTGAAGCTGACCTCCCCGGAGAAGAAGAACTACTACATCTCCGCGGCCTTCCCCTCCGCCTGCGGCAAGACCAACCTCGCCCTGCTCGATCCCACGATCGAAGGCTGGGAAGTCGAGACCCTCGGCGACGACATCACTTGGATGCGGATCGGCAAGGAAGGCGAGCTGCGCGCCACCAACCCGGAGGCAGGCCTCTTCGGCGTCGCCCCGGGCACCGGCTGGGGCACCAACCCGAATGCCATGCGTGCCATTGCCAAGGGACACAGCATCTTCACCAACGTCGCCCTCACGGACGACGGCGGCGTGTGGTGGGAGGGCATGACCGACGAGGTCCCGGCGCACCTGACCGACTGGCAGGGCAACTCGTGGACTCCTGCTTCGGACAAGCCCGCGGCCCACCCGAACTCCCGCTTCTGCACCCCGATCTCGCAGGTCGACATGCTGGCCGAGGAATACTTCAGCCCCGAAGGTGTGGAGCTCTCCGCGATCCTCTTCGGCGGCCGGCGCAAGACCACGGTCCCGCTCGTCACCGAGGCCCGCAGCTGGACCAACGGCATCTTCATGGGCTCGACGCTTTCCTCCGAGACCACGGCCGCGGCTGCCGGCCAGGTCGGCGTGCTGCGGCGCGACCCGATGGCCATGCTGCCCTTCATCGGCTACGACGCCGGCGACTACCTGAACCACTGGATCAGCGTCTCCGGCAAGGCCAACCCCGCGCGGCTGCCGCGCATTTTCCTGGTCAACTGGTTCCGGCGCACGGCCGACGGCGGTTTCGCCTGGCCCGGCTTCGGCGACAACGCCCGTGTCCTCAAATGGGCCATCGAGCGCATCGAGGGCAAGGCCGACGCCATCGAGACCCCCATCGGCTTCGTTCCGACCGGCCACTCGCTGGACCTTACCGGCCTGGACCTGACCCACGCCCACGTGGAGGACGCCGTCCGCGTGGACCGCGAGGAATGGGACGCCGAGCTGGCCTCCATCGAGGAGTGGTACGCGAAGTTCGGCGATTCGCTGCCGGACGCACTGCGCTCCGAGCTCGACTCCCTGAAGGAACGGATGTCCGCGCACTAGCCTGCGGCTGATCCAACGACGGCGGCCCCGCACCTTGCGAAAGGTGCGGGGCCGCCGCCGTTTCTCTAATAGGGGCCTCCGCCGCCGAGGGTTCCCTGGCTGAGCGGAGCGAAGTTAGGGAGGCGGTGGGGACTTAGCTGGCGAGCCAGATGTCCGGGCCGAAGACCTCGTAGTGGATCTTGGTGGCAGGGATGCCGGCGTTGATGGCCTCGTTGCGGATGTTCTTCATGAACGGCAGCGGGCCGCACAGGTACAGCGAGGCGTTGGCTGGGAGGTCCACCTCGCGCAGCGACATGAAGCCTTCCTTGGTTCCGGCCGCGGGCTGCTCCAGCCAGAGCTGGAGCTCGGCGCCCTCGAGCCGCTCGACATCGTCCGTCATCTGGCTGCGGAGCGCCCAGCTGTCCAGGTCGCTTTCCGCGTGCAGGACCAGGACCTGGCGGTCCGAGCCGGACTCCGCGAGGGAGCGCAGAATGGACGCGGTGGGCGTGCAGCCGATGCCGGCCGAAGCCAGGACCACGGGGCCGTCGCCCTCCTTGAGCGTGATTTCGCCGTACGGGTTGGAGATTTCGAGGATGTCGCCGACCTCCACGGTGTTGTGCAGCACGGGGGAGACCTCGCCGCCGTCGTCTTTCTTGGTGGTGAAGCTGCGGCTGGTGCCGGCGTCGCCGGAGAGGGAGTACTGGCGGACCTGGCGGAGGCCGTCCGGGAGGGTGACCTTGACGCTGACGTACTGGCCCGGGAGTGCTTCCGTGATGGGGGTGTCGTCGGCCGGTTCCAGGGTGAAGGTCATGGAGCCGGTGCCGGCGGGGGTCTTGGCCGCCACCTTCCACGGGGACCACATCTTGCCGTTGGCCTGCGCGGCGTAGAGGCCCTTCTCGAGCTTGATCAGCGCGTCGGCCATGAGCCAGTAGACCTCGGTCCACGCTTCGGCGATTTCCGGGGTGATGACCTCGGCCAGGTCTTCGGCGATGGCGGCGAAGAGGTGTTCGTAGACCACCTGGTACTGCGGTTCGATGATGCCGAGGGAGGCGTGGCGGTGGGCGATGCGGGCCAGCACGGTCTCCGGCAGGGTGCCGGGGTTGTTGACCAGGTGGGTGGCGAAAGCGGCGATGCTTCCGGCCAGGGCCTGCTGCTGGTTGCCGTTGCGCTGGTTGGACCGGCTGAAGAGCCCGTCCAGCAGTTCGGGGTGGGCGGCGAAGAGCCGGGCGTAGAACTTGGGCGTGATCTCGCCGATGCGGGATCCGACCAGTGGCAGGGTGGCCTCGATGACGGGGAAGGACTTGTCCGAGAGCATTGCTGACTCCTGAGATAGAGGCCCGGGGTCTTCAACCGGACCGTTCCGAAATACCTGTATTTGAAATACGAGTATTTATTCCTCAGTTCTACACGTCGTAGAAACACTGTGCAAATCGGAGTCCGGGCCGGGCGGAAGCGGGCCTGTCGCCCCTACAGGCCGGGGCGAAGGCCGATCGACTGGAACACGGGATTCATCTGCCGCGAGGTGGGCAGGGAGGCGACGACAATGTCGTCGAGCTCACGGTAGAAGGCCTCCCGGGCGCGGCCCAGGGCGCCCCGAAGCCGGCACTCGTTGATCAGCGGGCAGCTGCCGGCGGCGGCGACGCAGTCGGCCGGGTCGGTCCGGGTGTCCAGTGCGCGCAACAACTGGCCCACGGTGGCCGTGCGGCCCGCGCCGTTGAGCCGGGAGCCGCCGTTGCGGCCGCGTTCGACGTCGATCAGGCCCAGTTCGCGCAGCTTGGCCATCGCCTTGCTGACGTGGTTGTAGGGGGTTCCGACGGCGTCCGCGATGCTCTGCGTTGTGAGCAGTTCGCCGTCGGACGCGGCGGCGAGCACCATCATTGCGCGCAGGCTGACGTCCGCGAAGGCGTTGATCTTCATGGCATCGGCCTGGTCTAGTCCACCCAGACGGTGGGTTCGTTCGTGTCGGCGGAGAGATCGCCAAACTCCAGCTCGTTGGTGGCCGGGTCCGCCCCGTAGGGCAGCACCGCCGCGAAGACGGAGCCGTCCTGGTGCTCGGCGGCCACGTGGATCGCGTCGGAGTCCTCTTCCAGCAAGGTGATGTCGCAGATGATCGCGGCGGCGCGGAACTCGTCACGGTGCTGCCGGAGCAGTTCGGTGAGGTCCGAGATCATGCCGTCGGCGTCGAAGTCGGCCTCGGTGTCCTCGGCCGCGTCGGCCGGGGTGACAGCGACGAGGCGGACCTCGCCGTCGTTTTCCACCACCAGGGCAAAGGGCAGGAAGCCGCCGTTGCGCTCCAGCTGCTCCTGGGCTGCCCCCACCCCGGTGCCCAGCAGGTTTTCCAGATCGGTGGCGCTAGAATCCGGCACCGAGCCGCGCCAGGAGTCCGCGGCCGGGTCTGCCGGCTGCAGGATGGTGTCCCCGGTGCCCCGGGTGTCCGCTGAATCGGTCATGGCTTTCAGCCCCGGACCAGGGCCAGCACCCGGTCCCGGACGCGTTCCATGGTTTCCTGGTCCGTGGCCTCGACGTTCAGGCGGAGGAACGGTTCCGTGTTGGACGGGCGCAGGTTGAACCAGTAGCTTCCGTCCGCAGCGATGAAGGTGCTGCCGTCGAGGTGGTCCAGCTCAACGTCTTCTTCGTGGAAGTCCTTCCGGACGCGCTCCACGGCGCCAGCCTTGTCCTCGATTTCGGAGTTGATCTCGCCGGAGGAGCGGTAGGGCTCGTATTCGCGGCCGAGCTCGGACAGGGGCCCGTCCTGCTCGCCGAGGGCCGCCAGGACGTGCATGGCGGCCAGCATGCCGGTATCCGCGTTCCAGAAGTCGCGGAAGTAGAAATGCGCCGAGTGCTCGCCGCCGAACACCGCACCTTCGGCGGCCATCACGGCCTTGATGAAGGAGTGTCCCACGCGGGTGCGGACCGCACGGCCGCCGTCGCGGGCCACCAGCTCGGGCACTGCCCTCGAGGTCAGGAGATTATGGATGATGGTCGGGTTGTCCTCGCCGTTGGCTATCGCCCTGGCGATCTCGCGGCGGGCCACCATGCCGGTGACGGCCGACGGCGAGACCGGCTCGCCCTTTTCGTCGATCACGAAGCAGCGATCGGCGTCGCCGTCGAATGCCAGCCCGATGTCCGCGACGTGCTCGACGACGGCGGCCTGCAGGTCGCGCAGGTTTTCCGGCTCCAGCGGGTTGGCGGGGTGGTTCGGGAAGGACCCGTCGAGCTCAAAGTAGAGCGGGACGATCTCGAGCGGCAGCTTGGGCAGCAGCGTGTCACCCAGCACGGCGGGGGTGGTCATGCCTGCCATGCCGTTGCCGGCGTCGACTACGACCTTGAGCGGGCGGGTCCCGCTGAGGTCGACGAGGCTGCGCAGGTACCGGGAGTAGTCCTTGAGCACGTCGCGGACGCTGATCAGGCCGCGGGTGCCGTGCGCGGGGATGGTGCCGGCGTTGAGGTAGTCCTCGGCCAGGGCCTGGATCTCCTTCAAGCCGGTTTCGGATGAGATCGGCACGGCGCCCGCCTTGGCCATTTTGATGCCGTTGTATGCGGCCGGGTTGTGGCTCGCGGTGAAGGTGGCGCCGGCGGCGTTCAGGGCGCCGCAGGCGTAGTACAGCTCGTCGGTGGAGATCAGGTCCAGCAGCTGGACGTTCGCTCCGCGGGTGGCTGCGCCGCTGGCGAAGGCGCGGCTGAACTCGGGGGAGGAGGGGCGCATGTCGCCGCCGACCAGCACGGTCTGTCCGGCCAGGTCCAGAATGTCCACGAAGGCAGCCCCCACGGCCTCGACGATTTCGGCGGTGATGGATTCGCCCACAATGCCGCGCACGTCGTAGGCCTTGAAGGAAGCCGAGAGGTCAAAAGTCTTTGTCTGGTCGCTAGTCACGGGGTCCATCTTACGGGGCCCCCGCAGCGGAGCGGCCGGAGCCGGCCGCGTATGTGGACAAGGAATCTCCACATACGCCTCCTCCCGCTTCGCGGCTGTCGGAGGGGACTGGGATACTGAACTAATGGCCAATAACCAGAACGCTGCAGTCCTTTCCGCTTCCGAACCGGCCCTCGGCGCGGGCGCCGCGGGGGGCGTCGGGACGCGTGACCAGGCCCAGGCGGTGCTGCGTGAACTGGTGGGACACCCGGGCGCTGAATTCCACGACGGCCAGTTCGAAGCCATCGAGGCCCTCGTCGACGGCGGCCGGCGCGCCCTCGTCGTGCAGCGCACCGGCTGGGGAAAATCGGCCGTGTACTTCGTCGCGTCGCTGCTGCTTCGACGCCGCGGCGCCGGCCCCACCCTGATCGTGTCGCCGCTCCTGGCCCTGATGCGCGACCAGGTCGCCGCCGCCGCGCGGGCAGGCGTCCGGGCGGTGGCTATCAACTCCGCCAACCAGCTTGAATGGGACACTGTCCGCGAACAGCTCGCCGCCGATGAGGTAGACGTGCTCCTGGT
Organism: Arthrobacter sp.; assembly: GCA_026393275.1. Taxonomy (GTDB): domain Bacteria; phylum Actinomycetota; class Actinomycetes; order Actinomycetales; family Micrococcaceae; genus Arthrobacter. The sequence goes on from JAPLAM010000060.1 coordinate 129,150, forward strand.
CTCCCCGGAGCGCCTGACCAACCCGTCGTTCCGCGAGAACCAGCTGCCCGAGCTGGTCCGCCGGACCGGCCTGCTGGTGATTGATGAGGCCCACTGCATCTCGGACTGGGGCCACGACTTCCGCCCCGACTACCGGCGGATCGCGGACCTGATCACCCAGCTGCCGGACACCGTGCCGGTCCTGGCCACCACGGCCACCGCCAACTCGAGGGTGGTGCACGACATCGAGGAACAGCTCGGCGAGGGCGTGCTGACCATCCGCGGCGCTCTGGGCCGCGAGTCCCTGCGGCTGGGCGTCCTTCGACTGCCCGACTCCCGGGAGCGGCTGGGCTGGCTGCTCACGCACCTGACGGACCTGCCCGGCAGCGGCATCATCTATACCCTCACCGTTTCCGCCGCCGAGGACACCGCCCGTCTCCTGGCCGAAGCCGGCCACAAGGTGCTCGCCTACACCGGACGGACCGACCCCGCGGATCGGGAACGCGCCGAACAGCTGCTCAAGGACAACCAGGTGAAGGCCCTCGTGGCCACTTCGGCCCTCGGCATGGGATTCGACAAGCCGGACCTCGGCTTCGTGGTGCACCTCGGCGCGCCGTCGTCCCCGGTGGCCTACTACCAGCAGGTGGGACGTGCCGGCCGAGGTGCTGCGAACGCCGACGTGCTGCTCCTGCCCGGCGCCGAGGACCGGGACATCTGGCAGTACTTCGCCACCGCCTCGATGCCCTCGGAAGAAAAGGCCGCCGCCGTGCTCACCGCCCTCGCCGAGGCGGGCACGGCAGTGTCCACCGTGGCACTCGAGGCCAGGGTGGATCTGCGACGCACGCCGCTGGAGCTGCTGCTGAAGGTGCTGGCCGTGGACGGCGCCGTCGAACGCGTGGGCGGCGGATGGCGTTCCACCGGCCGACCGTGGACTTACGACGCCGAAAGGTACCGCCGGATTGCCGAGGCGCGGGTGGACGAACAGGATTCCATGGTGATCTACCAGGACACCGCGGGCTGCCGGATGGAGTACATCACCTCGGTTCTCGATGATGAGACGGCCCGTGCCTGCGGTCGCTGCGACAACTGCGCGGGCCAGTGGTTCCCGGCCGATATCGCCACCGAGGCCACGGCCGCGGCGGGCGCGACCCTGAGCCGTGCCGGGACGGTGCTGGAACCGCGGCTGCAGTGGCCCAGCGGCATGGACCGGCTGGGCGTGAACGTGAAGGGCAAGATCAAACCGGAAGAAAGCCTGGCCAACGGCCGCGTACTGGCCCGGCTCACGGACCTGGGCTGGGGCGGGGCCCTGCGGGAGACGTTCGCCGCCGGCGCCCCCGACCGGGCCGTGGATCCGGGAATGCTGCGGGCCTGCGTGCAGGTCCTGCGCGAATGGAGCACCGGCGACGCCCGCACCCCCGGCTGGAGCGGCGCGGGCCGGCCGGCAGCGATCATCAGCGTCCCGTCCCGCGGCAAGCCCGAACTGGTGGAGTCGCTGGCCCGCGGCATCTCCGAGATCGGCCGGATCCCATACCTGGGCCAGCTGCAGCTCGCCCACGGCGGACCCACGGGCGGCCGCGGCGGCAACAGCGCCTACCGGCTCGCCGGGGTCTGGGACCGCCTCGTGGTCGGGCCCGAGCTGGCCGCGGCCCTGGACGGCATCCAGGGCCGGAGCGTCATGCTGGTGGACGATCTGGTGGACAGCCGCTGGACGGTCACCGTGGCCGGACGTGCCCTTCGGCTCGCCGGTGCCGGGGCCGTGCTGCCGCTGGTGCTCGGCCAGGCCGGCTGAGCCGCGGCAGCTGCCGGCCCGTTCGGGCTCAGGGCCGGGGCGTCGGCGGCTCCGATTCGAGCACGGCCATGGCGGCGTTGTGGCCGCCGATGGCGCTGACGGCGCCGCCGCGGCGGGCGCCCGAGCCGCAGAGCAGGAGCTGCGGGTCATCCGTGGCGACGCCCCAGCGCTGAGCCGGGGTGTCCAGGGGAGCGTCGTCCTCCGCGAACGGCCAGTCGAGGCCGCCGTGGAAGATGTTGCCGCGCGGCATGCCGACGGCCCGTTCGATGTCCAGCGTGGTCTTCGTTTCGATGCACGGCCGGCCCTCCGGGTCTGCCAGCAGCAGCGCCTCGACCGGCTCGGCGAGGACGCTGTTGAGGGAACGCAGCACCGCAGCCTGCAGTTCCGCCCGCCGGTCCTCGTTGTTCTGGGCGGTGATCAGCCGGTCGGGGACATGCAGGCCGAACACCGTGAGGGTCTGCGCGCCGGACGCCTGCAGTTCCGGGGACAGGATGCTGGGGTCGGTCAGGGAGTGGCAGTATATTTCGCACGGCAGCGGTTCCGGGATGTTGCCGGCAGCGGCGCCAAGGTACGCGGCGTCCAGCTGGGCCCACGTTTCGTTGATGTGGAAGGTACCCCCGAACGCGGCTTCCGGGCTGACGGCCGCGTCCAGCAAACGGGGCAGCCGCTTGAGCAAGAGATTCACCTTGACCTGGGCGCCCTCGCGAAGGTGGTTCGGATTCTGCGTGGCGGGCGCTGGGCCAGCAGGTGCCGCGGTCCCGGCGCCAGGACCGGCCCCGGCCGGCGCTCCGTGGCGCAGCCGGTCCAGGACGACCGGGGCGACGTTCGACAGGACCCACGGGGCCACCGCAGTGTGGTCCACGCCGTCGTGCCGGTAGCCCACTACGCCGCCGGGGCGGACCGACGTGACCTCCGACGACACCCGGATAGTCGCTCCGGCCTCGCGGGCGGCGCGTTCCAGCTCCCCGGACACCGCGCCCATTCCGCCTACCGGCACGTCCCAGTCGCCCGTGCCGCCGCCGATCAGGTGGTACAGGAAGCAGATGTTCTGCTGGAGGTCGGCGTCGTCGGCGCGGGCGAAGGTGCCGATCAGCGCGTCGGTCAGCACGACGCCGCGGACCAAGTCATGCCGCAGCGCCCGGGCGATGGCGTGCCCGATCGGCTGCTCGACCATGTCCTTCCATGCCTCAGCGGCCCCGGCTCCGAACGCCAGGGACCTCGCCTCCGACCGGGTGGGCAACGGGGACGTCATCGTGGGCCAGAGTGCCCGCGTGAGGTTCCCGCAGCTGGCATTGAAGTCGTTGAAGGCGCGGAAGTCGTCGGACGCCCCGATCGCGGAGAAGGAGGCGGCCGTGGCGGAGGTGTCTTCGTTGTCGATCAGCAGCGCCCGGCCGGGGTCGGCAGGGACCGGCGTGTACGAGGAGTATCGCCGCCGAGCGAGCGTGATGCGCAGGCCGAGGTCGTCGATGATTTGCTGCGGCAGCAGGCTGACGAGGTAGGAATAGCGCGAGAGCCGCGCCTCGACGCCGTCGAACGCCTGCGCGGACACTGCGGCCCCGCCGGGCTGGTCGAGCCTCTCCAGCAGCAGGACTTTCCGTCCGGCCTTGGACAGGTACGCTGCCGCGGCCAGGCCGTTGTGGCCGCCGCCTACGATGATGGCGTCAAACGCCTGGTTGGTCGACATGCGCCCATCCTGCCATCCGGATGCCCCCAACCGAGGAAGCGCCAGCCGCAAGCGTTTCGATCATCTTCACCAGAGGCGAGGGAGCGTTTGCCTATTTCCCGTCAGAGGTGAGGGAGGGGCGGGGCCCGGGAACGCAAAAGGCCCCGGTCCAAGACCGGGGCCAAACGCGGAGACGGGGGGATTTGAACCCCCGGTGGAGTTGTGCCCCACACTTCATTAGCAGTGAAGCCCATTCGGCCGCTCTGGCACGTCTCCAATCGCTATTACTAGCCCACCAAGGATACGCAGAAGGGGCCACCCAGTGCAAAACGGCCCGTGCCGCCTGCAGGCGTCAGGGCACGGCCGGGCTCAGGCTGCCCCGCCTGCGAGTGCGCGCCACAGGAAATGCTGGCTGCGGCTCTGTAGCGCGGCGGCCTGGCGGTTGTCCGAGGCGCCCGCGTGGCCGCCCTCGAGCGCCTCGTGAAACCAGACGTTGGGGATCCCCATGGCCTGCATCCGGGCGGCCATCTTGCGGGCCTGCACAGGGCCCACCCGGTCATCCGACGTCGCGGTCCAGATGAACGTTTCCGGGTACTCCACCCCGTCGTGGAGCAGGTGGTAGGGCGAATACGTCCGGATGAATTCCCACTGCTCGGGCACGTCCGGGTCGCCGTACTCGGCAATCCAGGAGTACCCGGCGGACAGCTTCGTGTACCGGCGCATGTCCAGCAGCGGCACCCCGCAGGAGACGGCGCCGAACAGTTGCGGGTACTGGGTGAGCATGTTCCCCACCAGCAGCCCTCCGTTGGAGCCGCCCACGCAGCCCAGCCGCTGGCGGGACGTCACGCCGCGCGAGATCAGGTCCTGTGCGACGGCGGCGAAGTCCTCGTAGGCGCGGTGCCGCTGGTCCTGCAGTGCGGCGCGGTGCCAGGACGGGCCGTATTCGCCGCCGCCGCGGATGTTCGCGACGACGTACACCCCGCCGCGGCTGTGCGGCGCCTCGCCCTCCGCCCCGGCTGATGCCTCCGTGCGCCGTTCCAGCCAGGCCCGGCCGACGGCGCCGCTGTAGGCCGGGGTCCGGGAAATCTCGAAGCCGCCGTAGCCGGAGAGCTGTGTGGGGTTCTGCCCGTCGAGCACCAGATCCTTGGCGGCGACCTGGAAATAGGGCACCCGGGTGCCATCCTTCGAGACCGCAAAGTGCTGCTGCACCTCATAGGCCGCCTCGTCGAAGAACGACGGCGCGGTCCGGATCACCTCGTGGGTGCTGACTACGCCGTCAACGCCTGCGCGAGTGAGGGTGCCGCGCGTCAGGGTGCTCGGCGTCGCGAAGCCGGTGGCGACCAGCCAGAAGTCATTCCCGGCAGCATTGTCGGCAGTGCCGTCGGCCTCGTCGCCGTCCTCGGCACCGTCCTCGCCCCCGTCCTCGTCACTGACGCTGTAGGCGTTGACGTCATGCAGCGGCGGGCAGGCGTCCAGCACGCTGGCGGCCCAGGCGACCTCGGCGCCGGGCCGCTGCGGGTCCAGTACCCGGATCTCGGAGGACACGTCCCGGAGCAGGTTCAGCAGCAGGAAGTCCCGGGTCCAGCTCCAGGACTGGAGGGAGGTGTGCGCGTCCGGGGTGAAGAGCACGGACAGCTCCCGGCTGCCGGCCAGGAAGTCCTCGAAGCCCGCCGCCAGCAGGGACCCGGCCGGGTAGCTGGTTCCGTTGACGGTCCACTCGCGCTGCGGGCGGAAGAGCAGCCATTCCCGGTGCGAACTCAGGTTCACGTCCGCCGGCACGTCGATCTCGAGCCACTCGCCGTCGCGCAGCACCGAGGTGCGCTTTTCGAAGAAGCTGATCCAGTCCACGGCGAAAGTCCGCTCGAAGCCGGGGGTGGAGTCGTGCGCCAGGAGCGCCATCATGTGGTCTTCGGGGATCTCGAAGAGCCGCTCGGCCGAGTCCAGCGAACCGCCGCGGCCCAGCACCACGCCGGTCCGGGCGTAGGAGGAGCTGGTGCGCGGCAGTCCCGCGGCCGTGCTCGCGACCAGCAGGGTGTCCGCGTCCAGCCACGACACGTTGCCCTTGGCGGTCGGAAGGTCGAATCCGCCCTGCGTGGGGTCAACAAAGCTGCGGGTCTCGACGTCGAACTCGCGGTAGCGGTTCGCGTCGCCGCCGTCGGGGGAGAGTGCCAGCATGGCGAGCCGGTGCGGCTGCCCGGCGGCGGGGCGCAGGAAGCTGGCGCCGTGGAAGACCCAATCCTCGCCTTCTGCCGCGGCAAGGGCGTCAATGTCGAGCAGGATCTCCCACTCGGGTGAGCCGGCCCGGTAGCCCGCCCAGCCCGTGCGCCGCCAGAGGCCCTTGGGGTTCTCGCGGTCCTTCCAGAAGTTGTAGTACCACGCGCCGTGCTTGCCCACCATCGCGATCCGGTCGGTGGAATCCAGGACCTCGAGGATCCGGCTCTCAAGCTCGCCGTATTCGGCGTCCTCCAGCAGCTCCTCGGTGCGGGCGTTCTGTTCCCGGACCCAAGCCAGCTGCGCCTCGCCGTAGATTTCCTCCAGCCAGATATTCTCGTCGACGGGTTCGGGGGCGGTGCCGGAGTTCGCTCCGGAGGGCCCGTCGGACGCGGTAGGTTGCTCAGCTGCAGTGGTGGTCATCGGCCCATCCAAGCAACTGCAGTGCCGGGCAGGCAAGTCAAACGACCGGGCAGGCAGTCAGGACGCCGGCCCGGTTGCGGATACGCTGGATTCCGTGGTCACATCGCGAAGCCTCCGGACGGCACTGATTGGCGCCGGGCCCAGGGGCACCAGCGTGCTGGAGCGGCTGCTCGCCAACTGGGCGCCCGCCTCGCCCGGCGCCACCTTGCACATCGACGTGATCGACCCCTACCCCGCGGGACCCGGCCATGTCTGGCAGCCCGGGCAGTCGCGGCTCTACCTGATGAACACGCAGTCCTTCTATCCCACCGTGATCCCGGAGGACCCGGAGCTGGCGAAGCCGCTGGCCGGCGGCACCTTTGACCAATGGCGGGAACTGCAACGGCGAAGCCCGCACCCCAAGCTGTCCGCCGAGGAACGCACCGAGCTGGCCGGCCTGGAGGCGGCCGATTTCCCCAGCCGCGCGCTCTACGGCCGCTACCTGCGGGCCACGCTCGAGGAACTGTTGGAACGCCTGCCCGACGGAGTCAGCGTGGAGTTCCACCAGACCACGGCGACGTCGGTCCGGCCGGCGGCCGTACCACCGGCGGCCGGGCCCGACCATGCCGGGCCGGAGAACGCCGGCTTCGACGTCGCGCTCGCCGACGGCACCATGCTCACCGTCGGATCTGTGGTGCTTGCGCTCGGCCATCTTGAGTCCCGGCTCAATCCCGAACAGCGTGAACTGCAGTCCGCGGCGGAGGAACTTGGACTGACGTACCTCCCGCCGGCCGCCCCGGCCGACGTCGACTGGTCCCGGATCCCCGCGGTCCGGCCGGTGCTGGTGCGCGGCATGGGCCTGAACTTCTTCGACGCGATGGGCCAGCTGACCGAGGGCCGCGGCGGAAAATTCCTGCCCCACCCTGACGGGACAGGACTGACGTACCTGCCGTCAGGCCGCGAACCGCTCCTCATCGCCGCCTCGCGCCGCGGCACCCCGTACCGGGCCAAGGCGGCCCTGACCGGCTACTACCCGGCAGCGGTGCAGCTGAGGTACTGCACCGAGGAGGCGCTCGCCAAATTCGACGCTGCCGGAATCGTGCCGAGTTTCGACCACGACCTCTGGCCGCTGTTGCACCGCGACGCCGTGTGGGCCTACTACTCCACCCTGGCGCGCTCGCAGCCGGACGCCGTCGGCACCGATCCGGCCGGCTTCCTCGCCGGGCTGGAGGAGGCGCTGCAGCCGCACGCCCACTCCATGGTGAAGTGGGAGGATGCCGCCCGGTCGGTCATCGACGCGTCCGTCCGCCGGGCCCACCGGCTGGACCTGCTGGGCCTCGCTGCGCCGCTGGCCGGCCGCAGCTTCGCCGCCAGGGCCCAGCTGGACGCCGCCGTCGTCGACTACCTGCTGGACGACGCGCGGCGCTCCGCCCTCGGGGAAGAGGACCCGGTGAAAATGGCCGTCGGCGCCCTGCACCACGGGCGGGCGGTGCTGAAGACGGCGGTGGCCGACGGCGGCATCACCGATGAATCGTGGGTCGCCGGGCTCCGCGGCTGGTTTGAATCCTTCGTGGAAGGGCTCGCAAGCGGGCCGCCGGCGCTTCGGGCCGAGCAGCTTGCGGCGCTGGCCCGGGCAGGGGTGGTCAGCTTCGTTGGCCCCGACCCCAAGTTCGGCGTCGACCGGAAGGCCAAGGCATTCACGGCAGTCTCGCCCTGGGTTGCCGGCCGCAACGGAGCAGATCGGGTCGAAGCGACCGTCCTGATCGAAGCACTGGCACCGGCCAACCGGGTGGCCATCAACGCGTCCCCGCTGCTGGAACAGCTGCTCGCGGACGGCTTGGTGCGCCCGCGCCTCATGATGAGCGTGGAAGGCACGCCGGTGCAGAGTTCCGGCCTGGACGTTGTCCCGCACCCCTACCGGCCGGTGGCCGCGAACGGGGCCGTCACCGACGGGGTCTACGTGCTGGGCCTGCAGCTCTCGGCCGCGCAGTGGGGCACGGCGATCGCGGCCGAAGCCCGTCCGCAACGGGGCCCGGCCTACCGCAGCGGCCAGCGCACGCTGCGTGATGCCGACGAGATCGCCCGGGCCATCCTCGGAACGTAGGCGCCAACAATACCGGCAGGCGCCAACGAAGAATGAGCATGCCCTCCGTCCGGACCGGGCGGTGGACATACGGGCAGTATGTCCAGCGCTGCGGCCCGGGGGAGATCATGCCCGTTGTCCTGGCGGCTGACGAAATATGAGCATGCTCCCTGCACGTGCCGGGGAGTGGACATTTATAGGAAATGTCCATCGCTGCGGCTCGGGACTGGTCATGCCCCCTCTTGGCTGCCAACAAGAGTGCGCCCGTCCTTCCTCGGCCGCACACAAAGGATGGGCATGCCCTCTCTTGGCTCCGGACAAGAGGTGCGTCCGTCCTTTCTCAGCCACCAAAAAGTGAGCATGTCCTCCCTTGGCCGCCAACCAAGAATGAGCATGCCCTCCGTCCGGACCGGGCGGTGGACATACGGGCAGTATGTCCAGCGCTGCGGCCCGGGGGAGGGCATGCTCACTGGGTCAGGGCAGGAAAACTAGCCCCGCAGGCACTTCTGGTACTGGACCAGGGCGATTGCGTACTTGAGCCAGCCGACGACGTCGTACCACTTCTTCGGCGGCACGGGCGCGGTGCACTTCGGCGGGACGGGGGCGCTGGCTGCGACCTTGACCTCCGCCTTGACCACGGTGCCGGATTCGACGGCGGTGAGCACCAGGGTGCCCGTGCCGGCTGCGGCGCCCGCGGGCACCTTCAGGCTCACCGAGGCTGCACCGGCGGCCACCGGAACGGTACCGAGTGCGGTGACCGTGCCCTTGGCGTCGGTGAACTCGGCGCGCAGCGAGGCGTTGGCCGGGCTGCCGAGCGAGGTGAGGTCCAGCTTGGACACCGCCAGGGTGATGGCGTCTCCACTCTTGACCTCGGCCGCGGTGGTGTTGACCACGGCCACCGAGCGGCGGCCGAAGTCCGGCGAGACGGGATCGTGCGTTTGCAGGTACTTGATCCACGCGTCGCGGTCCACCAGCCCGGAATCCTTGGTACCGGTGCCGGACGTGAAGATCCGGAAGTTGTCGCCGCCCGTGGCCAGGAAGCTGAACGTGCCGACCCGGTAGGACTTCGCCGGGTCGATCAGCGCACCGTTAACGCGGATCGCGGTGATCCGGTCACCCGCGGGGCGGGCGGCATCGTAGGTGTAGTTGACGTTCTTGGACAGGCCCAGCTGCTGGTAGGCGCGGCTGGGGACCGTGCCGTCCGGGTTGGTCTGCCACTGCTGTTCCAGCAGGGTCTTGAACTGCGCGCCCGTGAGCGAGGTGGTCCACAGGTTGTTCACGAACGGCAGGACCGCGTTGGCCTCGGCGTAGGTGATTGTGCCGTCCGGCGCGTAGTACAGCTCGTTGCGCAGGCCGCCCGGGTTGACGACGCCGATCTCGGCGGCGCCGAGCTCGGGTGCCTTGAGTGCGTCCACGAGCGAGTCGGCCACGAGGTTGCCCAGGGTGGATTCGCTCGCGCGGTCATCACGCACGGCGGGGGAGCCGGCGAACGCCGTCGTGATGTCCGCGGTGACCTTGCCGACCGGCTGGTTGCCGATCACGGCGGCCTCGGCGGTGGCCTTGTCCACGATGGTCTTGACCGCGGCGACCCGCGGGTACGCGGCGACCAGGTCGGCCGCCGGATCCGTGCTGCGCTTGACGTTGGCCGCCTTGTAACCGGTGACGGACATGGTCTTGGTGTCGATGGTCAGCTGGATCTGCCCGATGAACTCGCCGTAGTTGCCGGTCTGCACGATCGGACGGGTCTTGCCGGTGGGCTGCCCGGCTGAATCCAGCACCGGTGCGTCCCAGGCGTACTGCTTGTGGGTGTGGCCGTTGAAGATGGCGGCGACATCCGGGGTGACTTCCTTGACCATCTTGGCGAAGGGGCCGCCGGCGGCGACTTCCTGCGCCAGGGTGGCGCCTTCGGGGGCGCCGGAGCCGGCGCCGTCGTGGTTCTCCACGATGATCACGTCGGCGAGCTTGTCTGCCTTGATCTTCGCGGCGACGCGGTTGATGGCGTCGACGGGATCGCCGAATTCGAGGTCGGCGATGCCGGCCGGGGTGACCAGCGACGGAACTTCCTGGGTCACGGTGCCGATTACGGCGACCTTAATCCCGTTCATGTCCAGCACGGTGTATTCCGGCAGGACCGGCGCGGTGGTGCCCTTCTTGTAGACGTTGGCGCCCAGGTACGGGAACTTCGCGTTGCTGCCACCGGCGATTACCCGGTCGCGCAGGTCGGCCCAGCCGCCGTCGAACTCGTGGTTGCCCACGGCAGACGTGCGCAGCTCGAGGGTGTTCAGCACGTCGATGGTCGGCTGGTCCTTGGCCACAGCCGAGGCGAACAGCGAGGCCCCGATGTTGTCTCCGGCGGAAAGGAACGCGGTGGCGCCGGGGGCCGCGGCCGCCCGGAGCTTCTCGATGGTTCCCGCGAACTGCACGGTGTTCGAGTCGATGCGGCCGTGGAAGTCGTTGATGCCCAGGAAGTTCAGGTCAACGCTGGCCGGCGTGGTGGGAAGGTTCAGGCCCACGACCACCGGGTCGTGGTCGCTGGCGCGGAACTGGTTCGGCGCGTAGTAGTCGGTGACGTTGTTGTTGAAGCGGCTGTACTCCAGCGCTACAGACTCCACCGAGTTGATGTTCCAGATGTCCGCGCCGGTGACGACGGCGTTGGCCGACGGCGAGGCGAGGATGTGGTCCAGCGAGCCGACCAGGCCGCCGAAGAGGTACGAGTGCTTGGCGCTGCCGTCGGCGTTCTTAGCCTTTTCCTCCTGGTTGACGTACCCGGCCGCGGTGAGGACGTTGATCGGGTCCTCCTTGGCGTAGGAGTTGAAGTCGCCGATCAGGAAGACCTTGTCGGTGCCCTTGGACTTCTGCAGTTCGTCGGAGAAAGCCAGCAGGGACTTGGCCTGGGCGGTGCGGGCGAGGTTCGAGGCGCCCTGGCCCTTGTCCGTGTCGTCCGGCGTCGCGGCCGAGCCCTTGGACTTGAAGTGGTTGGCGATCGCGATGAACTCTTTGTCGTCGGCGGCGCCCACGGGCTTAAAGACCTGGGCCATCGGCTTGCGGGCGCTGGCGAAGGCCGTCGTGTCGTTGTGGATGATGGACTCGCCCACCGGCTCGGCCGTGGCCTTCTTGAAGATGAACGCCGTGCGGATCATGTCCTCGTCGCTAAGCGGGGGAGCGTTCGCGGGTGTGCGGACGTAGTCCCAGATGCCGGGCGTCGCGATGTTCAGGGAGTCAACCAGCTTGGAAAGGGCGTCGTCCCGGTTCTTGCCGAACTGGGCCGAGTTTTCGACCTCCATCAGGGAGACGACGTCGGCGCCGGACTTGGAGATGGCGGCAACGATCTTGTCCTGCTGGCGCTTGAAGTTCTCGGCGTTGGCGGCGCCGCGGACGTTGCAGCCGCCGCTGACGGTGATCGGGTTGCCCGCACGGTCGTTGTAGAACTTGCAGCCGGCGATCGTGTCACCGGTAGTCGGGAAGTAGTTCAGGACGTTGAACGAGGCGATCCTGAGGTTGCCACCTACAGCGGTGGGGGCCTCAGTGCGGGTCGCGCCGAAGCCGGCCGGCTGGACCGCGTCCGCGTTGGCCGCCGTCAGCTGGGTCAGCGGCTGGAACTTCCAGGAGTTGTTCGCATAGCTGAGCACCACGTTGGTCTTAAACGTGACCGGCGAGCCAACCCGGACCGGGTCGTTGATGGTCAGGTACGGAAGGGTCTGCGCCTTGGTGCTGGCGTCCTTGAGGAAGTTGGTGCTGGCGCCGTCGTCGAGCTTGATGCCGCGCGCGGCGTTCGCGTCGACGGTGGCGTTGTACTCGGCGGAGCCGTAGGCGCCGACAGCGGTGGGCTGTTCGAGCGGGGTGGTACCGCCGGCCAGGCCGATCTCGCCGTACTGGTTGAGGGAGTAGTTGTCCGCAACCGTGACCGGGCCCTGCGGCGTCAGTAGCATGCCCTCGAGGGATTCGCGGAAAGCCTCATCGGCCGGCAGGGCGAAGCCGGTGGCCTTGACCTCCGGGGCGGCATCGGTCAGCTTGGTCACTCCGTCGGCACCGGCGACGTTGAGCTGGGTCATGCCGAAGTACTCGGCGACGCCGCCGGTGACTTCGAGGTAGTCACCGATCTGCACCGAGCCGACGGCGGACGGCGCGTAGACGAAGATGGCATCCGACGCTGTGTGGTTGGCCGGCGTCAGGTCGCCGCCGGTTCCGGGAGTCTGGAGGTAGAAGCCGGCGAAACCGCCGGTCGGGAAGGTTGCGGTGACCTTGCCCCGGGTGGTGACGGTGGAGCCGGCGAGCGGGCTGGCCGGGCCCGTGCCCTGGATCTCGGCGATGGTCTTCAGCTCCGGCGGCGTGCCCGAGCCTGGATCAACCGGTCCGGGAGCGGCGACGCCGTTGGCGGCCTTGGGCGTGATGGCGGCGTTGAGGGTGAAGTCTGAGGCGTTGTTGTTGCTGTCCGCGCCGTCGTTGCGGTTGAGGCTCTTGACGTCGGTGTTGCCCGACGGCGCGGTGGCTGCCTGCGCCTCGAAGGTGTTGGAGTTGCCGTAGCCGAGCAGATCGGCGACGTTGGCCTGCTCGATGACCGAGCCGGTGGCCAGCGGGTTCAGCGTCGTGGCCTGCTTGGCCAGGACGATCGTGCCGGCTGTCCCGGACGGGTTGAATCCGGTCGCGGTGGCGTCGGCGACGGGCAGGTCCAGTCCGACGGCGCCATTGCTGCCGCCCTGGAGCAGGTAGTAGCCCTTGGCCGCAATGGTGCCGGAGAGGGCTGCGGTACTGTTCGGCGTGCCGGTGCTCGTGCCGGAGCGGTACTGGAGGGACCAGCCGTTCAGGGAGACCGGGGCGTCCGATGCGTTGAACAGCTCAACGAACTTGTTCTTGTAGGCCGCTCCGGCGCTGCCGCCGCTGAGGTAGACCTCGTTGATGGTGACTGGCGACGTTCCGGCTGCTGCCGGTGAGACCTCCAGTGCGGCGGCGGGCAAAGCCGTCAGCGGGGCGGCGATGAGCCCCGCGGACAGCGCTGTGCCCAGCGCTGTGCCCAGCGCTGTTTTCCAATATGTGATTTTCATCCGCTCTAACTCTCATTAGGGTGCCCGGGTAAGGGCTGGGTGCGATGTTGATGTCCGGGGCGTGGCCCCGGGGCGGGCCGGTCTGCTCCTGGTCAAGCAGGGCCCGGCTCAGCAAAACAGGGGGGAATGAACACAAGATGAATTTGCGTGCGCATTCGACGACGCGGCCCCCAGCGGAACGCATAGCAGCCGGCACGGAGCCCCAACAGGGCAGTCCCGGCGACGGTGTTGGTAGAGCATTCTTTTTGGCTGTCCGGGCCTTACCCCTGGCCCGGGCAGTCAAAAGAATACCGGCCACAATCCGCTTGAAAAGCGGGTGGCCGGTATTCCTTATCGCAGTTTTTCCAAAGTTTTTATAAAATGCCCAGTCTTAGGGGGTCCCGGTGGCGGAGCCCTCCTGCGCGGTCTCGGCGACGATCTTGAACATGGCGCCGGTGGGGTCTGTCAGTGTGGCGAGCCGTCCGAACGGCGTGTCCTCGGGCGCGTGGATGACGGTAGCGCCAAGCTCCACGGCCTTTGCAGTGGTGGCGTCTGCGTCCTGGACGGCGAAGTAGACCTGCCAGTTGGCGGGCACTTCTGCGGGCAGGTCGCCGGAGGCGTCCATGATCCCGGCTTTGGCCGCGTTGCCGGCACCCAGGGTGGTGTAGCGGAATTCAGGGGTGTCGCTCATGACGTCCGTGTCCCAGCCGAACACTTCCTGGTAAAACTTCACGGCCGCCGGGTAGTCCTTGGCGTGAAGTTCGTGCCAGGCCGGGGCGCCAGGTTCGGCCACGAGCTGGAAGCCCTTCATTTCGTGCGGCTCCCAGACGCCGATCGAGGCGCCGGTGGCATCGGCAAACATCGCCATTTTGCCCTGCTCGGGCACGTCCATGGGTTCCATGTAGACCTGGCCGCCGTGCGATTTGACGGCCTCTGCGGTCGCGGCGGCGTCGTCGGCGCGCAGATAGGTGCTCCACATGTCCGGGAACCCGGCCTGCTCTGCCATCTTCTGCATCATCCCGGCGACGGACTTCCCGTCTTTCGAGGCGGTGATGTAGCCGCCGTACTTTTCCTCGTCTCCGGTCTCAAAGGTCCAGCCGAAGAGCCGGCCGTAGAACGACTTCGCCTGTTCCGTGTCCGAGGTCATGAGGTCGATCCAGCACGGTGCGCCGGGGGTGATGTCAGGGGTAGGCATGGTGTCTCCTGTTCTGCGTGGCTCCGGCCTGCGTCCTCGGTGGCCGCCGCTTTCTGATGGGTGGTTCAGACAAGGGAGACCCTATGCCGGGGGCCCGACAGTTTCAATGGACAGTTTCGATGGGCCGGTGGAAAGGACGGGATCGCAGTCAAATGACAAGCACCCTTGACACGTCGCTTGGGAATCCACACACTGGTGTCATGACAAGCAAACTTGACAGACAAGACCACAGTGACGGCGATCGTGCGAGGTCCCGCGCTTATCACCTCGATTTCTGGCCGGGGATGGCCGCCTATGCGGTGGTGCTCTCCGGCGTTTTGCTCTGGGGGGACCTGGACGGCGCGAGCCCCTGGCGTTTCCTTTGGGCCCTGCTGCCCGTGATCCCCGGGCTCTGGATCGTGCGGGCGGTCCAGCGCCACGTGCGGCGCAGTGACGACTATCAGCGGCTCCTGCTGCTGCAGGGGCTGGGCGGCGGCTTCGCCGTCGCCATGATCGCGGCCGTGACGATGGCCTTCCTGGAGATTGCAGGGCTCCAGATTTCCGGCACCGGGTGGTTCATTTACGGCGCGGGAATGCTTGGGTGGGTTCTCACCGGCGCCGTTGTGGGCAGACGGTGAACAACCACCTCAGGACACTGCGCGAGGGCCGCGGTTGGACCCAGGGGGCACTCGCCGACCAGCTCGGTGTTTCCCGCCAGACGGTGAACGCCTTGGAAACCGGCCGCTATGACCCTGCGCTGCCCTTGGCCTTTCGAATCGCGCGGCTGTTCGGCCAACCCATTGAAGCTATCTTCATAGCCCCCGAAGAACCTGACACCCCTGCCCGCAGCTGACCCGGTGCGGGCAGGGGGCCGTCTGGGCTGATCCGTCAGGCCTGGTTGAAGCGGACCATGTTGCCGGAGGGGTCGCGGAAGGCGCAATCGCGCGGTCCCCACGGCTGCACGATGGGTTCCTGGAGGACCTCCGCACCGCCGGCGCGGACGGCCTCGAACGTGGCATCGAGGTCGTCGGTGCGGAAAACGATGATGGGCAGGACACCCTTGGTGAGCAACTGCTGGAGAGCGTCGCCGTCGTCCTGGGAGCGGCCCGCATGCGGGGGCGAAAGCACAATCTCCAGGTCGGGCTGGGCCGCGCTGCCGAGGGTGACCCAGCGGTGGCCGTCCGAGCCGACGTCGTTGCGGACCTCCAAACCGAGTACGTCGCGGTAGAACGCGAGCGACTCGTCGAGATCGTTGACGGTGATTTGTGCGTACTGCAGTGAAATGTTCATGACTCAAACGCTACGGCGCGGGGCGCGGGGGTGCTTCTTCAATCCTGCTCGGTTTCCGCGGCGGCCGGGTGTGCTGCCGGGCGACGCAGGACGGCATGGCCTTCACCGCGTGGTGTCCACGGTCCCGGTACGTGCTGGGCGGCATGCCGACGATCTCGGTGAACCGGGAACTGAATGAGCCAAGCGAAGTACAGCCGACTTCCATGCAGGCATCGGTCACGCTGGCGCCGGCCCGCAGCAGCGCCATGGACCGTTCGATCCGCCGCGTCATGAGGTAGTTGTATGGCGTCTCGCCGTAGGCGGCCTTGAACTGACGGGAAAAATGCGCCGGGGACATGAGCGCGCGGGCGGCCATCGTGGGCACGTCCAGCGGCCGGGCGTAATCGCGGTCGATCAGGTCCCGCGCCCGGCGCAGCTGGACCAGATTGGCCAGCTCCTGCGGTGTCATGCCGAAATTCTAACGCTGATCCGGGGAACACGGCCGTCTCGTCCGGCTGCAGGGTCGCACATCGCAACTTGGGCTACACCGAGGCCCGCACCATTCGTAGCTCGGGCAGTGCATGCCAGTCGGGCGGAAGCATCGCGCGTTTCCCGTCGGCCTGAAAGCCGTACTTTCCATAGAAGGCTCGTGCCCGCGGGTTTTCCTCGAGCACCCAAAGGTAGGCGGCCGAGTCCGCTAGCGCGGCGGTCAGCAGGGCGACACCGAGCCCCGTCCCATACGTGCGCCGCAGCGTGTAGATCGCGTACAGCTCCAATTCCTGGGGCCGATCCTCGTCACGCCCCGGGCCGGCGTCGGCGAACCCGACGATTTCGTTGTCTTCGTCCAGGGCGATGATCCGAGGTTCAGTGCTCTCAAGATGGGGCCTGCGTCTCTTCGCCCGCTCCGGGATGCTGGCCCGGCGGCCTGCGAAGAAGTCTGAGGGCAGGAGGTGTCCGTAGCACTCCTCGTGGGCCCGGGTGTGCATCCGAACCACGGCATCAGCATCGTCCGCGGTGGCCTGACGGATCCGGTATTCCATGTCCCCAGCGTAGTTGGGGGCCCGGACCGACCCCGGGCCGGCCCGGACCGGCACGTGTGGAAGTTCTCGCGGCCGCGGCCATGGTCACCGGTCCAGCGGCGCTGCGCTCCGGATCGAGGCGACGACGTCGAGGACCGCCTGGGTGGTGGCGGCGGAGTCTCCTTCGTCCGAGATCAGCGATGCGTGCGTGGCGCCGTCGACGACCCGGTGCACGCTGTTGGTGGACAAAGCGGCCAAGGCATTCTGTGACGCGGACCAACCGGGGGCACTTCCGCTGCCGGCCGTCAGGACGACCAAAGGCTTGGCGCCGAAGTCGGCAAGAGACGCGGCCTGCTCCATCGACGTACTGGCCCGGATGTACTCGTCGATCGTGCTGCGCAATTGACGTGCGGTCGCAGCACTGGCACGGGCCTCGTCCCGGGACCGCGGCGGCAGGCTGCCGTAGTCGAACTGGCCGTACAGGCGGCCAAGGCCCAGTCGGGCCGAGGCCGAAAGCAGAGCGGACGCCCGGTTCATGATGTCGTGCGCGCCCGCGTCGCCGGACGCTATAGGACCCGCCGCGGCCGGTGCGGTGGAGTCCACCAGCACCATGCCGGCGACCTCGCCGGGGTAGAGGGCGGCAAAGCTGAGCACGTAAAGACCGCCGAAGGAATGGCCGGCCAGGACATAGGGTCCCGGCACGTTTCCGCGCTGCAGCAGCGTGTGCAGGTCGGTCGCTATCTGCCCACCGTCCTGGCGGGTGTCGGCGGCCTCGCTCCAGCCGCGGCCCGCGCGGTCGTAGGCGCAGACCCGGGTGTCCCGGGCCACTGCCGGCGCGATCCACCCCAGGGCCGAGGACATCTCGCCGCCGCCCGGTTCGAGCACGACGGTGGGAGTTCCGGACCCGGTGCAGTTAAGGTGCAGGCTGTGTCCGCCGACATCGATCAACCGGCCAGGCATGGGGTAGGCCTGTGCATCCGCGGCTTCCCGGACGGTCTCGTATCCGCCGCCGATCGAGGCGAGGGCCAGCAGCGCGATCACCGGGTAGGCCGGCCAGCGCCCGCTCCGGCTGCGAAGTTGCCGGCGGGTGCGGATGATCATCCAGACGGCCAATGCCAGCAGGGCGGGAGGCCAGATCCAGTTGAGGACTGCCTGCGCCGGGGCGCCGAACCCCACGAGGAGCAGACCGCCCACCCCCGTGAACACTGCCGGGGCCGCGGCCCAACGCTGTGGCTGATCTGTGAACCGTACCGAGAGCACGGCCAGCATCGCCCAGCCCAGCGCGAATCCGCACAGGACTGCGCCAAGAGTGCGGCTCTCCTCGGCCGGGATGATCGGGGCGGCGGCCAGAACCAGGGCAACGACGCATCCGGTGGCCAATGATCCAGCCACGATCCGGCCAACGTGTCCCCTCGGCACGGGAGCCGGGCGGGACGTCTGGTCCGGGCCCTTGGGTGCGGTGGGGGTAGTCGTCACAATGGACTCGATTCCATGCGCTGCTGGCGTCGCGCGGGTGCAGCCGTCTGCACCTGAGGCACGTGCCGTCCACTTCACGATAGAGCACTTTCCGCGCGTGGAACCCCTCAGGTGGGACACCCCAGGTCGGGAGAGACGAGTGAGGCCGGCCAGACCAATCTTTCGATTGGCCCGACCGGCCTCAAAACCACGCAAACTCTGCGCTCCCGCGGAAGGTAAGAGATTCGAACTCTTGGTACGGGGTTACCGCACACTGGTTTTCAAGACCAGCTCCATCGGCCGCTCGGACAACCTTCCCTAACGAGTAGTGTTTCATAGCCGGTCTGCAGCCACAAAAAGGCGGCGGCGCTCGCAGACGACGACGGGTCGGCCACCTACTCTGGAAAAGGGCGTTGCCCGCACCGCGTGCCGCAGGCGCCCCGCCCGCACTGCACCAGTAAGGAATTGGGAGTTCTCCATGAAGGCTGTCTACATCTCAGAGCCCGGCGGGCCGGAGGTCCTGGAACTCCGGGAAGTACCGCCGCCCGTTCCGGGCCCGGGCGAGGTGCTGATCGACGTGGTCGCTGCCGGTCTCAACCGGGCAGACGTCCAGCAGCGCCGGGGGTTCTACCCTCCGCCCCCGGGCGCCTCCGATATCCCCGGCCTCGAAGTGTCCGGCCGGATCGCCGGCTTCGGCCCCGGCGTCACCAAGCCGTTCTCCGTCGGGGACAAGGTCGTGGCGCTGCTCGCCGGCGGCGGCTACGCCGGGCAGGTGGCGGTTCCGGCCGGGCAGGTCCTGCGGATACCCGACGGCGTGGACCTGGTCACCGCCGCGTCGCTGCCGGAAGTGGCGGCCACCGTCTACTCCAACCTGGTCATGACCGCCCAGCTGCAGGCGGGGGAGACGGTCCTCATCCACGGCGCCACCGGCGGCATCGGAACCATGGCCATCCAGCTGGCGAAGGCCCTCGGCGCGCGCGTAGCCACCACCGCGGGCACCGCGGAGAAGGTCGGTACCGCGATAGCGTTCCTCGGCGCGGACATCGCCATCAACTACGCGGAGGAGGATTTTGCCGAGAGCCTGCGCGCCCAAAACGGCGGCAAGGGGGCGGACGTGATCCTCGACGTCGTCGGCGCCAAGTACCTCGGCCAGAACGTGGACGCCCTCGCCGACTATGGCCGGCTCGTCGTGATCGGCCTGCAGGGCGGCACCAAAGCGGAACTGGACCTTGGCATGCTGCTGCGCAAGCGTGCGGCGATCATCGCCACCTCGCTCCGTCCGCGCCCGGCGGAGGAGAAAGCCGTGATCATGACCGCCGTCCGCGACGCCGTCTGGCCGCTGGTGGCCGACGGCCGGATCCGTCCGCTCGTGGCCAAGACGTTCCCGCTGGACCAGGTCCAGGCGGCGCACCGTTACTTCGACTCGGGCGAGCACGTGGGAAAAGTCCTGCTTGTCACGTAGTGGGTGTGACGCATCACATACGCTAATCGGCATATTTTGGGTGGTCGGGCAGTACAAACGACGATATTGTAATTCCATACGAGGTATACACGCGTCTTGGGGCGCGTGTATGCCGTCGTGCTGCTACCCTCGGGAGCACCATGTCTATCCGCCACAGCCTTCTCGCGCTGCTGCAGGACCGCCCACGCTACGGGTATCAACTCCGGATCGAGTTCGAAGACCGCACAGGTTCCTCCTGGCCCCTCAACATCGGGCAGGTTTACACCACTCTCGACCGCCTCGAACGCGACGGCCTCGTGCAAAAAGACGGGGCCGACGGCGAAGGCCACATCATTTACAGCATCACTCCGGCTGGCCTGGCCGAGGTTGGGGACTGGTTCCAGGCCCCCGTGGGCCGCGCCAACCCGCCGCGCAACGAACTCGCCATCAAGCTCGCCCTGGCGCTGACACTGCCCGCCGTTGACGTCGGCGGACTCATCCAGGCGCAGCGCGCCGTCTCCATCCGGGCGCTGCAGGAATACACCAAGTCCCGTCGCGATGCCGCCGTAAACCCGCGCCCGGCGGACATGGCCAAGCTCCTGGTCTTGGATTCCCTCATCTTCCAGACCGAGGCGGAGGTCCGCTGGCTGGACCTCTGCGAGGCGCGGCTGATGCAGCTGACCGGCCCGGCCTGACCTCTTGCGCCGGGCTGGCGCCGTTCACCGCGCCCACCGTGCCGCTCGTCGCGCCGTCGCCGCCCGACGCTGACTTGCCGCGCCCCACCGGATGCCGCGTTGGTAGGGTGCCATGGGACAGATCTGACTGCTGTTCTGTCAGATGGGGTTTTTCAAGGAGGAAACATGGGCACGACGCCAGCTAGCGGGACCAAAACCGCGCAACCCGACGACGGGATAACACCGGTTCCGGGGCTCCCGGCCACGGCCGTCGACGCGGCCGTCATCGAAGAGGAAGACCGCAAATGGACACCCGCGAAAATCGCTCTCTGGGTGGCAATCGCACTGCTGGGCGGCGTCGCCTGGTTCATGCTCGCGATCGTGCGCGGCGAGACGGTGAACGCCATCTGGTTCGTTTTCGCCGCGGTCTGCACCTACCTGATCGGCTACCGCTTCTACTCCAAGGTGATCGAACGGTACATCACCAAGCCGAACGACCGCCGCGCCACCCCGGCCGAATACAAGGCTGACGGCAAGGACTACGTCCGGACTGACCGCAACGTCCTGTTCGGCCACCACTTCGCCGCCATCGCCGGAGCCGGACCGCTGGTGGGCCCCGTCATTGCGGCCCAGATGGGCTACTTGCCCGGCACCATCTGGATCATCATCGGCGTCGTCCTTGCCGGCGCCGTGCAGGACTACCTGGTCCTCTTCTTCTCCATGCGCCGCGGCGGCCGTTCCCTCGGCCAAATGGCCCGCGAGGAACTCGGCGTGATCGGCGGCACTGCTGCCCTCATCGCCACCCTCCTGATCATGGTGATCATCGTCGCCATCCTGGCGCTAGTCGTCGTCAACGCGCTTGGCGACAGCCCCTGGGGTGTCTTCTCCGTCGGCATGACCATCCCGATCGCCCTGTTCATGGGTGTCTACCTGCGCTACCTCCGCCCCGGCAAGGTCATGGAAGTCTCCATTATCGGCTTTGTGCTGCTGATGGCTGCCATCATCGGCGGCGGCGCCGTCGCCAGCACCGACTGGGGCGCCGCGTTCTTCCACCTGGACAAGGTCACGATCGCCTGGGGCCTCATCGTCTACGGCTTCATCGCGGCGATCCTGCCCGTCTGGCTGCTGCTCGCACCGCGCGACTACCTCTCCACCTTCATGAAGATCGGCGTGATCGTGATGCTGGCCCTCGCCATCATCGTGGTCCGCCCCGAAATCACCGTCCCGGCGTTCAGCGAGTTCGCCTCCCGCGACAACGGCCCGGTCTTCTCCGGCGCCATCTTCCCCTTCCTGTTCGTGACCATCGCCTGCGGCGCCCTCTCCGGCTTCCACGCCCTGATCTCCTCCGGCACGACGCCGAAGCTGATCGAGAAGGAACGCCAGGTCCGCTTCATCGGCTACGGCGGCATGCTGATGGAATCCTTCGTCGCCATCATGGCGCTCGTTGCAGCGATCTCAATTGACCGCGGCATCTACTTCGTCATGAACGCCCCGCTCGCACTGACCGGCGGCACCGTCGAATCGGCGGCGCAGTGGGTCAACAGCCTGGGCCTGGCCGGCGTGAACATCACCCCGGGTGAGCTCGCGCAGACCGCCAAGGACGTCGGCGAGACCAGTATCGTCTCCCGCTCCGGCGGCGCACCCACCCTGGCCGTGGGCCTGGCCCACATCATGCAGCAGTTCATCGGCGGCACCGCCATGATGGGGTTCTGGTACCACTTCGCCATCATGTTCGAGGCGCTGTTCATCCTGACCGCGGTCGACGCCGGCACCCGCGTCGCACGGTTCATGCTGCAGGACTCGATCGGCAACTTCATCCCGAAGTTCAAGAACCACTCCTGGCGGCCGGGAGCCTGGCTCGCCACCGCCGTCATGGTTGCGGCGTGGGGCGCCGTGCTGCTGATGGGCGTCACCGACCCCCTGGGCGGCATCAACACACTGTTCCCGCTCTTCGGCATCGCCAACCAGCTGCTGGCAGCGATTGCCCTTTCGGTGGTCCTCGCCATCGTCGCCAAGCGCGGCAGCTTCAAGTACCTCTGGATCGTGGCGCTGCCCCTGGCCTTCGCGGCCGTCGTCACCATCACCGCGAGCTTCCAGAAGATCTTCTCGCCGGTCCCCGCCGTCGGATACTTCGCCAACAATGCCGCGTTTGCCAAGGCGCTGGCCGACGGAAAGACCTCCTTCGGCACGGCTAAGACGCAAGCTGCGATGGAGGCCGTGGTCCGCAACACGATGATCCAGGGCTGGCTCTCGGTGATCTTTGTGGTGCTGAGCATCATCGTCATCATCGCGGCGCTGATCGCCACCGCGAAGGCGTTCCGCAACGCCTCCGCCGGCATCGTCAACGTGGAATTCGAGGATCCGGCGCAGCCGTCCCGCATCTTCGCGCCGGCCGGGCTGATCCCCACGGCGGCCGAACGCGAGCTCGGCGCGGAATGGAAGCAGCTGCCCGCAGACCAGCCGCTCGAACACTCCGCCAGGCACTGAGGGCTGCTGCCATGAACGCGCTCTTAGCGGGATTCCGGGGCTTCGCCGAGTACTTCGGCGGCGTCCTCGGAGCCGATGCCTACAAGAAGTACCTGGAGCACCATCAGGCCTCGGGCCACGACGAGCCGCCGATGTCTGAGCGGGACTTCTGGCGGGACCACACGGACCGCCAGGATAAGAACCCGCAAAGCCGCTGCTGCTAAGCCGCGGCGCCGGTCAAGGATAGCGGCCGCCAGAGCACTGCGCGGCGGTCTGTCGTCGCGCAGAGGGCGCCGTTGGGAACACTAGTTCCCGACGGTGCCCTCTGCGTTTGCAGCCGACAACCGGGCACACCTGTCCCTCGTGCCCAAGACGTCAAAGGACCTGGACCAGCGTCAGCACACCAGCCAGCGCCACCCAGGCCAGATACGCCAGCATGTTGATACGGTTCGGCCAGCCTATGGCCAGCTCGGGGCTGCCGACGGCGTCAGGCTTTCCGAGACGGGTGGTCACGCCGAGGAACCAAAGAAGCCCCGCCCAGGGAATGATGGCCGTCCACGCGAGAAGTTGTCCACTGACCGAATGCGCGGCGGCGCCGGCCCCGGCACAGCTCGCGGCGATGGGAAATCCGAGGATGAAGAGGGAGCCGAACGCCGCATGGATCTTGCTGCGGGTCGTGATCTGGGACCGTGGCGTGGTGACGGGGACTGTGTCGACGAAGGCCGCCCCGATCGGCCCCAGTGCGACCAGGGGAAGCCCCAATGACAGCAGCCCGGCGGGCTTCCATAAGGCAACACCGCAGGCAACGATGCCAGTTCCGCCCAGGACGAAGGCAATGCGCATGATCACCCCGAACTTCCCTAACGAGTACTCGCTGAGCATCCGCCAGGAGGGGTCGAATTCCGGTTCGAGAAAATGAAGCGAGACAACAAGAGCGATGGCGCCAGCGACCGCCGCCAGCGAGTAGTACGCGGCAAACGCTGCGATGGGGTCCGTGGACGCGCTCATGCCCCGATTATCAGCCCGCAGCACCATCCTGGCCTCATCCTGCGCGACGGTGATCTGCCCGGGTGCACAGCGGCGTCATGCACTCCTGCCCTCCCCTCCGGCGCGTGAGAGTATGAAGCCATGAGCGATCCGATCGATACTCAGTCCGGCGACGGCACAGCGATGGGCGGCACGCAGACGGACGGCACCCCGTTGGAGGGCATCACTACTCCCGCGGCCGCGCAGGACGGGCCCGCTGGCGACGCAGGCGCCGGCAGGCTAGGCCCGCGCCTGGCCGATTCCCGGGACACGGCCCCGCGCAGCAGGTCAAGCCACCTCCAGGACCTGGTCGACCAGCCCGCCAAGGTGATGCGGATCGGCACCATGCTGAAGCAGCTGCTGGACGAGGTGAAGTCCGCTCCGCTCGACGACGCGGCCCGGGCCCGGTTGGCCGAAATCCATGAACGCTCGATCAAGGAACTCGAAGACGGACTGGCGCCGGAGCTGGTCCAGGAGCTCGAACGGATCCATCTGCCGTTCCCCGAGGACGGCATCCCCTCGGACGCCGAGTTGCGCATCGCGCAGGCCCAGCTGGTCGGCTGGCTGGAAGGACTGTTCCACGGCATCCAGACCGCCATCGCGGCCCAGCACGCCGCACGCGAGCACTCGGCCGCTCAACTGCAGCTCCGCCAATTGCCGCCCGGCACCATGATTGCGCCCGGCGTCATCATCGGCGAAAACGGCGAGCCCCAGCGTGCCGCCGAGCCGGAGCCCGGGGCGGATCCCTCGCAACCCGCCAAACCCGCCGATCCGGACCACGGTCCCGGCCAGTACCTCTAGGACACCTTTGGGCTTCTTCAGCGCCGCGCGGCAGGGACGCAAGGACGACGCCGAACTCGGCAAGGGCCTCTGGCGTCGCGCCCACGACCGATTCATCCGGGGCCTGGACCGGTACCACCAGGTGCTCGAAGGCGTCGAGGACGAGGCGCTGTACGCGGAACTGGTGGAGATCGCCAACGAACTGGCCGTCCTGGCCGGCCGGGTCCGGCAGATCTGCATGGAAGCGCAGCGCCGCTCACCCAGCGACGGCCTGGACATCCCGGGTGCCCTCGCCGGCGTGCACCGCTCGCTCTCGACGGCGGGCAACTCGCTCGCCATGACGGCGGAAGCGGCGGCGATGCTCCGCCTCGCCGTCGGGCCGGTGCCGGCGGGCGCAGCGTCCGTGCGGCGCCGCGCGGAGTCCGTCGTGGAGCACATCGACGACGCCGAACGGCGGCTCGCCGAGGCAGCCGCGCAAGGCTGACGCCCCCGCGCCACGCTCGGGCCTCCCGCGGCCGGCCCCTGCGGCGGGCACGCGGAGCGCCCAGGGAACGGCGGATATTCCGGGTTAAGCGCCTAGCTTAGCTTCGCCAAAACACTCGCCGGGCGGGCGTTCGGTTGGCAGGATAGGCGGATGACTTTTTCTCCTGAACTGAAATTCAATGACGGCAACACGATCCCGCAGCTCGGCTACGGTGTATGGCAGGTCGAGGACGACGTCGCAGAGAAGGTGGTTGGCCAGGCGTTCGAGGCCGGCTTCCGTCACATCGACACCGCGAGGATCTACGGAAACGAAGCCGGGGTGGGCCGCGCGATCGAGCGCTCCGGCCTCAAGCCGGAGGAAATCTTCATCACCACCAAGCTGTGGAACGCGGACCAGGGCTACGAGTCGACCCTCAAGGCCTTCGAGGAATCCATGGAGCGGCTGGGCCTCGAGACCCTGGACCTGTACCTGATCCACTGGATGCAGCCGAAGCAGGAAAAGTACGTGGACACCTGGAAGGCGCTGATCGAGCTCCAGAAGCAGAGCCGGGTGAAGACGATCGGCGTCTCCAACTTCAGCAAGGAGGGGCTGCAGCGCCTGATTGACGAAACCGGCGTCATCCCGGCCATCCACCAGATCGAGCTGCACCCGTTCTTCAGCCAGGCGGAGCTGCGCGAATTCAACGCCTCCAAGGGCATTCTCACCGAAGCCTGGTCTCCGCTGGGCCAGGGCGGCGAGCTACTGGAGAGCCCGGTCATCGCCCAGATCGCGGCCAAGCACAATGCCACGCCGGCGCAGGTGGTCATCGCCTGGCACCTCGAGATCGGGAATGTGGTGATCCCCAAGTCCGTGACCGAGTCGCGGATCCGCGAGAACTATGCGGCCCTGGAAGTCAACCTCGACGCGACCGACGTTCAGGCCATCAACGGCCTGGACCGCAGCGCTGAAGGCGCTGGCCGCATCGGCCCGGACCCCGCGGTGTCCGACTTCGCCTGAGCCGTTTTGTGACAGGGCTTCCACCGTTGGGTGGGGCCCTGTCGCGGCGGCCGGCTAGGCGGCCGCCCGCGCCTGCCGCGGTCTCACGGGGTCGATCATGGCCCAGCCGTCTTCGTCCCTGACCTGGCGGCTGGCGAAGCGCTCGGCTTCCGCAGCGTCTTCAAACGCCTCGGTGCGGACCCGGCCGCAGTCCGTGTCCAGATACGTTACTTCCCACTGCTGGGCTGCCGGCCGACTGACTGCTGTGAACTCCTGATGCTGTTCCATGGCTTAAGTCTGCAACCGGCCTCTGACACGATGCGGTCAGCGGGTCGGCGTGTTGCCCAGTCGCAGTACCCGTTCGCGGGCCAGGTCTTCCCGGCGGCGGTCCTTGTCCGCTGCGCGTGCGGCCTGCTGCGCGGCGGCGGAGGCCAGCTCCAGGCGTTTGCGGGCCTGCCTCAGCCCGGCCTCCGCACGTGCCAGCTCCTCCTTGAGCCTGCGTTCTTCCTCGGCAAGCGCGGACACCTCGTCCTCTGCTTCGCTCAGCTCGCCGGCCGCGTGCTGAGCCTCTGCAGCGCTGGACCGGGCGGCCTCGGAGGCCTGCTGCAGCGCAGCCTTGGCCCGCTCCCTCGCAGTGGGGCTGGGTGCCGGACGTTCCTGCCGGACAGCCTGCAGCCGTGGCTTGCCCGGTGCCGGGGGCGTGCCCGCCGTCGAGCCCCCGATCGGCTGCGCGGCAGGGGCTTCCGGAACGGCGACCGCGCCGGCGAGGTCGACGACGTCGACGCCGTCGGCGGAAAGCGCCCGGAGCAGCCGCCCGCTGCGGACCGCGTCGGCCGCGCCCTCGTCGGCCGTGGCCGCACGCAGGGTCTGTTCCACCTCCGCCGCGATCGAGCTGCTGATCTTCCGGCCCTGCCGCTCCGCCACGACGCCAGCTTCCGCGACCGTGCCGGCCAGCAGCGTCCTCCGCTCCCGGGCGAGGCTGCGGAGCGTGGCGGCGTCCAGGGCGGTCTGCGCCTTGCGCATGGCGAGGCCCAGCTCGGCCAGGTCGCGCAACGTTTCGGGCCGCTGCCGGGCGAGCATGTTGACGGCCCAGGCACTCACCGACGGCTTGGGCAGGGACCGCACTTCCGCCGCGCGGTAACGCAGTTCCGGCGTCGCGGGCGAGACCGCGAGCAGCTCCTTGGCCGCGGCCGTGCGGCCCGCGACGAAGTCGTCGAACGGCAGCGCATAGAGTTGCGCCGCGATGCCCGCCAGCTCATCCGTTGCCATGCAAGAATCATAGAAGCTCCGGCCCCTCACCCCGGGGGTGCGCAGCACACGTCCACCGTAGGAGAGCCCACGTGATTCTAATAGCCGGACTCCCGGCCCATATCCTCCTGGTCCACGCGGTCGTGGTGCTGGGCCCGATCGCCGGCCTCGCGGCCATTGTCTACGCGGTGGCGGCCCGCTGGCGCCGGTACTTGGCCTGGTCGCTGGGCGTTCTCGCCCTTGTGCTGGTTCCGATCTCGTTGGTGACCGCGCAGGCCGGGGAGCAGCTGCAACAAGCCCGTCCGGCGACGGCAATGGTCCGGGCGCACGCCCAGCAGGGGGACGTGCTGAAGTTCGTCTCGGTCATCTTCTTCGTGGTTGTCGCGGCCATGATCGTCGCCACCTTCGAACCGATCGGCCGGCGCTTCACCTTCCTCGGGAGCCTTCGCGAAAACCGGGTCCTGCGGGTCGTCCTGCTGGTGGCCGGAGCCATAGCCGGGGCCTTCTTCGTCTACCAGAGCGTCATCACGGGGCACTCCGGTGCTTCCTCCGTTTGGAGCCGCTAGCTCGGCGCAAGGTCAGGAGTAACAGCACCAGGGCGGCCACCTGCAGTCCGGCGACCGCCGCGATCAGTGCGGGACGCGCATCGTAGAGGGCGCCGTAGAGTGCCCCCGCGGCCAGCGCGCCGGCTCCTTCGAACGCGGCAAAGACGCCATACGCTGACCCCTGCCGTGCTTCCGGGACGAGGTCAGCGACGAGCGCCTTGACGGTGGAGTCCTGGATCCCGGTGGCGGCTCCCCAGATGGCCACGCCCGCCAGCACCAGGACAATGCCGTTGGAAAACGCCAGCACGGGAACGGCGGCGATCAACACGGGCAGGGCCAGCAGCACGGCCGGGCCCATCCGGTCGTACAGGATGCCGCTGCCCAGGGCGCCGATCGCCGCCGCGCCCATCGCCGCGGCATAGAGCAGCGGCACCGCCGGCACCGGAACCGCCGCCGCGGTGGTCAGGTGGTAGGCGATGACGCCGAACGCCACCAGGCCCGCGCTCCAGAAGAACGCGCACACCGCAAAGAGCACGAAGACCCCCGAGAACAACGACGGCGGGCTGCCGGCCGCGTCCTCCGCGCCGGGGGCGCGCTGTTCTGCGCCCGGTTCGGGGGCCAGCCCCGGGTCTGGCACTCCGCCCGGCTCGGCCACCCGGCGGCGCAGCCAGAGCAACAGCGCCAGGGCCATTGCGGCAGGGACGGCCAGGACGGCGAACGCTGCCGACAGGACCCCGGTGGCCGCCAGCACGGCAGCGACGATGACCGGTCCGAGCAACGCTCCGGTGAGGTCCAGGGACTTGTGCACGGCGAAGCCGCGGCCGCGGCCGACGCGTTTGGCCACGGAGGCCAGCAGCACGGTCTTGGCCGGACTCCGCACGGCCTTGCCGACGCGGTCCCCGATGATCAGCACCGAGGCGAGGGACAGCCCGACGGCGCCCGCGGCCGGGGCGAAAGCCAGCAGGGGCACGCACACGGCCGTCAGGACGTAGCCCACAATCGTGAAGGTCCAGTACTTGCGCGTGCGGTCCGCCCAGGGCCCGAAGATCAGGCGGAGGCCCTGCGCGGCGGCCTCGGCCGCGCCGGTGACGAGCCCGACCAGCAGGGCGGACGCACCAAGTTGGGCCAGCAGGGGCCCGGCGAGCGGACGGGCGCCGTCGGAGACCAGATCGGTGGCCAGGCTGACCAGCCCGAAGCCCACCACCGTGCCCCACGGCTGCCGGCCCTTTCCCGGGGCCGGGGCAGCGGGCCCGCCCGGCCCGGAGGGGGCGGTCACCTCGCGCTCGGGCCGGTCCATTTCCCAAGGTTCGCGGACACGGCCGGGATTGACAAGGGGAGCCCGAACCTCCGCCACAAGGCGCCGCCGGGACTCAATGCAGGCCGCCCGAATGTTACCCAGATCATAAAATCTGTTGACACGGTGTAAAGGTTGCGGTCACACTGTCTCATTAGAGGCCGCATCAATGTTGGGGCCCGCGGGGTATTTGAAGACAAATGGGTCGGTCTATCGCGCAGTGCCCGAGAGTCGACCGGAAACAAAGGAGTTTCATTGATGAGTCAGACCATCACGGTGTCGAGCAGAGGCTCAGTACGAGCGACGTTCGTGGCCGCCTACAGCGCGGTGACACTCGCGCAGATCACCAACGCCCTTCCGGGCGCTCTCACCGGCACCTTCGCCGCGGAATTCCACACCTCGGGCGCCGGCCTGACCTGGATCGCGGGCATGTTCCTGATGGGCATCGTGGTGTTCGAGCTCAGCTGGGGGCTCCTGGGTGACCTGTTGGGACGTAAAAAACTGCTCTACGCCGGAGCGGCGTTGAGCGTTGTCGGCTCCGTCCTGGTTGCCCTGGCGCAGACGACCGAGATGATGATCTTCGCGCAGGCCGTCGGCGGCATCGCGGCGGGCATCCTCTTTCCCATCTCGCTGTCCATGATTGCAGCGATCACCCCGGACCACCGGCAGCGCGCCCGGGTCATCGCCACCTGGGCCGGATTCCTCTCGCTCGGCGCGGTCATTTCGCCGGTGCTCGCCGGACTCACCGCGCAGTTGTTCACGGTGCCGGGCGCCGGGCCCGGCGCGCCGAACGTGTTCAGCGGCTGGCGGGTGGCCTACCTCGTTGCGGCGGCCATCGCCGTCGTCGTCCTCCTCGTTGCGCTCCGGGCGAAGGACTCCGCTGCGTCCCAGGGACGCAAGCTTGACCTGCCCGGCCAATTCACCCTCGCGCTCGGCCTCATCGCAGTGCTCTTCGCGACCGTCCAGGCCGTCGATGCGGGCTTCGGCTCCTGGGAGGTCCTGGCGGGCTACGTCGTCGGCGGCATCCTCCTGGTCGCCTTCGTCGTCATCGAAATGCGCACCAAACAGCCGCTCATCCACCTCTCCCTGTTCAAGAACAGCGCCTACTCCATCACCGGCATCGTCGCAGTCACCGGCATGTTCGCGTTCCTTGCCATCTGCTTCAGCACCAGTGTCTCCGTCGGCGGCCTTGCCCTGGCCGAGACCTGGAAGGTCGGCGTGCTGTTCGTCTTCATCCAGGGCCCCGCATTCGCCTTCATCCCGGTGGTGGGCTGGCTCATCCACCACGTGGCACCGCGCTGGGTGCTCACCTCGGGCTTCGCCCTCATGGCCGTCTCCGGATTCTGGCTCTCGACGTTTTCCCTGGGCACGCCGGAGGCCTTCGGCGGGACGCCGTGGACGGCATTCATTCCGCCGCTGCTGTTGCTGGGCATCGGATTCGCGCTCACCGTTGGCTCCGTCACCGCGGTGGCAATCAATACCGTCCCGCCCCAGCACATCGGCATGGCCTCCGCGACGACGAACCTGCTGCGGGACCTTGGCTTCGCCCTCGGTCCGGTGGTCGGCTCAGCCATCGCGTTCGGCGTCGGCGCCTCGCTCTTTGCGGGCCCGCTCGGCGGGATCCTCGGCGGCGCGGGACTGCCCGCCAACGCCGTCGCCGGTCTCTCCCAGGTGCCGCCGCTGGGATTCCTCTCCGGCTGGGATGGCGTGATCGCGCAGTTCAGCGGCCAGGCAGCGGCCGGCGGAGCCCCCGCCCAGGCCGTCAACGGCATGGTCCAGGCCCTCACCGCCGCGCAGCAGCAGATCCAGGGCGCGGCGGGAGCCTCCCTCGGCCAGGGCTTCCAAACGGTCTACCTCGTCGCCGGCATCGCGGCGACGATCTCCGCCATCCTCACGCTCTTCATCTCTGCACGTTCCTCGGCACCCACCCCGGACGACGTCGCCGAGACCACCGAGGCCAACGCAGAAGCGGTCGTCTGACCGACGGCCCTCGTTTCACCAACCACCACCGTTCCGCAAGGAGAGCACCATGGCTGTACCCACCGAATCAGACATCGACATCTGGGATGACAACATCCTCGTCGACCCCTACCCCACCTACGCCGCGCTGCGCGAGCAGGCCGACGTGGTCTACCTGCCCAAGAACGACCTCTATGTCCTGACGCGCTACGACATCATCCGCGACGCCCTCGGTGATCCGGAATCCTTCTCGTCCACCAGCATCGGCTTCAACCCGATGGTGAACGAGGCGTTGCAGGGCACCTCGCTTGCTTCCGACCCGCCCGTCCACACCCAGCTGCGCGCGACGCTCTCAGAAAACCTGACGCCCCGCGCCCTGCGCGGCCTGAAAGTTGTCATTGACGAGAAGGCGGACAAGCGAGTCGCCGAACTCGCCGCCAGCGGCAGCTTTGAGGCCATCGATTCCCTGGCCCGCGCTTTCCCAATCGAAATCGTTGCCGACCTCATTGGCTTTCAGGGACACGTCAAGGACAACATGCTGCGCTGGGGCCAGGCGGCGATGCAGGTCCTCGGTCCGCTGAACCAGCGCACGCAGGAGAACTTCCCGATCGCCGGCGAGCTCTACGGCTGGTGTTCGTCGGTTACCGCAGAGGACCTCACTCCCGGCTCCATCGGCCGCGGAATCTTCGACGCCGAAACACGGGGTGACATCCCCCAAGGCACTGCCGGACACATCATCCACCAGTATCTGGGCGCGGGCGTGGACACAACGATCGCCTCCATCGGGAACATCATCGCCCTGTTTGGCCACCACCCCGAACAGTTCAAGCTGGTCCGTGAGAACCCCGCGCTCGTCCCTGCGGCCTTCGCGGAGGTGCTGCGCTACTGGGCGCCGATCCACGTCTGGGGCCGCAAAGCAACGCGTGATGTGGAAATCGACGGGGTCACGATTCCTGCAGGCGCGCAGGTTGGCATCCTCTTTGGCGCCGGCAACCGGGATCCGCGGCACTACGAGAATCCCGACACCTTTGATGTGCTGCGCAACCCGGTGGACCACCTCGCCTTTGGCTACGGACCGCACGGCTGCGCTGGCCAGGGGCTGGCAAAGCTTGAAGCGCATGCGATCATCGAGGCGCTGGCCCGCAGGGTTGAATCCTTGACCATCTCCGATGAGGTCCGGGTGCCGAGCAACATGACCCGCAGCTTCGACGAGCTTCAAGTGGTAAAGGTCGTGGCCGCGTGAGGATCGAACTCGACCGGCCGCGCTGCGAGGGACACGGACTCTGCGAGGAGGCGGCGCCCAAGCTCATGCACCTCGACGACGACGGCGAACTCGTAATCGATGTCCCGGAGGTGGACGGGCTCAACCTGGTCGCTGCGGAGGCGGCGGTCAGGGTCTGCCCGGTCGCCGCCCTGCGACTGGCCGCGTAGGACGGCCCGACCGCTTTTCAGCTGGCCGGCGCCGGCCCGGAGCGTTCCGGGGTCGGCGCCGGCCAGTGCACCATTCTTTTCCTTTTGAACAGATTCCGCACCCCACCGTTAGGATTGACCCATGTCGTCACTGCGAGAAGCCCAGAAGCAGTTGACCCGCGACATGATTGTCGAGCGGGCGCTCGAGCTATTCACCGAAAAGGGTTACGCCGCGACGACGATCGACGAGATCGCCGCGGCAGCGGGCACCACCCGCGTGACCTTCTACGCGTACTATCCCTCACGCAGCGATTTGATGAGGGACTTCATGGCCCGCGTCAACGCCGTGCTGGACCGCGCGGATGGCCCGGACCGGACCTCGACCGCAACCGAACTCGTCGACGTGGTGCGGGACGGCAAGCTGCCCGGCATTCTCGCGTGGCTCGAGTCGCGTGCCGCGCTCTGGCCGGTGTTCCGCCCCTACCTCGACGTGCTCGACGAGGCCGCCGCTGTCGATCGTGAGGTGCGGGCGTTGGTCGAGGGCTGGCACGAGGAAGTCATCTCGGATATCGTCCGCGGCCTGCAGCAGGCTGGCCGCTTCGCCGAGGAGACGCACCACATCCGCGGAACGCTTGCCTTCACTCAGCTCGACTACGTTGCGACGCTCTGGACGCGGCGCAAGTTCGAGCCAAACCGCGACCATGCACTCGATGTGCTCGCCGACAGCTGGTACCACCTGCTCTGCGACGAAGGCTAACCAGGTTCCGAACTTCCGCGGTTTCGCTGCCTGGCCCGTCGAACAGAGCGAACGGCCAGCACGATGAAGGCCGCGACGAAGACGACGGGCACCGGCACCAGCGGGTTCCAGCCAACGAGCGTCATTGCTCAATCCCCGTTTCGGTAATCAGTACTGTACGAACCCGCGCTGGACGTCCTGCAGGTCAGCGGCCAGGGCCGCCATTGCGGGAGTGGGCACCTCCGGCTCAGTGGTGGTGTCGCCCCGGGTGTCACCGAACCATTTGTGCCAGACAGTGGCTACGACTTCCGCGGTGATGGTCTGGCCGGCGGTTATCAGCGCCGCAAAGTCCTCCATCTCCGGGTCGTACTCCGTGGTCGGCGCGCCGTGGTCCATGAGGCCACTGAGGTCATGAGCGTTCAGGTGCGCGGTGATGGCGCTGCGCAGGCGTGTGTACTCCGGGGTGATGGGGTCCATGCGGCCATTCTAGGAGTGGTCGGACCGGACTCGGCTGAGAGACGCCGCCAGGACACGAATGCCAGCGGGCCGGACAGGAAAATCCTTCCGCCGGCCCGCTGACATCCACTCGACCTCAGTCAGCTAGAGGCAGGGTGCGCGCATCACCAGCGGTGGTCAAATCGGTGGTCAAACCGGTGGTCCCGGTTGTCGCAGCGGTCCCACCAGTTCCAGTGGCTGCTGTCCCACCTGTCGCCGCGGTCACACCTTCTGTGGTCGTTATTGTGGTCCGACCAGTTTTGGTTGGATGACACGCTGGCAGAAGCCGGAGCCGCCGCGCTGGCGGGGAGGGCGCTGACGCCCAGACCCAAAGCAGCTGTCATGGCGGCTGTTCCGATCACGCGGGTAATCGTATTCATGGGTATTCCTTCATTGATGGTCCACGTCCTCACTCGATCCGCACCAAGATGACCTGCCGGCCTGGTCGGTCCACTGGAAATCAGGGCGCGTCTCAGGGGAGGTACGTAAACGGAATGCGATGTGTAGATGTTCCACCGGAATCTGTCGCCGGCGGTCGGGAGGGCCTCGGTCTACAAGGCCACAATGGCTCGGTCATCAATGGCCGCGATGTCCTGCCGTGGGTGTCGTCCGAAACAGGACCACTTCCATTAAACGTCCGCGCCGGTCGCTCGTGTCAATGGCCAATAGCGTGTAAACGGCCAATAGTTGTGCTGACGGGCGCTCAGCGTGTGGTTTCGCCATAAACAGATTTGTTCAGTCAGAATGATGACGGCACATGGATTCTTGGGGGAGCCGTCGTTGACGGTGCTGCCGCCCGGCGTCGTGGGCTGCATCATCACCTCACCGAAAGGCACCACCGTGACCCAGCCTCATCCAGACCCCAAAGCCGTCCCTCCGGAAGGCTTCCAGCCGTCGGCGGCTCCTTCGTTCCCAGGCCAGCAGTACCCGGCCGGACCCCAGGCGCAACAGCCCTACCAGGCGCAGTCGCAGGGATACGCGGACCCCGCGCAGCCGTACGCCGGGCAGTCCCAGTACCAGGGCTACTCGGCGGCACCGCAGCAACCGGGTTACTCGGCCGCACCGCAGCAGCCCGGCTACTTGGCCGCACCGCAGCAGCCGTACGCAGGGCAGCCCCAGTACCAGGGATACCCCCAGGCGCCCCAGCAGCACGTCCAGTACCCGGCCCAGCCGCCGATGCCGAACCCGGCCTACGGCTACCCCCAGCCGAAGTCCAAACTCGTCGCCGGGCTCCTTGGCATCTTCCTGGGCGGGCTGGGCATCCACCGCTTCTACCTGGGCTTCACTAAGATCGCGGTTATCCAGCTCGTCCTTACCATCGTGCTGGGCGCCTTCACCTTCGGCCTCGTCGCCTTGTGGGGTGTCGTGGAGGGCATCATGATCATCGCCGGCGCTGCCCAATTCCGCGTCGACGCGCAGGGCGTCCCGCTCCGTGACTGAACACCGCAGTATCGATATCAAACCAGGGGGACATCTTGACTGAAATCATCCACGACAGGGCCGAACAGCTTGCACAGATCAATGCAGGCCTGCTCCAAGGCGAAACTGTCTATGCCGTCTACGACTGTATCGGCATCGGTACGGGCTTCGTCGGCATCACAAACATGCGGGTCATCCTTCAGGACAAGAGCTTCGTCGGCAACAAGCTCGCGATCGTGTCCGTGCCCTACAGGAACATTCGGTCAGTCTCCATGCTGTCCAACAAGTCGATGATGGGCCGATTCGCATCGACCTCCAGCATTGGCATCGACACCGGCGGCAGCATCAAGGAAGCCGACTTCCGCGGCGACGACAAAGCGCGCCACGCGCACGACCTGATCCTTTGGAACGTGCTGAACACCAAGTAGTCCCACCCCAGGGGCGGTCGGACTATCTGGCCGCCCCTAGCCGTACCCGGGTCCTTAGCCATCTGCCAACAGGACTCCACCAGCGATTCCGTGTTGACCGGCGTCAGGCTTGGGCCGTGGGAGCGAGACCGGAAAGCGATTGGCGCGTTAGCGATTCGATCACTACGATGCGGGGTGATTTCCCGGCTCCCTGGGAAGCGAAGCTATTTCGAGTAGGGCTCGACGCAGGTCGCGATAGCGTTCCGGACCCAGTGCTGCGGACCAGCGATCTTCCGTGTCTGCGATGATTTGCCGCGAGAGGTCAACGGCGGCGCTCCCCGCGGCCGTCAGCGTCACAATCTTGGCGCGTTTGTCGGCCGGGTCGGCAGCGAGGCTGACGTAGCCCTCGCGTTGCCGGCCAACGCGGCCCCAGCGGTGAAAAGAGCGCCTGTGACGATGCCGGCGGGGGAGATGTGCACCAGACCCAGCCCGATGTCCATGACGTGCGGCAGGAACGGCGCCTTCGCGGGAAAGGCGCGATGATGTGTGCGGCTGTCGTCGCCATTCTCACCTGCTCGAGGCAAGCAAAAGGCCGGGCAACCACAAGGGCTGCCCGGCCTTTGCCGGGATAGAGGGTGTGCCTGTTACGCGGCGGGAGCCGCTGCGGCGGCCTTCTTTCCAAGCGCCTGGGCAACCTTCTGGATTTGGGCACCGTATCCGCCATTCAGCGCGGTGTCCTTGATCTTGTTGGCCTGGGTGTCCAGGTCGGCTGGCGCTGCCGCCTTGAGGGTCTTCAGGTCAGACTGCAGGTTGGCCGGGAGCTTCGCGAGAAGCTTCGGGTGGCTGATGAGCTGGTCGGCGACCTTCTGCAGTCCGGCGCCCGGGTTGGCCGAGCTGAACGCGGTCCGCAGCTCCTGACGCAGGCCCGCGGTCTCTGTCGCGGTCTTGGCCAGATTCTCGGCGCGCTTCTGGATCTCGGCACCGTATCCGCCGGACAGGGCAGTCGTCTTGATCTTGTAGGCGTCTTTCACCCGGTCAGCCGCGGGGGCGTCCTTGAGGGTCTTCACGTCCGCTTGCAGGGCGGCGGGGAGCTTGGCGAACACCTGCGGGTGGTTCACCAGGGCCGTCGCCGCCTTTGCGGCACGATCGCCTGCTGCCTGCGGGCTGTCCGCCTTGAGCTGCAGGAAAGCGCCGATGCCGCTCAGCCCGGTGTGGGCTCCGGCTTTGGCTTCGGCCGACGGCGCCGCCGTCGACGTCGCCGAGGGGGACGGGGTTGAAGGGGATGCTGAGGCGGCACTGACGCCCACGGCGGCCATGGCGCCGGCGGCGAGGACCGCTGCTGCTCCCACGCCGAGACGGGTCTTCAATGAGGGGGTTGTCGGCATTGCTACCTGTTTCCTTCCGCTTTCGAATCGTCGTGGGCCGGGGTACATTTCCGGCCCACAACGACTGTACGAGCCGAGGCTGGGCGCCAACTGAAAGCAATCTCCCGGTTAGCTTTTTGAATTCGACCGGCCACGGCGGCCGTCGTCGTCGATCCGCCGCCCCCGCGGGAACCGCACAGCACCATCGAGTAGGCTCTGCTGGATATGCTCAGGTTCACGTTGAAAGTTCCTCTCGGCAAAGTCTGCGCGGCGTTGACGACCGTGGCGCTGCTGGCCGTAACTGCTGTGCCGAGGGCCAGTGCGGATGACACTCCACCGTCCGGCTACCCGTCGTGGGCCGACGTCCAGGCCGCCAAAGACAATGCCGACGCAAAGACCGTCGAGATCCAGACGATTAACGACCTTCTGGACGGCCTGGAGCAGCAGGCCTCCTCACTCGGCGCAGCGGCGGTCACAGCGGGCCTGGCCTACGCCCTGGCACACAACAACCTTGATGCCTCAACAGCGAAACTGGCCGCGCTGAAAGAGAAGACCGACACGGCCCATGCCACGGTGGTGAAACTCAGGCGGCAAACAGGGAACCTCGCAGCCCAGGACTACATGACCGGGGGTGCCAACCTGGGACCCTTCGCGGTGATGGATACTCTGCAGAGCAGGGACGGGCTGCAGAAGCTGGACGTCATGCAGATCGTCGCCCAGCGGACCACCGACATCTACAACAGTGCGCGTGCCGCGGAGGCAGTTGCCTCGTCCTTGGACGAGCAGCAGGCGGTGGAGCAGGCCGAAAACCAGCGGCTTACCGGCGAAGCCCAGACGAAACTTGGCGCCGCACAGGACGCCCAACGAGCGACCCAGCAGAAGGTGGACGAGGAAAAGAAATACAGCGGCACCCTCACCGCACAGCTGGCGGCCCTGAAGGACACCAGCGCAACCGTCGAACAGAACTACCGCGCCGGCGTAGAAGCCCAGGCAGCCTACGAGGCGCAACAGGAGGCCCGCCAGCGCGCAGCGGCTGCTGCCGCGGCGGCCTCTGCTGCGGCCTCTGCTGCGGCCGCGGCTGCGGCCGCGGCTGCAGCCGCCTCTGCGCCCGCGCCCCCGCGTCCCCCGGCCGACGTCGTGATGCCCGACATCCCCGGTGGTGCCGCCAACGATCCTGGCGGCGCGCAGGCGTACGCCTCGGCCCAGCTGAGCTCCCACGGCTGGGGCGGGGCCCAGATGACCTGCCTGCTCAAGCTGTGGAACCAGGAGTCGAGCTGGATGACCAACGCCACCAACCCCTCCAGCGGCGCCTACGGCGTTGCGCAAGCCCTCCCTCCGGAGAAGTACTCGTCCACCGGATCCGACTGGCTGACCAATTACCGCACCCAGATTGATTGGGGGCTCGGCTACATCGCGGGCCGTTACGGCTCTCCCTGCGGGGCCTGGGACCATGAGACGCCCAACAACTGGTATTGACCTCACCCCGGCGGCCCACACGTGGGGAAATAAAAGAAAAAGCAGGGAATTCATAAAATTTCCCGCTTGTCCGTAAGCAGACGAAAAACCCCCAGAAAAATTGTTTTCCAGGGGGTTCTCTTCGAGCTTCCTGCCAGAATCGAACTGGCGACCTTCTCATTACGAGTGAGACGCTCTACCAACTGAGCTAAGGAAGCAACCGCGTGAAACCCCGGCGAACCGGGCGGATCATGCAAGAGATAACTGTAATGGAGTCCCCGCGCCCGGGTCAAAATGAGCCGCGCGGGAGCCCCACAGGGATCAGCAGACGGTGTTGTCCGCCGGCGTCTTGCCGTCCACGAGGTACCCGTCCACCGCATTCCCAATGCAGCTGTTGGAGCGTCCGTAGGCGGTGTGGCCCTCGCCCTTCCAGGTCAGCAGCGACGCCGTGCCCAGCTGCTTGCGCAGGGCGCTGGCCCACTCGACGGGCGTGGCGGGGTCCCCGGTGGTGCCCACCACCACGATCTCGGTGGAACCCTTGTACTCTGCCGGCGCGGGCGTGCGGGTGTTCTTGTAGGGCCAGTCCCGGCAGCTCGTGCCGCCGTAGGCGAAGTAGTAGCCCAGCGTGGGGGAGTCCTGCCGGAGTCGCTGTTCCTCGGCGCGCATCGCGGCCGGGTCCGCAGACATCGGATAGTCCAGGCAGTTGATGGCGTTGAAGGCGAACGTGGAGTTCGCGGAGTAAGTCCCGTTCGGCTCGCGGTCCGCGCCGAAGTCGGACAGCCGGAGCATCGGCGACACATCGCCCTTCATCGCGCTGGCCAGGGCCTGGGTGAGCACGGGCCAGTTGGTGTCGTTGTAGAACGGCAGGATGAAGCCGCTGACGAACATGGACGCGTTGACCACCCGGCCGTCCTTGGCAGTCTCCGGTTTTGCTTCCACCGCCGCGATGATGTTCTGGATCTGCTTGATGGCGTCGTCCGGGGTGCCGCTGAACGGGCAACCGCTGCTCTGCAGGCACTTGGTCACATAGGCCCGGATCGCCTTCTCGAAGGCCTTCGCCTGGCCGCTGGTCAGTTCCTCATAGCTCAGCGAGGGGTCCAGAGCGCCGTCCAGGACCATCCGGCCCACGTTGTCCGGGAACAGTGAGGCGTAAGTTGAACCGAGGAACGTGCCGTAGGAGTAGCCGAGGTAGTTTAGCTTTGTGTCGTTCAGGACACCGCGGAGGATGTCCAGGTCCTTCGCGGCGCTTACGGTATCCACGTGGGCCAGGACGGGTCCGGTCTTCGCGGCGCAGTCGGCAGCAATCGCCTTGTTGTCCGCGAAGGCTTCGGCCAGTCCGGCGTCGGTGTCCAGGTTGTAGATCTTGGCGCGGGACACGTCGCGTTCCTGGTCGGTGAGGCAGGTGACGGGCGCGGAGCGCTTCACCCCGCGCGGGTCGAAGCCGACGACGTCGTAGTTCGCGCGCACCTTCTCCGAGATGTTCGTGGAGCCTGCGTCCTTGACGAAGTCGTAGCCGGAGCCGCCGGGGCCGCCGGGGTTGACCAGCAGGCTGCCCTTCTTGTTGCCGCCCTTGGCGGCCAGCTTGAGGGCGGCAAGTTCGATCGTGTCGCCGTCGGGCTTGCCGTAATCCAGCGGGACCTTCACCTTGGCGCACTGGAAGTCCCCTTCGCAGCGCGACCAGGTGAGCTGCTGGGAGTAGAAGCTCCGCAATTCGGCGGGCGCGGCGGCCGCGATGGACGGGTCGGGCTGGGCGGTGGCGCTCTTCGAGCCGCCGTCGCTGGAGCCGAAAAGCGTGCAGGAAGACAGCACCAGGGCCAGTACCAGGCCCAGCGCCAGGGCAGCGGCCGCCCGCACCTTGCGCGCCAGGGGTCGGCGGCCTGCGGGCCGTGGTGGTGCTGGCGTCATGCGGTTCTCCTTGGGACGTGAAACTCTGCGAGTCGAAGCGGGTCGAGCGTTGCTGTCGGGTTAGACCAGGCTGGTGGCCATGGACTCTATCGCCAGCAGCGGGGCCACGTTGGTGGTCGTGATCCGGGTGCGGGCCTTGTTGATGGCGTCCATGCGGGCGAGGGTCACCTCGGCCGTGGAACGCCCGGCAAATTCGTGGAGTTCGTTCCTGAGTTCGATGTTGACCAGTTCAACGGCGTTCCCCATCTGGATGATCAGCACATCCCGGTAGAAGGACAACAGGTCGGTCAGCGTGCGGTCAAGCGAGTCGGTCACGGAGCGCTTGGCGCGCCGCTTCTGGTCGTCCTCGAGTTGTTTGACCTGGCCGCGCATGGCGGGCGGGAGCGGACCGCTTTCGGGGGCGCCGAGTGTGGCGAGCAGTGCGGCCTTTTCGGCGGCGTCGCGCTCGTCATTGGAGCTGTTGGCTTCCTCGGTGGCGATTTTGACCAATTTGTCCGCCATCATCACGGCCGCGGTGACGCCGCGCAGCTGCAGCGGGAACCGCACGGTCTCCAGCCGGCGCTCCCGGGCCTCGGGGTCCCGGGCAAGCCGGCGGGCGATCCCCACATGGCTTTGCGCGGCCCGGGCCGCGCGTTCGGCGACGTCCGGGGCGACGCCGTCGCGCTTCACCAGCAGCGCCGCGACGTCGGCAACCGGCGGGAGCCGCAGCGCCACCGGACGGCAGCGCGAGCGGATGGTCACCAGCACGTCCGCGGGGGACGGGGCGCACAGCATCCAGATGGTGCGCGGCGTGGGCTCCTCGATGGCCTTGAGCAGCACGTTGGTGGTGCGCTCCGCCATGCGGTCCGCGTCCTCGACGACGATGATGCGCCACCGCGCGGAGGACGGCCGGTTGCCCGCGGTCGAGACCAGCTCGCGGGCCTCATCGATGGTGATGGTGACCTTTTCGGTCCGCACGAACGTGACGTCCGAGTGCGTCTCGCCCACGATGGTCAGGCAGGCCGCGCATTCGCCGCAGCCCCGCCTTGTCACGTCCTCCTGGTCGCAGTTCAACGCGGCAGCGAACGCCTTCGCGGCGTTGGACCGGCCGGAACCCGGCGGCCCGGTGAACAGCCACGCATGCGTCAGCCCGTCGCCTTGGGCTGCCTGGCGCAGTTGGGCGACGACGGCGGGCTGGCCCTGAAGATCGTCCCAGACGCTCATGCCGAGCTGCCCTGGCGGAGCGCGAGCAGCGCCTCTACCCGTTCCAGGATTTGGGCGGCCAGCTCCTGCACTGGCAGGTGCGCCGCGAGGACCAGGTACTTCTCGGGCCGGGCCGCGGCCAGCGCCAGGAAAGCGGCGCGGATCGTGGCGTGGAAATCGTCGGCCTCGGATTCGAGCCGGTCCTCCGAGGCGTCCCCGGCGGTCCGCCGTCGCCGGCCGTCGGCGGGGTCGACGTCGAGCAGTACCGTCAAGTCCGGCTGCAGGCCGGAGGTGGCCCAGTCGTTGATCCCGGCCACCGCCTCCGTGCCGAGGTGCCGGCCGGCGCCCTGGTAGGCCACCGAGGAGTCGATGTACCGGTCGGTGAGGACCACTTCGCCCCGCTCCAGTGCGGGACGGAGGACCTGGGTGGCGTGGGCGGCGCGGGAGGCCGCGAAGATTAGGGCCTCGGTGTGCGCATCGATGTGGCCGTGGCCGTGGTCCAGCACCAGGGACCGCAGTTTCTCGCCGATCGGCGTGCCGCCCGGCTCCCTGGTCCGCAACACCGTCAGCCCGCGTGACTCGAGCGCCCCGGCGAGTTCCGCAGCCTGGGTGGACTTGCCGGCACCGTCGCCGCCCTCAAAGGCAATGAACAGTCCGGGGAACGGGCCGGGAGTCTGGGTAGTCACTGCTCTAGCCTACCGACAATCACGGACACAATGGGGCCCGCCCGTAACGCCGGACGGGCCCGGCGTGGCCGCCGAAGTACCCTGTCACCATGAGTCTTTCCGAAGAACAGGCAGCCTCGCTGTCCGCCGAAACCGTGGTGGTGGCCGCGGGCCGTCCGCCGCGCGACCGCGACGCCCCGGTCAACCCGCCGATCGTGCTGTCCTCGACCTATTTCGGCACCGGACCGCTGGGTCCCGGCGACCGCGGCTACGGCCGCTACTCCAACCCCACCTGGGACCCGTTCGAGCAGGCCTTGGCGCAACTGGAAGGCGCCACGCTGCCCGGCCTGCTGTACGCCTCGGGCCTCGCCGCCGTCAGCTCCGCGCTGTCCCTGGTGCCGGCTCAAGGGGTTTTGGTGATGCCGTCGCACAGTTATGCCGGGTCGCTGGTGATGGCGACGGAGCTGGCAGAGAAGGGCGCGCTGGAACTGCGCACCGTGGACATCGCGGACACCGACGCCGTGCTGGCGCAACTGGCCCCCGCCGACGGAAGGCCCGCCAGCATGTTGTGGCTGGAGAGCCCCACCAACCCGATGCTCGGCGTCGCGGACATCCGGGCGCTCACCGCGGCGGCGCACGCGGCCGGGGCCCTGGTCGTCACCGACAACACCTTCTCCACCCCGCTCGTGCAGCAGCCGCTCGGCCTGGGCTCCGACGTCGTCCTGCACTCGGTCACCAAGTACCTCGCCGGCCACTCCGACGTCGTCTTGGGTGCCCTGGTGACGTCCGACGCCGAGCTGCACGCCAGCCTGCTGCACCACCGCACCATCCACGGCGGGATCGCCGGCCCGTTCGAGGCGTGGCTGGCGCTGCGCGGGCTGCGCACCCTGGCCCTGCGGATTGAGCGGTCGCAGGCCTCCGCGGCGGTGCTCGCGGAGCGGCTGAGCCGGCACGCGCGGGTCGGCAGCATACGCTACCCGGGACTCGCCACGGACC
This sequence comes from Arthrobacter sp., assembly GCA_026393275.1. GTDB lineage: Bacteria > Actinomycetota > Actinomycetes > Actinomycetales > Micrococcaceae > Arthrobacter. Next base: position 172,141 of record JAPLAM010000060.1, read on the forward strand.
CGGGACACGAGCGGGCCAAGGCGCAGATGAAGGGCTTCGGGTCCGTATTGTGCATCGAGATGGCGCCGGTGGGCGGCCTCAGCGGAGCGGACGCCGCCGACCGGATGATCCGGGCCCTGCAGCTGTGGCTGCCCGCCACCTCGCTGGGCGGGGTGGAATCACTGATCGAACGGCGCCGCCGGCACACGGCGGAGCCGGCCAGTGTGCCCGACAACCTGGTCCGGCTCAGCGTGGGCATCGAAAACGTCGAGGACCTGTGGGTCGATTTGCAGCAGGCCTTGGCGACACTGGACGGCTAGGCTGAGGGCATGGACGGAAGAGATCTGGTTGTATTCGCCGACTTCGGCTTAAGCGTGGTCATCTTGCTCATTTCCCTTGGCTTGGAGATTTGGGCGTTTTTCGATTGCCTGCGCCACAAGGCCAACGCCTTCGAGGCGGTGTCCAAGCGGACCAAGACCTTCTGGCTGGCCCTGACCGGCGTAGCCCTCGCGGTAGGGGCGCTGGCCGCTATTACTTACCGTGGCGGCAGCCCGGTCAACGCGCTGGGACTCTTTGGCCTCGCGGCCGTCACTGCCGCGTCCGTCTATCTCGCCGACGTCCGGCCCGCAGTCAAGGACGCCGGCCGCGGCGGCAGCCGCAACATGGGCTGGTGACCTAATTACCGGGGCGCCACGGCGTCCCAGTCGACGGTGAGCTCGCCTAGGCGCCAGCGCGCAGGGCCGTCCTGCACGGGCCAGCCGCCGTCGCGCAGGGCCCGGCACATGGCCGTCCATCGCTGCCGGTTCCCGAACGAGGCCAGCGGTGCCGCCTCCAGCCAGGCCTGGTCCAGCGCCTGCAGGTAGGAATGGATCTTCTCCCCGGGGACGTTCCGGTGGATGAGCGCCTTCGGCAACCGTTCGGCGATCTCCGAGGGCAGCTCGAAGCCGCCGAAGCGAATGGACAGACTCAGACTGAGCGGACCCCCGGCGTCGAGCGCCACCCACGTGACCCGGCGTCCGATCTCGTCGCAGGTGCCGTCGATGAACAGCCCGGCGGCGCCCAGCCGGTCCTGCACCAGCCGCCAGATGGCCGCGACGTCCGCTTCCTCGTATTGACGCAGCACATTGAAGGCCCGCACCAGCACCGGCCGGCCCTGGACCGGAAGCTCGAAGCCGCCCAGCTGGAAAGTCAGGCCGGGACGCTCCAGCGGCTTGGCCTGCCGGACCCGGTCCGGCTCGATTTCAATCCCCACCACACGCACATCGGCCCGGATGGCCGAGAGCCGGTCGTAGAGTTCGACGGCGGTGGCCGGTGACGCGCCGTAGCCCAGGTCCACGACCAGCGGATCTTCCGCGTTCCGCAGCCGCCAGGCCTGCGGGCCGGTCAGCCACCGGTCGACCCGCCGCATCCGGTTGGGGTTGGTGGTTCCGCGGGTCACATTGCCCACGGGGCGGCCGGCGCGCGATGCTCCGGCGGAGCCGCCCCGTGCCCCGCCCGGGGTCCGGGGGGACACCACCCGCTTCGCCTTCTGCACCACACGCCAACCCTATCGTTGCGTGTGGAACGGCGTTGTAACGCAGGGCGCGTTAGCGGGTGCTCGGCTAGGATGAAAATCATGACTTACAAGCTGATTCTGCTGCGCCACGGCCACAGCGAATGGAACGCCAAGAACTTGTTCACCGGCTGGGTGGACGTCGACCTGAACGACCAGGGACGTGCCGAGGCGGTGCGCGGCGGCGAGTTGCTGGTGGAGAACGACGTCCTCCCGGACATTGTCTACACGTCGCGGCTGAAGCGGGCCATCAACACCGCGAACCTCACCCTGGAGAAGGCCGACCGGGGCTGGATCGACGTCAAGCGCGACTGGCGCCTCAACGAACGCCACTACGGCGCGCTGCAGGGCAAGGACAAGGCCCAGACCCTGGCCGAATACGGCGAGGAACAGTTCATGACCTGGCGCCGGTCCTACGACACCCCGCCGCCGCCCCTCGCGGACGACTCCGAGTTCTCTCAGGTGGGGGACCCGCGCTACGCGGACCTCGGCGACGCAATGCCGCGTACCGAGTGCCTCAAAGACGTCCTGGTCCGGCTGCTGCCGTACTGGGAATCCGACATCAAGGAAGACCTCAAGGCCGGCAAGACCGTGCTGGTCACCGCGCACGGCAACTCGCTGCGGGCGCTGGTCAAGCACCTTGACGGCATCAGCGACGCGGACATCGCCGGCCTGAACATCCCCACCGGCATCCCGCTCGTCTACGAACTGGACGAAGACTTCAAGCCGCTGAACCCGGGCGGCACCTACCTCGACCCCGAGGCCGCCGCCGAGTCCATCAAGGCAGTGGCAAACCAGGGCAAGAAGTAACGCCTTTCGCACCCCGGATACGACGGCGGCCGGTCACCCCCAAGGTGACCGGCCGCCGTCGTGCTGTCCGCTGTTGGGACGGCAGAAGCGTCAGCTGTGCTCGATGCTGTTCGGCTGCCACGCGCCGGTGACCAGGTAGGTGACCTTCTGCGTGACGGACACCCCGTGGTCGGCGAAGCGCTCGAAGTAGCGGCTGGCCAGGGCGACGTCCACGGTGGTGACCGGGGACCCCGGCCAGTCGCTGCGTGCGATGGCCTTGAAAACGCTCAGGTGGAGGTCGTTGACGACGGCGTTGGCCTTGAGGATGTCGCGGGCCACCTCCAGGTCGCGGGTCTCCAGCAGCACGGTGAGCTTTTCCGCGATCTCCAGGTCGTGCTTGGCGAAACTCTTGAAGGTCTCCTGCAGCGGCTCCGGGATGACGTTGGCCGGGTAGCGGAGCCGGGCGAGCTGGGCGATGTGCCGGGCGAGGTCGCCCATCCGCTCCAGCGAGGCGCTCATCCGCAGCGAGCCCACGATCATGCGCAGGTCGCTGGCAACCGGGCCCTGCAAGGCGAGGATGTCGATGGCACGCTCGTCGAGGCTGTTTTGCAGGAAGTCGATCCGGGCGTCGGCCGCGATGACGTCCTCGGCGAGGTCGATGTCGGCGCCCTCGAAGGCTGTGGTGGCTTTCTCGAAGGCCTCGCTGACCAGTTTCGAGATTTCGATGAGCTGCTCACCGACCTGGGCGAGCTCTTCCTGAAAAACCTTGCGCACGGGTGCGTCCTTTCCTCGGAAACGTCGCCGGGCACCGCAGTGGCCGGCCCGTTTCGTTTCACCGTAGCGGCGTTCAACCTGTCACCCTTCCACTCTCCGGTGAACTGTTACGCCTCTATAGGTGAACGTTAGCTGAACCGGCGCCGCAATCGCATACGTTTCGAATTCCGGCGGGCCGCAGCGCATAAGCTGGAGGCGTGGACCCAATGCTCATCGGTGTGATCGCGGGACTGATCGGCCTGTCGCTCGGCATCTTTGGCGTGCTCGCCTTCCGGGTGAGCGAGCAGCAGCGCAAAATCAGCGACGTCGAAACCGACGACCCCTCGCTCCCGGACGGCGCCGCCGAGGTGCTCGCCGTCGTCGGGCGCGCCTTTGTCGTGGTGGACGCGGTCGACGGCGTGGTGCGCGCCAGCCCGGCCGCCTACGCTTACGGACTGGTCCGCGGGCACACCGTGGTGCACCAGCAGCTGCTGGAGATGACCGCCAAGGTCCGGCGCGACGGCGTGATCCTGGAAAAGCAGCTCGAGCTGCCGCGCGGCCCGCTGGGTTCGGGAACCATTGTGGTGCAGGTCCGGGCGGCCATGCTCGGCGAGGAATATATCCTGCTCCTCGCGGACGACCGCACCGAGATCACCCGTACGGAAGAGATCCGCAACGACTTTGTTGCCAACGTTTCGCACGAGCTGAAGACACCGGTCGGCGCCATCTCGCTGCTGGCGGAGGCGCTGGAAGCCTCGCCCGACGATGAGGAAGCCGTCCGCCGGTTCGCCAAGCGCATGCACAAGGAATCCAGCCGGCTGGCCGCCCTGGTGCAGGACATCATCGAACTCTCCCGCCTGCAGGGCGCCAACGTGGCCCAGCAGGCGCACCCGGTGGACATCAACACGGTGGTCGCCGAGGCCGTGGACCGGTCCCAGCTCCCCGCCGAAAGCAAGAACATCGAGATTGTGGTGGGCGGCCGAGCCGACGCGATGGTCTACGGCGACCAGGACCTGCTCGTCACCGCCTTACGCAACCTGATCGACAATGCCATCCGCTATTCGCCAGAGAACACCCGGGTGGGCGTCGGGGTGCGGGCCCGGGACGGCCTGGTCGCGGTCTCGGTGACGGACCAGGGGGAGGGGCTCAGTCCCGAGGACCAGGAACGCGTCTTTGAACGCTTCTACCGCGTGGACACCGCCCGCTCCCGCCACACCGGCGGCACCGGGCTGGGCCTGAGCATCGTCAAGCACGTGATGGCCAACCACGGCGGCGAAGTGACCCTGTGGTCCCAGCCCGGACAGGGCTCCACCTTCACCATCCGCCTTCCCGAGATGGAAGGCCAGGACGAACCCGCGGCGGACCCCCGACGATCCCCGCAGAACGCACGACCAGAACGACGTGACGCCGCCGGCGTCCATGAGCAAGGAGCTAGCGCTTGAGCCGGATTCTTATTGTCGAGGACGAGGAATCGTTCAGTGACCCCCTCTCTTACCTGCTGGGCAAGGAAGGATTCGAGGTGGAAGTCGTGGACAACGGCCTCGACGCCATCACCGAATTCGACCGCAACGGCGCAGACCTGGTGCTGCTGGATCTGCAGCTGCCCGGGCAGTCCGGCACCGAGGTGTGCCGCCAGTTGCGGCAGCGGTCCTCCGTCCCGGTGATCATGCTGACCGCCAAAGATGCCGAGATCGACAAGGTGGTGGGCCTCGAACTGGGTGCCGACGACTACGTCACGAAGCCCTACTCCTCGCGGGAGCTGGTGGCCCGGGTCCGGGCCGTCCTGCGCCGCCACGGCGAACCCGAGGAGCTGGTCTCCAGTACCGTCCAGGCCGGTCCGGTCCGGATGGACATTGAACGGCATGTGGTCAGTGTGAAGGGCGAGCAGGTGTCACTGCCGCTGAAGGAATTCGAGTTGCTCGAGATGCTGCTGCGCAACTCCGGCCGGGTGCTCACCCGTGGCCAGCTCATCGACCGGGTCTGGGGCTCCGACTACGTGGGCGACACCAAGACCCTGGACGTGCACGTCAAACGGCTGCGCAGCAAGGTCGAGCCGGATCCCTCGGCGCCGCGATACCTGATCACGGTCCGCGGGCTGGGGTACAAGTTCGAGCCCTAGCCGGACGGCGCCGGGGGCGCCAACTGGACGCAACAGCACGGAACGCAACAGCACGGAACGCAACAGCTAGGAACGCAACAGGAGGGGCCCCCGCGGGTGCCCCCCCTCCTGTTTGCGTGCGGCCGCGCCGCGGCCGGCGGCGGAGGCTAGTGGTTGCTGCTCGGCGAGGGGGTCGCGGACGCCGACGAGGACGGCGACGGCGTCGCGGTGCCGGAGGCGGTCCCGGTGCTCGTGGGCTCGGCGGTGGGCAGGTACTGCTTGTAGTCGGTGATCGTGCCGTCCAGGACCGGCATCTTGAACTTGGCGTTCAGGTTGGTGGCGTCTTCGCGGATGGTCACCTCGATCACGGAACCGGGCTTGCCGCCGGTGGTGCTGAGGACGGCCGGAGCGGTGTTGTCGTTCAGCAGGACATAGGCGTTCTTCTTGACCGGAACCTGGATCTGGGAACCGCCGGCGCCGTTGATGGTCAGTTTCACGTCGTTGGACGAGGTGTTGTACACGGCGCCGATCACGCGGCCTGCCTTGTTCTCGCCGTCGGACACGACCATCATGTTGCGGAGCTGGAGCGGGCCGAGATCCGTGCGCGTCCCGTCCGACGCCGAGTACTGCACAGAGGTCTGCTGGGGGTTGATATAGCCGCAACCGGTCACGGACAGCAGCCCAATGCCAAGAGCAGCCGTTGCCATTGCCAGCTTGCCGCGCCGGCCCCGGGTCATCGCAGTGAAACGCACGTCACGCACTCCTTGAGAGTCTTGAAACATTATTCAGCCATAGCCTATCGGCAAGAGCCGTCAAACGCGGATTCGGGCTAGTACATAATGGCGCGCGCAAGCAACGCGGGGTGCTGCCCCCGCCACCCGCCGTCGACCGCTGCGGTGACCGGTGCCGGGCCGTCAGGCAACGAATCCGTGACCCCTTGGCGGAGGGTGGTCGATGCACTATTATTCGCATCCGTCAAGGGTTTTGGAGGGCCGATTCCGACCATTTTCCGCGGATTTACGCGGTTTTGGACCAGGAACCATAGCAGTCATATGCCTTAATCGTGATAAACTGGTCTGCGGGAAAGGGGAATGTCCACATGGTTTTTGAGGTCGGCGAAACAGTAGTTTACCCTCACCACGGTGCAGCAAAAATTGAAGAAATCAAGATGCGCACTGTCAAGGGCGAAGAGAAGATGTATCTCAAGCTCAAGGTGGCTCAGGGTGATCTGACCATTGAAGTTCCAGCAGAAAACGTTGACCTTGTTGGGGTCCGGGACGTAGTGGGCAAGGAAGGCCTGGAGCACGTATTCGACGTGCTGCGGGCCGAGTTCACTGAAGAGCCCACCAACTGGTCGCGTCGTTACAAGGCAAACCTGGAGAAGCTTGCTTCCGGTGACGTCATCAAGGTGGCAGAGGTCGTCCGCGACCTGTGGCGCCGAGACCACGACCGGGGTCTCTCCGCAGGGGAGAAGCGCATGCTGGCCAAAGCCCGCCAGATTCTGATTTCAGAACTGGCACTGGCGGAGAAGACCGATGAAGAGAAGGCTGCAAGCGTTCTCGACGAGGTCTTGGCTTCCTAGCTAAGAATCGAACCCCGGTGGCGTAACGGCCGCCGGGCTTCTTTTTGCCCAAAATCAGCCCAACTGACTGGCAGTTGCTGTCGTTTTGGGCCCTCAAAAGGACAACTACTGCGAGCTACTTGGGCTGCGGCGGGGCGCCGGGACGTAGTCTTGTCGGCATGAACACTGCATCGACAGCACCCGTCACCGCGGTCATCCTCGTCGCAGCCGGATCCGGCCAGCGCCTGGGCTACGGCATGCCGAAGGCCAAGGTGCCGCTGGGCGGCGACAGCATCCTCACGCACGCCCTGCGGGGCGTCGCCGCAGCTGGCATTGCCGGGCAGATCTGCGTGGCCATCCCGCCGGGAGATCCTGAACTCCGGGCCCAGTGCGAGGCGTTCGCGGCGGAACTGCAGGCCGAGCACACCCGCACCGCCGCGCAAGGGGAGGACGGGCTGCTGCCCGCGGTTACCACTGTTGACGGCGGGGCCAGCCGCGCCGACTCCGTGCGTGCCGCGCTTTCGGCGCTCGCGCCGGGCACCCAATTCGTCCTGGTTCACGACGCCGCCCGCGCGCTCACCCCGGAATCCGTCTTTCATCGCGTGGCCGCCGCACTCACGGCCGGAGCCGTCGCCGTCATCCCCGTGATCCATGTGGTCGACACCATCAAGACGGTGGACCCCACCTTCGGCGACGACGCCGACATCGCCCCGGAGATCGTCACCGGCACCGCGCCCCGGGAAATGTTGCGCGCCGTCCAGACCCCCCAAGGCTTCGACCTCGCGACCCTGCGGGGCGCCCATGAGGCGGCGGTCGGATTCGACGGTGCACAGGCGGCCGCCGTCACGGACGACGCGATGCTGGTGGAGCTGCTGGGCTTCCCGGTCCACGCCGTGCGAGGCGCCAGCCAGTCGCTGAAGATCACCACGCCGCTGGATCTCATCCTGGCCGAGGGCCTCCTCGAAGGCCCGCTGGGCGTGCGCTGGGTGGAGGGCTAAGCATGGCCGCCGACCAGCCGCAACAGCGCCGGCTGCCCATCCCCAGGACCGGAATCGGCATCGACGTCCACGCCTACGCGCCCGAGGACGCGCCGCAGCCGCTGTGGCTCGGGGGCCTGCACTGGGACGGCGAGCGGGGACTCGCAGGCCACTCCGACGGCGACCCCGTGGCCCACGCCGCCGCCGACGCGCTCTTCTCCGCCTGCGGGATCGGGGACCTCGGCACGCACTTCGGCACCGACCGCCCCGAATACGCCGGGGCCTCGGGCGTCACCCTGCTGGCCGAAGCAGCCCGGATCGTCCGCGCCGAGGGCTTCGAAATCGGCAACATCGCCGTGCAGTTCGTGTCAAACCGGCCCAAGTTCGGTCCGCGCCGGGAAGAGTCCCAGCGGGTCCTGAGCGAAGCCGCCGGCGCGCCCGTGAGTGTCTCGGCCACCACCAGCGACGGACTCGGCTTCACCGGACGCGGCGAAGGCATCGCGGCCACGGCCACCGCCCTGGTCTACCCGGCAAGCTGAGCCGGGCAGGCTGAGCGGCTCCGGGCTTTCGGGCCTACGCTTAGGGGATAACACCCTCCGGACTTGTCAGGAGCCTCCCGTGAAAAAGCTGCTTCCCGCCGTCGTCCTTCTTACCGGAATGCTGCTGGCGGGATGCGCCGGCGCCCCCACGCCGCCGGTCACCACCACGCCCCGGCTGAGTGTGGACGACAGCTGTAAGTTTCTCAACACGGACACGTTCGTGCCCGAGGGGAGCGATAAGGAAAAGGCCGCCCAGATCAGCCAGCATTACAAAGACGTCGCGGACAAGGTGGCGCCGGAGATCGCGGAGCCCATCCAACAGATGTCGGACATCATGAAGCAGGTGGCCGCGAGTTCCACCGGCACCCAGACCCAGGACCAGCTCACCCAGCTCAGGCAGCAGCTGGACAAGATCGGCCAGCACTGCAAGTAGGGCCGCAGGTCCGGCCTCCCGGGCATCGGCTAATCTGGAGCGGTGACCCTGCGCTTTTACGACACTGCATCCGCCGAAGTCCGCGACTTCGTCCCCCTCGTCCCGGGCAATGTGAGCCTGTACTACTGCGGCGCCACGGTGCAGGGCATGCCGCACGTCGGGCACATCCGCTCCGCGATCGCCTTTGACCAGCTCACACGCTGGCTCGAGTACCGGGGCTTCCGGGTGACAGTGGTCCGCAACGTCACCGACATCGACGACAAGATCCTCGCCAAGTCCGCCGAATCATTCGACGGGGACTTCGCCGACGAGCCGGGGACCGTCCGGGACGAGGAATGGTGGGCCCTGGCCTACCGGTACGAGCAGGAATTCCTCAAGGCCTACGACGCCTTGGGAGTCTCCCGACCCACCTACGAGCCGCGCGCCACCGGGCACATCCCCGAAATGCACGCCCTCATCGCCACGTTGATCGACCGCGGCCACGCGTACCCGGCCCTCGACGACTCCGGCGACGTCTACTTCGACGTGCGCTCGTGGTCCAAATACGGCTCCCTGACGCGCCAGAACATCGACGATATGCAGGGCGCGGCGGATGCCGACCCCAGAGGGAAGAAGGATCCGCGCGACTTTGCGCTGTGGAAGGGCCACAAGGAAGGCGAGCCGACGACGGCGAGCTGGGACTCGCCGTGGGGCGCCGGCCGGCCGGGCTGGCACCTGGAGTGCTCCGCGATGGCAAGCAAATACCTCGGTGCCGAATTCGATATCCACGGCGGCGGACTGGACCTCCGCTTCCCGCACCACGAGAACGAGATGGCGCAGTCGCAGGCCGCCGGCCAGGGGTTCGCGAACTTCTGGATGCACAACGGCATGGTCACCTACGCGGGCGAGAAGATGTCCAAGTCCATCGGCAACACCGTCAGCCCTTCGGAGATGCTGGAACTCGCTTCGCCGCGGGTGGTCCGCTACTACCTGGGGCAGGCGCAATACCGCTCCGTGCTGGACTACCGTCCCACCTCGCTGGAGGAGGCCGCCGCCGCCGTCGAACGCATCGACGGGTTCATCAGCCGCGCCGTTCGGGCCCTGTCCCTGGGCGCCCCGTCAGAGGCCGGAAACTACACCTTCTTCACCTACGGCAAAGTGCCGGAGGCCTTTGAACGGGCCATGGATGACGACCTCAACGTGCCCCAGGCCCTCGCTGTTGTCCACGAAACAGTCCGGTCCGGCAACACGGCCCTGACGGAGGGACGGCTGGAGGACGCACGGCAGGCACTGCACGATCTCCATGACATGCTGCGCGTTCTTGGCCTCAACGCCGTGGCTTCCGGTCCGGCAGCAGGCGGCCGGGAGATGGATGCGCTCAACGTACTGGTGGAGGCCCAGCTCGCCGCCCGCGCCCAGGCCCGTGCCACCAAAGACTGGGCCGCCTCGGACGCTATCCGGGACACGCTCGCGGCTGCCGGCGTCGTCGTCGAGGACGGCGCGGACGGCGCAAGCTGGAGCCTCAAGCGCGGCTAGACCGCTTGGCCGCGGCGGAGCGGAGCGGACCGGCGGAGGACCCTGCGGTCGAGGATTTAGCTCGAGTCAGTAGACTGGAGTTCAGACTTATCAACGAATCGCGTAGTTAAAAGGGTGAAACTCATGGCCAACAACGGTCGCCGCTCGGTCAAATTGAAGAAGGGCCCCACCGTCGGGACCGGAGGCCACGGCCGCAAGGCCCTTGAGGGCAAGGGCCCCACTCCCAAGGCGGAGGACCGCCCCTACCACAAGGCCCACAAGAACAAGCAGCTCGCGGACCGCTCGGCGGCCAAGCGCGGTCCGGGCACCGGTGCCCGCAACGCCGGCGCCCGCTCGGGTCCCAAGGGCCGTGCCACCGAGGAAGTCGTCACCGGTCGCAACTCCGTAGTCGAGGCCCTCCGCGCCGGCATCCCCGCCAAGGCCCTGCACGTCGCCATCCGCATCGAGATGGACGACCGCGTCAAGGAGTCGCTCAAGCTCGCGGCCGAACGCGGCATCCCGCTGCTCGAAACCGGCAAGCCCGAACTGGACCGGATGACCGACGACGCCATCCACCAGGGCCTCGTGCTGCAGATCCCGCCGTACGAATACCAGGACGCCTTCGACCTGGCCGAGGAGACCATCGAGAGCTGGAAGAAGGGCCACGTCGCCAACGCGCCGCTCTTCGTCGCCCTTGACGGCATCACCGACCCCCGCAACCTGGGCGCGATTATCCGCTCGGTTTCGGCTTTCAGCGGCCACGGCGTGATCGTGCCGGAACGCCGCTCCGTGGGCGTCACCGCCTCGGCCTGGAAGACCAGCGCCGGCGCCGCCGTCCGCGTCCCCGTCGCCCGCGCCGCCAACCTCAACAGCACGCTCAAGGCCTTTAAGAACATGGGCATCTACGTGCTGGGCCTGGACGGCGACGGCGACGTTTCGCTGCCGGACCTCGCCCTGGCCACCGAACCGGTCTGCATCGTCGTCGGGTCCGAGGGCAAGGGCCTGAGCCGCCTGGTCCGCGAAAACTGCGACCAGATCGTCTCCATCCCGATCGACTCCGCCATGGAATCGCTGAACGCCTCCATGGCCGTCGGCATCTCCCTCTACGAGGTCTCCCGACAGCGCGCCGCGAAGTAAGAGGCGCCGGGGTCGGGTCCCGCCACAACCGGATTTTTGCCGTCGCTTAGACACCTCCCGGCGCTTCGTTCGGCCGCGGGCGGCCTCTCTCCGCTCTGGTCGGCGATGCGCTCCTTGCAAAATTCCGTTTCCGGCGGTGAGGCTCTCTCACCTTCGACAAAGACCCACGTCTAGAACTTGTGGCGGTTGGCGAGGACCGGGAGTTTGGTGCGGGCGTCTTGGACGACGGCGGGGTCCAGGTCCGCGAACAGGAGCCCGGGGGCGCCGTCGAGCTCCTGGAGGACTTCGCCGAAGGGGGAAACGACGGCGGAGTGCCCGACGCCGGTCGGGGCGGAGCCCGTGATCTCAAGACCGAGGCTGGTGGGATCGCCTTGGCCGCACGCCAGGACGTAGGTAGTGGAGTCCACGGCGCGGGCCCGGGACAGCAGCTTCCATTGCTCGACCTTGCCCGGCCCGGCAGCCCAAGAGGCGCAGACAATGTTGACTTGGGCCCCGCGATCCGCGTTTTCCGTGAACAGGTCCGGGAAGCGGATGTCGTAACAGGTCGCCAGACCGAAGGTGACGCCGTCGACGTCGAACGTCACGGGCTGCGCGCCGGCGTCCACGGTGTCCGACTCAGCGAAGCCGAAGGCGTCGTAGAGGTGGATCTTGTCGTAGCTGACGTCCACTCCGGGGCCGGTGGCCAGGAGCGTGTTACGAACCTTGCGGGCCCCGGCACCGGACGAGCCCGGGGTGAACATGCCAGCGACGATGACGATGCCCTCTTCTGCCGCGACGGCGCGGACCTGCGAGGCCCATGGGCCGTCCAGCGGCTCGGCAATGTCCAGCAGGGAGTTGCCGAACGCGCGCATGGTCGCTTCAGGGAAAACGACCAGGTCCGCGCCGCCGGCCTTCGCCTGGCGGGCATAGTCCCGGACGAGGTCGAGGTTCCGCTCCAGCTCGCGGCCGGTGATGATTTGAGCAAGTGCTACACGCACGGTTACCTCCAGTTGGGCGCCTCATCCCAGTATGCCGGTCCTCGACCCTCCGCCGCCCGCCCCCGGAGCGAAGCGGCGAAAAGACGCCCATTTGTCTTGCCCGGCTAAGCTTTAAGCGATGGTCAAGCCCTATATAGATTCCGCCACCACCGTGGATGCCTCGCGGCCTTTTCCGCTGGGTCTCAGCGTCCCCCGCACCGGCTCCCCGACGACGGACGATCCCCGGGGCGGCGTCGCGAATGTGGCCGTCTATGCCCCGGGAGTAGCCGCCCTGGACATCGCCTACCGGGCCCCCGGCGGCAGCTGGCAGCTGACGACCCTGCCGAACATCACCGACGGCGTGCACCACGGCATCGTCGAGGGGCTGCCGGTCGGCTCTCGCTACGGCCTGCGCGCTTCGCCGCAGCCTGATGCCCTGCAACTCCCGCTGCCGACCGTGGACTTCGACGCCGGCGGCGAGCAGCCGCTGCTGCTGGACCCGTACGGCCGCGGCGTGGACGAACGCGACGACTTCATCACCAACGTCCGGATGGAAGGCGACTTCGACTGGGGTGCGGACCAGGCGCCGCGCACTTATTGGCGCAACACCATCATCTACGAGGCCCATGTCCGCGGCCAGACCATGCTGCATCCGGACATCCCAGAGCATCTCCAGGGCACCTACGCGGGCATGGCGCATCCGGCCATGGTCGAGCACCTCCTCTCGCTCGGCGTCACGGCCGTCCAGCTCCTTCCCGTCCATTTCCACGTGGACGAGCCGCACCTGCAGGACCTGGGACTGACCAACTACTGGGGCTACAACACGGCGGCATTTTTCGCCCCGCACCCGGGCTACGCCACCCAGGCGGCACAGGACGCCGGCCCGCAGGCCGTGCAGGATGAATTCAAGGGCATGGTCAAGCTCCTGCACGCCGCAGGGCTCGAAGTGATCCTCGACGTCGTCTACAACCACACCGCAGAAGGCGGGACGGACGGTCCAACGCTGAACTTCCGCGGCCTCGGCGAGCTGGAGTACTACCGCCACGACGGCCACGGAAAGTACGTGGACACCACCGGCTGCGGCAACAGCCTGGACTTCGGCGAACCGCGGGTGGTGCAGTTGGTGCTGGACTCCCTGCGCTACTGGGTGAACGAATTCCACATCGACGGCTTCCGCTTCGATCTCGCCGTCACGCTGTGCCGAAATGCCGCGAATGAGTTCGATCCGCGGCACCCCTTCCTGGTCGCGATTGCCGCGGACCCGGTGTTGTCCGAATCGAAACTCATCGCCGAACCCTGGGACGTCGGTTACGGCGGCTGGCAGACGGGCCGGTTCCCCGCGGGCTGGGTGGACTGGAACGACCATTTCCGGGATGCCGTGCGCTCGTTCTGGCTGGCCGACCGCGCCGCGATCGACGCCGGCGGCGAGGGCGGTTCGGTCGCGCGTCTCGCGGACGCGTTGTCCGGGTCCGCGAGCCTGTTCGCGGCCTCGGGGCGGAGCCGGCTGGCCTCGGTCAATTTCGTAGCGGCGCACGACGGCTTCACCCTGGCGGATCTGGTCTCCTACGACCGCAAGCACAACGAGGCGAACGGGGAGGAGAACCGCGACGGCCACGGCGACAACCGCAGCTACAACCACGGCTTCGAGGGCCGCACCGAAGACGAAGCGGTCCTGGCGAGGCGGGCGCAGACCAGCCGGAACCTGATGGCGTCCTTGATGATTTCGCAGGGCGTGCCGATGATCACCGCCGGGGACGAAATCGGCCGCAGCCAGCAGGGGAACAACAACGCCTACTGCCAGGACAACCCCCTTACCTGGATCGACTGGACCAGTACCCCGGAATCCCACTCCATGCTGCGCAGCACCAAGCGCGTGATCCGGCTGCGCAAGGAGTTCCTGGCTGGCCAGCCGCACGACTATCCGGCCAAGGACCAGCAGTCCTACTTCCACTGGTTCGACGTCGACGGCGAGCCGATGTCCGGCGACCGCTGGCAGGATCCCGGCCACCGCGTGGTCCAGCTCCTGCTGGGCTCCGACGACGGGCGCGTAGACGGCCTCGTCGTCGTCAACGGCGGCGCCCAGGACGTCAAGGTGACGCTCCCGGCCGTCCCCGACGACGACGGCGGCGCCAACCGCCTCTTCGAGCTCCGGCTGACCACCTCGGAACTGCACGACCGACGCCAGGGTGTCCGCATCTCCGCCGGCGAGCGGGACGTCATCCAGGCCAACAGCATCAGCATCTACCGCGCCTAGCGGGCAGGCACACCAGGCAGGGGGAAGCACGAATGAAGATCCAGCGGCTGACGGCCCTGATCGCTGTGCTGCTGGGGCTGGTGGTGCTGGCCTTTGTGCTGCTCGGCACCCCGCAGCCCGGAACGGCCCCAGAGGCGGCCCGGACCAGCCCCTCCCGGAGCGCGGCGGCGTCCACGACACAGGCGGCCGGCGTCGTCAATCCCTCCCGGCTAGCCGAAATCAAGGCCTCCGAACTGCCGGCCGAGGCACGCCAGACGCTGAACCTCATCGCCAAGGGCGGGCCGTACCCTTATTCCCGCGACAACGTCCAGTTTGGGAATTTCGAAAGGATCCTCCCGCAGAAGTCGTCCGGGTATTACCACGAATTCACCGTGGTGACGCCGGGGGAGTCGGACCGGGGCGCCCGCCGGATCATAGTGGGCGCCGGCGGCGAAAAGTACTACACCGCCGACCATTACGCATCATTCAAATTCATCGCCGAAGGCAAGTAGGAGCCCATGAAGATACTCTCCGCAGACACCTGGACCCTCGAAGAATTGCTGGCGCAGGTGAACGACGTCGCCCGCCGGCCCCTGCTGGTCCCCGCCGCGGACTCCAAGAAGGGCGTGCTGCAGGCCTTCGGCGAGACGCTGGCCTTCCCGGAACACTACGGCCTGAACCTGGACGCGCTCAACGATTCGCTGAACGACTTCGCCGACGCCGTTACGGAAGACGGTCAGGCCCCGGCCACAATCATCTGGCAGGTCCCGGCCGTCTTCCGGGCCGACCGCTCCTTCGGAATCATCTGCGAGATCCTGCAGGACGCCGAACGCTACGCTGGCAAGGACCTAGCCGTCATCGCCGTCTGCCTCTAACGCCCACCCGGGCACGCCGCAAGCCAGCTATCCGGAAGCACCGGTCGCCGGCAGGCCTGAACCGTCAACTCCCGACCCGCCGAGGGCAGCGGCGTCAGCAATCCGGGAGCACTTTGACGGCAGCCGGGGGCATTCGCCCACTAGGCCACGGCGTGTCCGTTTCAATGTGCCCCCGGACGGCCGACGGCGACGCCGCTGTGCAGCCAGCGCCCGCGGCTCGTCCGTCTCACCGTGAGCAGGCCCACTGCGTGCGCCGCCGAGTGGGCACAATGGCGAGATGCTCCCTCGACTCGGCCAGCGCTGGACATGTCCAGTGGATGGGCCCCGCCGTCGGCGTCTCAGCAGTCCGGGGGCACTTTGACGGCAGCCGGGGGCATTCGCCCACCAGGCCACGGCGTGTCCGTTTCAATGTGCCCCCGGACGGCCGACGGCGACGCCGGGGCCGTACGCTACGCCGGCAAGGACCTCGCCGTCATCGCCGTCTGCCTCTAACCTAGGAACCGGATGGGCAGCGTCGGAGGCGGGATTATCCGGAAGCGTGCGTCTAAGCGAGGAACGAGCGAGCACGCGGAGGATGATCCCGTCTCCGACGGGAAGCCGACCGTCTCCGACGGGAAGCCGACCGTCGCCAACGGGAAGCCGACGGGAAGCCACAAGGGTTAGGCGTTGACGATCAGACCCAGTTCGGCCTTGGACGCCAGCCCTTCATGCTTGGGCAGCACCCGGACGGTGTAGCCGAAGGAGCCGGACCGGTCGATCACCAGGGTTCCGCTGAACAGGTACCGGCCCTTGCCCAGGTCCTCCACAGACTGCAGCTCCGCCACGGTGACATTGGTGAGTTCGTCGCCGTCCTCGGCGCGGCCGTAGGCCACCTCCACCGAAACATCTTCCGGCGCCAGGCTGCTGAGCGCCACGTAGGCATTTACCTGCAGGTAGTCGCCGATCTGCGGGTCCTCGGAGACACCCACCGAATCGACGTGTTCGACCTGGATCTGGGACCACGCGGCGCGGATCCGGGAGCACCAAGCGGCAAGGGCCTTCGCCTCGGCAAAGCTGTCCGCCGAGGCGTGCCGGCCGGCGATCGCGGCGGGCCGGTAGAGGACATTGACGTAGTCCTGCAGCATCCGCTCCGCGGACACGGCCGGGCCCAGGTGCGCCAGGGTGTGCTTGATCATCGAGACCCAGTGCGTGGGTACCTCCTGCGGCACGGACTGCGAGGGCCCGGCCGCGCCGGCGCCCGCGGAGACCGTGAGGCCGTAGAACTTCGGCGCCACCTGCGTTTCGAGGAGTTCGTACAGGGCCGAGGCCTCGATGTCGTCGCGTTCGTCGGGGGACGCGTCGTTGTTCGCCGTCGGAATCGCCCAGCCGTTCTCGCCGTCGTACATTTCGTCCCACCAGCCGTCCAGCACGGAGAGGTTGAGGGAGCCGTTCAGGGCCGCCTTCATGCCGGAGGTCCCGCACGCCTCGAGCGGGCGGAGCGGGTTGTTGAGCCACACGTCGCAGCCGGGGAACAGGGTCCGGGCCATGGCGATGTCGTAGTTGGGCAGGAACGCGATCCGGTGCCGGACCTCGGGATCGTCGGTGAAGCGGACCAGGTCCTGGATCATCTTCTTGCCGGCGTCGTCGGCCGGGTGCGACTTGCCCGCAATCACCAGCTGGATCGGGTGCGTCTTGTGCAGCAGCAGGGCCTTGAGCCGTGCCGGATCCCGCAGCATCAGCGTCAGGCGCTTGTAGGTCGGCACCCGCCGGGCGAAGCCGATGGTCAGGATGTCCGGATCCAGGACCGAGTCCGTCCAGGACAGCTCGGCGTCAGCGGCGCCGCGCTTCTTCCAGGCGGCCCGGAGCCGCTGCCGGACGTCCTCGACCAGGGAGACGCGCATTTCGCGGCGCAGCGCCCACAGGGCTTCGTCGCTGACGTTGTAGGCCAGGTCCCAGCGGCCCTGCGTCTCGGCGTCGGGGCCGAACTGCTCGCGGGCCAGCTCGGTCACGCGGGGGTCCACCCAGGTGGGCACGTGGACGCCGTTGGTGACCGACGTGATGGGCACCTCGGCGTGATCGAAGCCGGGCCAGAGCGCGGAGAACATGCCCCGGGAGACGACGCCGTGCAGCTTCGCCACGCCGTTGGCGCGCTGGGCCAGCCGTAGCCCCATCACGGCCATGTTGAAGACAAACGGGTTGCCGTCGGCATAGTCTTCGCGGCCCAGGTCCAGGATCTTCGCGGTCGGCACATCCGGAGCCAGTCCGGCGGCGAAAAAGTGTTCGATCTGCGAGGTCTCGAAGCGGTCGATGCCGGCCGGGACGGGGGTGTGCGTGGTGAACACTGTGGAGGCGCGGCCCGCGGTCAGGGCCTCGTCCCAGCTGAGCGGGCTCTCCCCGGACATCAGTTCCTGGATGCGTTCGACTCCCAGGAAGCCGGCGTGGCCTTCATTGGTGTGGAACACCTCCGGCGCGGGAACGCCCGTCAGCCGTTGGAAGGCCCGCAGGGCCTTGACCCCGCCCATGCCCAGCAGGAGTTCCTGCTGGAGCCGGTGGTCGCCGCCGCCGCCATACAGGCGGTCCGTGATGCCGCGCGCCGCGTCGTCGTTCCCTGCCACGTTGGAGTCCAGCAGCAGCAGCGGGACACGCCCGACGTCGGCCCGCCACACGTGCGCCAGCAGGCGCCGGCCGTTGGGGAGCGGAAGCGAAATCTGGACTGGACGGCCGCTGTTGTCCGGGGACGCCTCACGGAGCAGGGTCAGCGGCAGGCCGTCGGGGTCCAGGACGGGGTAGGTCTCCTGCTGCCAGGCGTCGCGGGACAGCGACTGCTTGAAGTAGCCCGCCTGGTAGAGCAGGCCGACGCCGATCAGTGGGACGCCGAGATCCGAGGCCGCCTTCAGGTGGTCGCCGGCAAGGATGCCCAGACCGCCGGAGTACTGCGGCAGGACCTCCGTGATGCCGAACTCGGGAGAGAAGTACGCAATGCAGCGGGGCGCGTCCTCGCCCAGGCTCTGGTACCAGCGGGGTTGCTCCAGGTATTGGTCCAGGTCCTTGGCCGCGGCGTGGACCCGGCCCACCACGTCCTGGTCCGCGGCGAGACGCTGCAGCTCCTCCCGGCTGACCAGGCCCAGGAAGGTCACCGGGTCATGTCCACTCTCTGCCCAGACGTCCGGGTTCAGCTGCTCGAAGAGCTGCCGGGTGGGCAGGTGCCACGACCAACGCAGGTTGGTGGCGAGCCTGGCCAGAGGCCGGATCGATTCGGGAAGAACAGTTCGGACGGTAAATCTGCGGATAGCCTTCACCTGCGAAACACTAACGGACAACACCGGGCCCCGGAACCGCTTTGGGTTTCTTTCCGGTAAATGTCGGGTGGCCTTCGGGAATCGACCAAAAAAACAGAGCAGCCTTAGCAATCTCTGCGATTTGTAGATAACGTCGAGCCTGTGACGACTAACTCGCGAACCAGTGCCGTGTCCAAGCAAAAGCCGAAGACCCTGATCACGGATGGGCTCAAATTCGGCAGATTTCCGATCACCGAGGTGCAGCCTGCGGTCGAGGACGGAAAGTTCCCCGCCAAGGCCGTCGTGGGGGAGAGCGTCGTGGTGGGCGCCACCGCTTTCCGGGAGGGCCACGACATGCTTGGCGTCAGTGCCGTGCTCCTTGACGCGCGGGGGAAAGAGCGGCAGCGTGTCCGCTTGGCCCCGCCGCGCGGCGACCGGGGTGCAGGCACCGATCGCTGGGAGGGTCTGCTCACCCCCTCCGGTACCGGCCGCTGGTCGTTCGTCATCGAGGCCTGGCACGACCGCTACGGCACGTGGCACCACAACGCGGAGGTCAAGGTCGAGGCGGGCATCGACGTCGAGCTGATGCTGGCCGAGGGCGCCGCGCTGCTGACCGAGGCGTCCGAGGAGCCCGCCCGCCCCTCCGCCGACCGGCGCACACTGCGGATCGCCGTCGTGGGCCTGTCGGACGGCACGAAGACTCCGGAGGAACGCCTCGCCGCCGGCTTCAGCGCCGATGTGGCGGCCATCGTCGCGCGGCAGCCGATCCGGGAACTGGTGACCGTCTCCGAGCCCTACCCAATGTTGGTGGAACGCGAACTCGCCGGCCGCGGCGCCTGGTACGAGTTCTTCCCGCGCTCCGAGGGCGCCGTCCGCAACCACGAGACCGGCGAATGGACCTCCGGGACGTTCCGCACCGCAGCCGAGCGCCTCGACGCCGTCGCCGCGATGGGCTTCGATATCATCTACATGCCGCCGATCCACCCGATCGGCACGCAGCACCGGAAGGGCCCGAACAACACGCTGCTGGCCGGCCCGCACGACCCCGGCTCCCCGTGGGCCATCGGTGCCAAGGAGGGCGGTCACGACGCCATCCACCCGGACCTCGGGACCTTTGCGGACTTCGACGCCTTCGTGGCGCGTGCCGGCGAGCTGGGGCTGGAAGTAGCCCTGGACCTCGCGCTCCAGGCCGCCCCGGACCATCCGTGGGTGCAGAGCCACCCCGAATGGTTCACCACCCGCGTGGACGGCAGCATCGCGTACGCCGAAAACCCGCCGAAGAAATACCAGGATATTTTTCCGCTCAATTTCGACAACGACCCCACCGGCTTGGCCAACGAGATCCTGCGGATCGTCCAGCTCTGGGTCAGCCACGGGGTGAAGATCTTCCGCGTGGACAACCCGCACACCAAGCCGGTGTGGTTCTGGGAATGGCTGATCGCCAAGGTCAACAAGAAGAACCCCGACGTCGTCTTCCTCGCGGAGGCATTCACGCGGCCGGCCATGATGCACGCGCTCGGCCGGGCCGGGTTCCAGCAGTCCTACTCTTACTTCACCTGGCGCAACACCAAGGAGGAGCTCGAGGAGTACTTCCAGGAGGTCAGCCACGAGTCGCCCGCCTACTTCCGGCCGAACTTCTTCGTCAACACCCCGGACATCCTCACCGAGTACCTGCAGTTCGGGGGCCCGGCGGCCTTCAAAATCCGTGCCACGCTCGCCGCCACCGCCAGCCCCAGCTGGGGTGTCTACGCCGGCTACGAGTTGTACGAACATGTCGCCCGGCCGGGCGCGGAGGAGTACATCGACAACGAAAAGTTCGAGTACAAGGCGCGCGACTGGGACGCGGCTGCGGAGTCCGGGCGGAGCCTGGCGCCGTACCTCACCCGGCTCAACGCGATCCGGCACGCCCACCCGGCCCTCGGCGACCTGCAGAACCTTTCCCTGCACGCCAGCACCGACGACGCCACGATCGTGTACTCGAAGCACAAGACGCTCCCGGACGGCACCAAGGACACGCTGATCTTCGTGGTCAACGTGGATCCGCACAGCACCCGGGAAAGCACGGTCTCGCTGGACCTGGCAGCCCTGGAGCTGGATCCGGACGACCTGACGCACAACGGCGGCTTCATCGTCGATGACCTCCTGAGCGGTGAAAGCTGGGAATGGGGCGAATACAACTACGTACGCTTGGACGCCCACGTCGAACCCGCCCACATCCTTAGCATCCGGAGGCAGCGCCCGTGAGTTTCAGCCCTAGCAGTTCCAGCCAGTTCACGCCGAAGGGTACCTTCGAACTGAACGCTCCCGGCCTCCAGCACGATCCTCTCTGGTACCGCAAGGCGGTGTTCTATGAGGTTTTGGTGCGGGGTTTCGCGGATGGCAACGGGGACGGATCGGGCGACTTCCACGGGCTGATCGAGAAGCTCGACTACCTCCAGTGGCTCGGCGTCGACTGCCTCTGGCTGCCGCCGTTCTTCCAGTCACCGCTGCGGGACGGCGGATATGACATTTCGGACTACAACTCCGTACTGGACGAATTCGGCACCATCAGCGACTTCAAGCGGCTCGTCGCCGAAGCCCACGCCCGCGGCGTCCGGGTCATCATCGACCTGCCGCTGAACCACACCTCGGACCAGCACCCCTGGTTCCAGGAATCGCGCAAGGACCCGGACGGCCCGTTCGGCGACTTCTACGTGTGGAGCGACACGGACGAGAAATACCAGGACGCCCGCATCATCTTCGTGGACACGGAGGAGTCCAACTGGACCTTCGACCCGATCCGCCGCCAGTTCTTCTGGCACCGGTTCTTCAGCCACCAGCCGGACTTGAACTTCGAAAATCCCAAGGTCATCGACGCCCTCTTCGACGTCGTGCGGTTCTGGCTGGACCAGGGCATCGACGGCTTCCGTGCGGACGCCATCCCGTACCTTTTCGAAGAAGAAGGCACCAACTGCGAGAACCTGCCGCAGACCCACGAGTTCCTGCGCCAGCTGCGCAAGATGGTCGATGACAGCTACCCCGGCCGCGTGATCATCGCCGAAGCCAACCAGCCGCCGGCCGAAGTGGTGGAGTACTTCGGCAGCGAAGAGGAGCCGGAATGCCACATGGCCTTCCACTTCCCGATCATGCCGCGGCTGTACTACGCGCTGCGGGACCAGAAGGCCGCCCCCATCATCGAGACCATGAAGGACACCCCGGACATTCCCGAGGGCGCCCAGTGGGGCACGTTCCTGCGCAACCACGACGAGCTGACCCTGGAAATGGTCACCGCCGATGAGCGCGCCGCGATGCTTGGCTGGTACGCGCCGGATCCGCGGATGCGCGCCAACATCGGTATCCGCCGCCGGCTGGCCCCGCTGCTGGATAACTCCCGCTCCGAAATCGAACTCATCAACGCGCTGCTGCTCTCGCTGCCGGGGAGCCCGTTCCTGTACTACGGCGACGAGATCGGCATGGGCGACAACATCTGGCTCGAGGACCGCGACGCGGTCCGCACCCCGATGCAGTGGAACCCGGACCGAAACGCCGGGTTCTCCCATGCGGACCCGGGCAAGCTTTACCTCCCGGTGATCCAGTCGCTGGTCTATAACTACAGCATGGCCAACGTCGAGGCGGAGGCCGCCCACTCCGGCTCGCTGCTGCGCTGGACGCGGCAGATCCTCAGCGTCCGCAAGAACCACCCGGCCTTCGGGCTGGGCTCGTTCCAGCACGTCGAGGCGGACCACGACGTCGTCCTGGCCTACCTGCGTGATCTGCCGGCGGGCAACGCCGCCGGCGAGGATCCCGAGACCATCCTGTGCGTCTTCAACCTGTCCCAGCACCCGGTGGCCACCACGCTGAAGGTGCCGGAGTACGCCGGCCGGGGCCTGCGCGACGTCTTCGGCGGCCAGCCGTTCCCGGCCATCGCCGACGACGGGACGCTGACCCTCACGCTGGGCAGCCACGATTTCTTCTGGCTGCGGGTCCGGTCGGCCACCTCCAACCCGGCGTCCCCCAACACCACGGCGATGCCTATCCTGTCTCTCGAGGGCTGACATGACCCGGTCCGCTCTGTCCCCCGCGCTGGATGCCCTGCTCCGCGCCTGGCTGCCGCGCCAGCGGTGGTTCCCCGTCAAGAGTGCCCGTTTCGGCTTCGAACCGGCGGGCCGGGTGCGCCTCGGGGGTGGTCAGGACGCCGGGCTGCCGGGGGAGGGGGCCGGGTTCGAGGTCCTGCTGCTGGCCGTGACGTATCCGACGGCGGACGGCAACCGCACCGACGTCGTCCAGGTGCCGCTCAGCTACCGCCCGCTGCCGCTGGCCGGCGCCGGAGCCGCCCTGCTCGGGGAGATCCCCTCGGACGGCGCCGATCAGATCCGCGGCTGGATCTATGACGGCGTCCACGACCCGGCCTTCATCGCGGCCTGGCTGGAGCTGATGCGCGCCCGCACCGCCACGGCCGACGGTGCCGCCGCCGGCCATCTGGTGGACTCGGATTACCGCCTGCCCCTCGCCACCGGCAAGGTCCGGGTGCTCTCCGGCGAGCAGTCCAACACTTCGGTGATAGTGGACGACGGCGACTCTGCCGCAATCCTCAAATTCTTCCGGGTGCTGTCCGAGGGGCAGAACCCGGAGGTCGAGATCGGTGCGGCGCTGACCGCGGCGCGCACCGCCGAGGTGCCGGCCACCCTGGGCTGGGTCACCGGCGAATGGACACTCCCGGCCGACGACGCCGGGGTTTCGCGCGACGCGGGCGCCGACGCCTTGAGCGGCGACCACGCGGCCCATGGCGAACTCGCCGTCGCGCACGAATTCCTCGCCGGCGGCCGCGACGCCTGGCGCCTGGCGGTGGACGCGGCCAGCACCGGGACCGATTTCACCGCCGAGGCCCGCGCCCTGGGCGTGGCCACGGCCACGGTGCACCGCCGGCTGGCCGAGGCGTTGGGCACTGCGGCCGAGGGGGTGCCGGGCGGAGACATCGCGCCCGCCGTCGCCCGGCGGGTCCGGCAGTCGTGGGCCGAAGCGGGCGCCGCCGTCGGCCCCTTCGACGACGAACTGGAGGCGCTCCTGGCGCGGCTTGAAGGCAGCAGCGCCGGGCCGCTGCAGCGGATCCACGGGGACTTACACCTCGGCCAGATTCTGCAGGTCCCCGGCGGAGCAGGGACACCGGCGCGCTGGGCGATCCTGGACTTTGAGGGCGAGCCGCTGCGGCCGATCTCCGAACGCAACTACCCGGACGTGCCGCTCCGCGACGTCGTCGGCATGTTGCGGTCCTTCGACTACGCCGCCGGCGCCGCCGTGCGCGAGTACGACGGCGCGGTCGTACCCGCCGGCTGGGTGGACGACTGTGCCGTGGCCTTCCTGGCCGGCTATGCAGAAGTCACGCCCGGCAGTATCCACCGCGATTCGCCCTTGTTCGTCGCGTTGTGGCTCGACAAAGCCCTCTATGAAGTTGTTTACGAACTGCGGAACAGGCCGGACTGGCTTGCCATCCCGGTAAACGCGTCCCGTAGTCTCCTCGGCAGTACAGGCTCCGGCGTTCCCGCCGAAGCCGCAGCGGAAGGTAACAAAATGACAGGTTCAGCACGTACCGATCGACCCGGCGTCCCGATGCCCGTGGATGCGGAGACCCTGGCGCGGGTCGGCGCCGGCGAGTACCACGCACCGCATTCGGTCCTTGGTGCCCACCTTGACGATTACGGCCACGTGACCATCCGTGCCGTGAAGCACCTCGCGGAGGCTGTTTCCGTGGTGACCGCGGCCGGCAGCGTCCCGATGTCGCACGAATCCGCTGGGGTGTGGGTGGCTGTGCTGGAGCCGGTCGACGAAGGCCACGTGCCGGACTACCGGCTCGAGGTCAGCTATGAGGGCCAGTCCCCGCGGCAGGCGGACGACCCCTACCGCTACCTGCCGACGGTGGGAGAGATCGACCTGCACCTCATCGGCGAGGGCCGCCACGAGCGCCTCTGGGATGTCCTGGGCGCGCACGTCCAGCATTACAAGTCTGCCTTGGGCGACGTCGACGGCGTGTCCTTTGCGGTGTGGGCACCGAACGCCGAGGCCGTGCGGGTCAAGGGCGACTTCAACGGCTGGGACGGCCGGGAATTCGCCATGCGCTCGCTCGGCTCCTCGGGTGTGTGGGAACTGTTCATCCCCGGCGTTGTAGCAGGGGCGTGCTACAAATTCGAGATCAAGACCAGGCACGGCTACTGGGTGGAGAAGGCTGATCCACTGGCTTTCGGCACGGAAGTCCCGCCGCTGACCGCTTCCCGCGTCGTGGAGCCCTCGTACGCGTTCAAGGACGCCGAATGGATGGAGGCGCGCGCCGCCCGAGATCCGCACAACTCCCCGATGAGTGTCTATGAAGTCCACCTGGGCTCGTGGCGCGTCGGGCTCGACTACCGCCAACTGGCCAAGGAGCTTGTGGAGTACGTGAAGTGGCTCGGCTTCACGCATGTGGAGTTCATGCCCGTCGCCGAACACCCCTTCGGCGGATCGTGGGGCTACCAGGTGACGTCCTACTTCGCGCCGACCTCGCGCTTCGGGCACCCGGACGAATTCCGGCACCTCGTGGACGAGTTGCACCAGGCGGGCATCGGTGTCCTGTTGGACTGGGTCCCGGCGCACTTCCCCAAGGACGAGTGGGCGCTGGCCCGCTTCGACGGCGGGCCCTTGTACGAACACTCCGACCCGAACCTGGGCGAGCACCCGGACTGGGGCACCCTGATCTTCGACTTCGGCCGGCGCGAGGTCCGCAACTTCCTGGTTGCGAACGCGCTTTACTGGCTGGACGAATTCCACATTGACGGCCTGCGCGTGGACGCCGTGGCTTCGATGCTCTATCTCGACTACTCCCGCGAGGAAGGCCAGTGGCAGCCGAACCGTTTCGGCGGCCGGGAGAACCTGGAAGCGATCTCCTTCCTGCAGGAAGTCAACGCCACGGTCTACAAGACGCACCCCGGTGCGGTCATGATCGCCGAGGAATCCACGGCCTTCCCCGGGGTCACCGCCCCTACCAGCCAGGGCGGCTTGGGCTTCGGAATCAAGTGGAACATGGGCTGGATGCACGACTCGCTCAAGTACATGGCCGAGGACCCGTACAACCGGAAATGGCACCACGGCACCGTGACGTTCTCGATGGTCTACGCCTACACGGAGAACTTCCTGCTGCCGATCAGCCACGACGAGGTGGTGCACGGCAAGGGCTCGATGCTGCGCAAGATGCCCGGCGACCGCTGGAAACAACTGGCCAACCTGCGCGCCTTCCTGGGCTACCAATGGGCCCACCCCGGCAAGCAGCTGATCTTCATGGGCACCGAGTTCGGGCAGGAAGCGGAGTGGTCCGAGCAGCACGGCCTGGACTGGTGGCTGGCCGACATCCCCGCGCACCGGGGCATTCAACTCCTCACCAAGGACCTGAACGAGCTCTACAGTTCCACCCCGGCCCTGTATGAACGCGACAACGACCCCGACGGCTTCCAGTGGATCAACGGCGGCGACTCTGACCGTAACGTCCTGACCTTCATTCGGCGGGATGCTGCCGGCACTCCGGTAGTGTGCGCGCTGAACTTCTCCGGCGGCCCGCACCCTGACTTCCGGCTGGGAGTCCCGGCCGCGGGCCAGTGGCAGGAAGTGTTGAACACCGATGCCGCCGCCTACGGGGGTTCGGGCGTCCTGAACGAGGGACCCCTGACGGCGTCCGACGACGGGATTGACGGACAGCCAGCTACCCTGACCGTGACGCTGCCCCCATTGGGCGCCGCGTACTTCAAGGCCCTCGGCTAGGACCGGCCCGAGTACCGGGGAAGGCCCGGAACCCTTGGGGTTCCGGGCCTTCCGTTTGCCCGGACTCATAACCGGTGGCCGCGCCCGATCAGGGTCGCAGAGGCGCACTCAGGGGCGCGCGTAGGGGCCACCTTGGGAGCCACTTTGTCAGGCGGCCCAAGTGGTGGTAGAGTTTATTTCCGCGCTGCTCCCCGGAGTTGATCCGCTAAGAAGACCACGAAGCCTACGGGAACACTGAGTCGGAAACGCTGATTTGACTAGGGTGAAGCGCGCGGGTAAGTTTGAAAAGTTGCTCCGGAGCGATCCACGGCTGAGGTTGTGGTGGTGCCGGGTGTGTCTGTTGTTTGAGAACTCAATAGTGTGCCAAGTTTGTTGATACCAATTTATTGTAGTCTGTTTTTCTTCAACGGAGAGTTTGATCCTGGCTCAGGATGAACGCTGGCGGCGTGCTTAACACATGCAAGTCGAACGATGAACCGGTGCTTGCACCGGGGATTAGTGGCGAACGGGTGAGTAACACGTGAGTAACCTGCCCTTAACTCTGGGATAAGCCTGGGAAACTGGGTCTAATACCG
>JAPLAM010000095.1 GCA_026393275.1 Arthrobacter sp.
CTGGCCAGCCTTCTCGCGCGCTACGGCGATGACCCCGGACGCTCAGCCGTGGAGGACTCGCCCCTGGCCGCCGCCCGGCGTGCCACGGAACTTACCGGTGCCACTGTGCTGCTCAAGGGCGCCACCACACTGGTGGCCGCCCCCTCCGGGGCCGTGTTCAGCCAGTCGGAGGCGAGCCCCTGGATGGCCACAGCCGGGAGCGGAGACGTCCTGGCCGGAGTGCTGGGCGCCCTGCTCGCACAGCTCGCGGAGGACGCCGGTGCCTTCAGCGCCGTCGGCATCGACGGGCCCGACCGGTGGGCTGCCATCGCGGCGATGGCGGCGAGCCTGCACGGCCGCGCCGGCAGCGCGGCCTCCGCGGGCGGCCCGCTACGGGCCTCCGATATCGCCGAAGCCCTGCCGGGCGTTATCGCAAGGCTGTAACAAAACGGTCCGCGCTGGGCGCATGGTCAGTTAGTAACCCTGCTTACAAGCTGGGCGATGACCTGAGCGAGACGCGGATCGACCTGACCGAGGTGGACGGCTACGTCTGGCACTGCTACCTCCCGCAGATCCAGCCCGGCCAGAAGTACGGGTACCGGGTACACGGCCCCTACGACCCCGCGAGCGGCAACCGCTTCAACGCCAACAAGCTGCTGATGGACCCGTACGCCAAAGCCATCCAGGGCCAGATCGACTGGGACCCGGCGCTCTTCTCCTACGAATTCGGCGACCCCGATTCCCGCAACGACGCCGATTCGGCGCCGCACACCATGCACGGTGTGGTCATCAACCCGTTCTTCGAATGGGACGGGGACCGCCAGCTGCGCATCCCGTACCACGAGTCGGTCATCTACGAGGCGCACGTCAAGGGCCTCACCGAGCTCCACCCGGAGATCCCCGATAACCAGCGCGGTACCTACGCCGGCGTCGCCCACCCTGCGGTCATCGAACACCTGAAGAAACTCGGTGTCACGGCGATCGAGCTTATGCCGGTCCACCAGTTCGTCAACGACGGCACCCTCGTGGAGAAGGGCCTCAACAACTACTGGGGCTACAACACCATCGGCTTCTTCGCGCCGCAGAACACGTACAGCTCCTCCGGCGACGTCGGGCACCAGGTCCAGGAATTCAAGGCCATGGTCCGCGAGCTGCACCGTGCCGGCATTGAGGTGATCCTCGACGTCGTCTACAACCACACCGCCGAGGGCAACCACATGGTCCCGACGATCGGCTTCCGCGGCATCGACAACGCGGCGTACTACCGCCTGGTCGACAATGACCAGAAGCACTACATGGACTACACCGGGACCGGTAACTCCCTGAACGTCCGGCACCCGCACTCCCTGCAGCTGCTGATGGACTCCCTGCGCTACTGGGTGACCGAAATGCATGTTGACGGGTTCCGGTTCGACCTCGCCTCCACGCTGGCCCGCGAGTTCTACGACGTCGACAAGCTCTCCACCTTCTTCGAACTCATCCAGCAGGACCCGATCGTGTCCCAGGTGAAGCTCATCGCCGAGCCGTGGGACGTCGGTCCCGGCGGCTACCAGGTAGGCAACTTCCCGCCGCAATGGACCGAATGGAACGGCAAATACCGCGACACCGTCCGTGACTTCTGGCGCGGTGAGCCCTCCACGCTGGGCGAATTCGCCTCCCGCCTCACCGGCTCGGCAGACCTGTACGAGAGCTCCGCGCGGCGCCCGGTGGCTTCCATCAACTTCGTCACCGCCCACGACGGCTTCACCATGCGCGACCTGGTCTCCTACAACGAGAAACACAACGAGGCCAACGGCGAAGGCAACAACGACGGCGAATCGCACAACCGGTCCTGGAACTGCGGCGAGGAAGGCGACAGCGACAACGACACTGTCCTGACCCTCCGCGCCCGCCAGCAGCGGAACTTCATCGCCACCCTGCTCCTCTCGCAAGGGGTGCCGATGCTGCTCCACGGTGACGAGCTCGGGCGGACCCAGCAGGGCAACAACAACACCTACTGCCAGGACTCCGAGCTGAGCTGGGTGCACTGGGACGCCATGGACCAGCCGCTCATCGAGTTCACGGCCTTCGTCAACAAGATCCGCCACGACCACCCGACCTTCCGCCGCAGCCGGTTCTTCGAAGGCCGGCCGGTCGTCCGCGGCGAGGGCGAGAAGCTGCCCGACCTCGTCTGGCTCAAGACCGACGGCACCGAAATGCTGCCCGAGGACTGGGACAGCGGCTTCGGCCGGACCATTGGCGTGTTCTACAACGGCGACGGCATCCAGGAGCAGGATTCCCGCGGGCGCCGGATCACTGACGACAGCTTCCTGCTGGCGTTCAACGCCCACGACGACAATGTGGACTTCGCCCTGCCCAACGACGAGTATTCGCCGTTCTGGGATCTGCTGGTGGACACCGCCGACCAGGCTGACAAAGACGAACCGCTCAAGGCCGGGTCCGTCCTGGCACTGGCGGCCAAGTCCATGGTGGTGCTGCGGGCACATTCGGGCCCGGAGGTAGAAGTCGACCACTCCGCCGCGGCGTCGCTGGCCTCCATGGCCGAGCACGAGGAAGCCCAGGAGGAGATGGCGGAGGCGCAGACGAAGGCGGCGGAAACCAGCGCCGCGAAGGCTTCCGCTTCATGAGGACTCCCGCCTCGACCTACCGGCTGCAGATCCGGCCAGGCTTCACCCTGCAGGATGCCGCTGAAACCGTGCCGTACCTGAAGTCCCTGGGCGTCGACTGGGTCTACCTGTCGCCGATCCTGACGGCGGAGCACGGATCGGACCACGGCTACGACGTCACCGACCCCGCCGCGATCGACCCTGACCGCGGCGGCCCCGAGGGGCTGGCGGCCGTCTCCCGTGCGGCCCGCGAGGCCGGCATGGGCGTCCTGGTGGACATCGTGCCCAACCACGTCGGCGTCGCCACCCCGGTCCAGAACCCCTGGTGGTGGTCGCTGCTCAAGGAAGGGCAACAGTCGCGTTACGCCCAGGCGTTCGACGTCGACTGGGACTTCGGCGGCGGCCGGATCCGGATCCCCGTGCTGGGCGACGACTCCGACGTCGACGCGCTCGAGGTCCGCGATGGCGAGCTGCGCTACTACGACCACCGGTTCCCGTTGGCCGAGGGCAGCTACACCGCGGGTGACGACCCGCGCGAGGTCCACGACCGGCAGCACTACGAACTGGTGGGCTGGCGCCGCGCCGACACGGACCTGAACTACCGCCGGTTCTTCGCCGTCAACACCCTCGCCGGGATCAAAGTTGAGATCCCGGACGTCTTCGATGAGGCCCACGAAGAAGTTGTCCGCTGGTTCCGGGAAGACCTGGTGGACGGGCTGCGGATCGACCACCCGGACGGCCTCGCGGATCCCGCAGGCTACCTGCGGCGGCTCCGCGAAGTGACCGGCGGGGCCTACCTGCTGATCGAGAAGATCCTCGAGCCGGGGGAGGAGCTTCCGGCCGGCTTCGAGTGCGAGGGGACCACCGGGTATGACGCCCTCGCGGACGTCGATCGGGTGTTCGTCGCTCCTGCCGGGCAGGCCGGCCTGGACGCGCTGGACGCCTCGCTGCGCGGCGGGGAACCCGCGGACTACGAGCAGATGATCCGTGGCACCAAGCGCCGGATCACGGACGGAATCCTCCATTCGGAAATGCGGCGGCTCGCCCGGCTGGTGCCGGCCGGTGCCGGGCTCAGCCCGGAAGCCGCCGTCGACGCGCTGTCTGAAATTACCGCGGCGTTCCCGGTCTACCGCAGCTACCTGCCCGAGGGGGAGGGTGTGCTGCGCGAAGCGTGCGACCTCGCCGTCCGCCGGCGTCCCGACCTGGAAACCGCCGTGCGGGCACTGCTGCCCTTGCTGCTGCACGCCGGCCCCGGTGCCGACGCCGAACTGGGCCGCCGCTTCCAGCAAACCTCCGGGATGGTGATGGCCAAAGGCGTCGAGGACACCGCCTTCTTCCGCTACACCCGGCTGGGCACCCTCACGGAAGTCGGCGCGGACCCCACCGAGTTCGCGCTTTCGACGGATGAATTCCATGCCCGGATGGGCCGCCGCCAGGCCCGGCTGCCGCTTTCCATGACCACGCTCAGCACCCACGACACCAAGCGCAGCGAGGACACCAGGGCGCGGATCTCGGTGCTGGCGGAGCTGGCCCCGGAATGGACCGCGGCGCTGCGCCGGCTCCAGGAACTGGCGCCGCTGCCGGACGGCCCGCTGGCCAACCTGCTCTGGCAGGCCGTGGCCGGGGTCTGGCCCGCGGACCGGGACCGGCTCCAGTCCTACGCGCAGAAGGCCGCCCGCGAGGCCGGCAATTCAACCGACTGGCTGGACCCGGATCAGGACTTCGAGGCGGCACTGGCGGCCGCCGTCGACGCCGCCTTCGACAACGACGAGGTGCGCGCCGAACTCGACTCGCTGGTGGCACTGCTTGATCCGTATGGCTCCGCCAACGCACTCTCGGCCAAACTCGTCCAGCTCACCATGCCGGGCGTGCCGGACGTGTATCAGGGCACCGAGTTCTGGGACCGGTCGCTGACCGACCCGGACAACCGCCGGCCGTTCGACTTCGGAGCCCGGCGCGACGCACTGGCAGCACTCGACGCCGGTGAGCTGCCGGCGTCGTACCGGCACGACGCGGCGAAGCTGCTGGTGACCTCACGGGCCTTGCGGCTGCGCCGGGACGCGCCGGAGTTGTTCGCCGGCTACACGCCGGTGCCGGCGACCGGAACCTCAGCCGAGCACCTGGTGGCCTTTGACCGCGGCGCCGGCGCGCCGGGGGCCATCACCCTGGCCACGAGGCTGCCCCGCGGCCTCGAACAGCGCGGCGGCTGGCAGGACACCGCCATCGAACTCGCCGCCGCCATGACCGACCAGCTCAGCGGCAGGTCCTTCGGCCCCGGCACGACGGAGGTGGCCGAGATCCTCCGCGACTACCCGGTGGCGCTGCTGGTGCCGGCCGCCTGACACGCCCGTACTGAACTATCGACAAAGAGGGAACGGCCATGACTCTGCCCGCACACGGAACCGAACGCTTCGACCTCTGGGCGCCGGATGCACACGAGGTCACGCTGCTCGCCGGCGGACAGCGCTACCCGATGAGCCCGGCCGCCGACGGCCGCGGCGGCTGGTGGACCGCGCCTGAGGCTCCGGCCTCAGGCGAGGTCGACTACGGCTACCTCCTGGACGGCGACGACACGCCGCTGCCGGACCCTCGGTCGCGCCGCCAGCCCGAGGGCGTGCACGCGCTCTCGCGGACCTTTGACCCCGGCAGCCACGCGTGGACCGACGGCGGCTGGGCGGGCCGCGAACTGCAGGGCGGGGTGATCTACGAGCTGCATCTGGGCACCTTCACGCCAGAGGGGACGCTGGATGCGGCGATCGGGAAGCTCGGCTATCTCGCCGATCTCGGCGTCGACTTCGTGGAACTGCTACCGGTCAACGGGTTCAACGGCACCCACAACTGGGGCTACGACGGCGTCCTCTGGTACGCCGTGCACGAGGGCTACGGCGGCCCCGCCGCATACCAGCGCTTCGTCGACGCCGCCCACGGTGCGGGACTGGGCGTCATCCAGGACGTCGTGTACAACCACCTCGGCCCGAGCGGCAACTACCTGCCCCGGTACGGGCCGTACCTCAAGTCCGGTGAGGGCAACACCTGGGGCGACTCGGTCAACCTGGACGGCCCCGGTTCCGACGTCGTCCGCCGCTACATCCTCGACAACGCGGCCATGTGGCTGCGCGACTACCACGTGGACGGCCTCCGGCTCGATGCCGTGCACGCCTTCAAGGACGAGCGCGCCCTGCACCTGCTGGAGGAGTTCGGGACCCTGGCCGACACTGTCGCCGCCGAGACCGGACGCCCCGCGACGATGATTGCCGAGTCGGACCTGAACAACCCGCACCTGCTGTACCCGCGGGCCGCCAACGGGTACGGCCTGGCCGGGCAGTGGAGCGATGACTTCCACCACGCCCTCCACGTCAACGTCAGCGGCGAAACCACCGGCTACTACGCCGACTTCGATTCACTCGCGGCGTTCGCGAAGGTCCTCGAGAAGGGTTTCTTCCACGACGGGAGCTACTCCAGCTTCCGGGAA
The DNA here is from genome assembly GCA_026393275.1 of Arthrobacter sp. Taxonomy (GTDB): domain Bacteria; phylum Actinomycetota; class Actinomycetes; order Actinomycetales; family Micrococcaceae; genus Arthrobacter. The sequence continues at coordinate 6,058 of JAPLAM010000095.1, forward strand.
CGGCACCACGGCCGGCCCATCAACGCCTCCCTGGTCCACCCCGCAGCCCTGGTGGTCTGCAACCAGAACCACGACCAGGTCGGCAACCGGGCCACCGGCGACAGGCTCGCCCAGACCCTCGGCTACGGGCAGCTGGCGCTCGCCGCCGTCGCGACCCTGACCGCCCCGTTCACGCCGATGCTGTTCATGGGCGAGGAGTACGGCGCCACCACGCCGTGGCAGTTCTTCACCTCGCACCCGGAACCCGAGCTGGGCAAGGCCACAGCGGAGGGCCGGATCAGGGAATTCGAGCGGATGGGCTGGGATCCCGCCGTCGTGCCGGACCCGCAGGACCCGGCCACGTTCACCCGCTCCAAGCTGGACTGGGCCGAGGCCGCCGACGGGGAGCACGCCCGGCTGCTGGAGCTGTACCGGCAGCTGATCGCGCTGCGCCGCGCGACGCCGGAACTCGCCGGCCTCGGCTTCGCGGAGACCGCCGTCGACTTCAGCGAGGACGAGGGCTGGCTGCTGGCGCGGCGCGGCAGCGTAGAAGTGGCGATGAACTTCTCCGCCGAACCGCGGCGGGTTGCCGTCCGCGGCGGTTCGCTGCTGCTGGCCACGGAGGCCGACGTCGGGCTGAGCCCGGACGGGCTCGAACTGTCCGGCCACAGCGCCGCCGTCGTCGCGCCGTAGCGCCCGCAAAACTGACAATCCAGCACTTCCCCGATTGAGGCAGGATAGACCCATGACATACCTTGCGGCAGAGAACCGCTACGACCCCATGCCCTACCGCCGGGTGGGCCGCAGCGGCCTGAAGCTGCCGGCCATTTCGCTGGGCCTGTGGCACAACTTCGGCGATGACAAGCCCTTCGAGGTGCAGCGCGCCATCCTGCGCCGCGCCTTCGACCTCGGCGTCACCCACTTCGACCTCGCCAACAACTACGGGCCGCCCTACGGCAGCGCGGAGACCAACTTCGGTCGGCACTTCAAGGATGACTTCGCCCCGTACCGCGACGAACTCATCATCTCCAGCAAGGCCGGCTACGACATGTGGCCCGGGCCCTATGGCAACTGGGGTTCCCGCAAGTATCTGCTGGCCAGCCTTGACCAGTCGCTGGCGCGCATGGGCCTGGACTATGTCGACATTTTCTACAGCCACCGCCCGGATCCGGAGACCCCGCTGGAGGAGACCATGGGCGCGCTGGACCAGGCCGTGCGCTCCGGCAAGGCGCTGTACGCCGGGATATCCTCCTACACCCCGGAGCAGACCCTCGAGGCGGCGCGGATCCTCCAGGACCTGGGCACGCCGCTGTTGATCCACCAGCCCAGCTACTCGATGCTGAACCGCTGGACCGAGGAGGGCAGCCCGAACCTTTACGAGGCGCTGGAGCAGGTGGGCGCCGGGTCCATCGCCTTCTCGCCGCTGGCGCAGGGCATGCTCACCGACCGTTACCTCAACGGCGTGCCGGAGGATTCCCGCGCCGCGCAGGACAAGTCCCTGGATACCGCCCTGATCAGCGAAGAAAAGCTGGACCGGGTGCGCGGGCTCAACCGGATCGCCGAGGGACGGGGCCAGACCCTCGCGCAAATGGCCATCGCCTGGATCCTCCGCGAGCAGGTCAAGGGCACCTCCGTGACGTCCGCGCTGGTCGGCGCCTCCAGTGTCCGGCAGCTCGAGGACACCCTCTCTGCGATCAACAACCTGGACTTTGCGGCCGGTGAGCTGGAGGCGATCGACGAGTTCGCCGTCGAGTCCGGCATCAATCTCTGGGCCCAGAAATGAGCCGGCGCCGGGGCGGTCCGCCGTCCCGGCGCCGAACGTAACAGATTCGGTGCCGCGGCCGGGAACAACTCAGGCCCCGGCGCCGTTGACTAGAATGCAAGGGCGCCGCATGGCGTTGTGCCCGTTTGCCGTCGTCGTACAGTTAGAGTGCGTCCGGGACGGGCGCTGAAGTTTGTTCTCAAAGGGAGTTTCGTGTCTGCAAATCCGATTCGTGTTGCAATCGTCGGCGTTGGTAACTGTGCCACGTCGCTGGTCCAGGGTGTCCAGTACTACCGGGATGCCGACCCCCAGGCCACGATCCCGGGTCTGATGCACGTGGAGTTCGGCAAGTACCACGTCAACGACGTGCAGTTCGTCGCCGCGTTCGACGTCGACGGCAAGAAGGTGGGCCAGGACCTCTCCGCCGCGATCCTCGCCAGCGAAAACAACACCATCAAGATCGCCGATGTCCCGCCGACCGGCGTCACCGTCCAGCGCGGCCCGACCCTCGACGGCCTCGGCAAGTACTACCTCGAGACCATTGAGCAGTCCCCGGAGGAGCCGGTCGACGTCGTCCAGGCCCTCAAGGACGCCAAGGTCGACGTGATGGTCTGCTACCTGCCCGTGGGATCCCAGGAAGCGGCCGAATTCTACGCCCAGGCCGCCATCGACGCCGGTGTGGCGTTCGTCAACGCGCTGCCCGTGTTCATCGCCGGCACCAAGGCGTGGGCGGACAAGTTCACCGCCGCCGGCGTGCCGATCGTGGGCGACGACATCAAGAGCCAGATCGGTGCCACCATCACGCACCGCGTCATGGCCAAGCTCTTCGAGGACCGCGGCGTCACCCTGGACCGCACCTACCAGCTGAACGTCGGCGGCAACATGGACTTCAAGAACATGCTGGAGCGCGACCGCCTCGAGTCCAAGAAGATCTCCAAGACCCAGGCCGTCACCTCCAACGTGGAGGCCGACATCGCACCCCGCGACGTGCACATCGGCCCGTCGGACTACGTGCAGTGGCTCGACGACCGCAAATGGGCCTTTGTCCGCCTCGAAGGCCGCAACTTCGGCGACGCCCCGGTGTCCCTGGAATACAAGCTGGAGGTTTGGGACTCGCCCAACTCCGCCGGCGTGATCATCGACGCCATCCGGGCCGCCAAGATCGGCCTGGACCGCGGCATCGGCGGCCCGCTGCTCTCCGCATCGAGCTACTTCATGAAGTCCCCGCCGGAGCAGTTCAACGACGACCTCGCCCGTGAAAAGGTTGAGGCCTTCATCCGCGGCGACCTGGAGCGCTAAGCCCCCTCTGTTGCCCTATCACTTTTGGTCCCTCAACCCCCGGGTTAGGGACCAAAAGTGATAGGGCAACGTGCGTTAAAAGAGGCCGACGGGGTTGCCGTCGGCGTCTACGTCCATCCGCATCGCGGCCGGGACCTTGGGCAGCCCCGGCATCGTCATCACCGCACCCGTGAGCGCCACGATGAAGCCCGCTCCGGTCTTGGGAATCAGGTCCCGCACGTGCACGGTGAAGCCCTTCGGTGCGCTGAGCTTGGCGGCGTCGTCGCTGAAGGAGTACTGCGTCTTCGCCATGCAGACCGGCATGCCCGACCAGCCGTTCTTTTCGATCTCCGCGAGCCGCCTGAGGGCCGGCACGGAGAAGTCCACGCCGTCGGCCCCATAGATCTCCTGCACGATCGTGCGGATCTTGTCCTCGACGGACATCTCCAGCGGGTACAGGTGCCGGAAGCCGTGCGGGGCGGCGATGGCCGCGGCAACCTTCGCGGCGAGCTCGTCCCCGCCGTCGCCGCCTCCGCCGCGGCCCCAGACGTCCGCGACTGCCGCCTGCACGCCCTCCGCGGCGCACCAGTCCAGCAGCCAGTCGAGCTCCTCCGCGGTGTCGGTGCCGAACCTGTTGATCGCCACCACCGGAGTGATGCCGAACTTCTCCACGTTGCGCACGTGCCGCTGCAGGTTGGGGGCGCCCGCGGCCAGCGCCTCGACATTGGGTTCCGTGAGCTGGTCCTTGGCGACGCCGCCGTGCATCTTGAGCGCGCGGATGGTTGCCACCACCACGACGGCGGACGGCGCGACGTCGGCGATCCTCGCCTTGATGTCCATGTACTTTTCGGCGCCCAGATCGGCGCCGAACCCGGCCTCGGTGACGACGACGTCGGCCAGGCTGCGGGCGGTCTGGGTCGCGATCAGCGAATTGCAGCCGTGTGCGATGTTGGCGAAGGGTCCGCCGTGCACCAGGGCCGGGGTGCCCGCGATAGTCTGCACCAGGTTGGGCTTGATCGCGTCCCTGAGCAGCATGGTCAGGGCGCCCTGGACGCCGAGGTCCGCGACCGTGACCGGCTCGCGGTCGTAGGTGTAGCCGAAGGTGATCCGGCCCAGCCGGGCGCGCAGGTCGTTCAGGTCGGTCGCGAGGCAGAACACCGCCATGATCTCCGAGGCGACCGTGATGTCGAAACCGTCCTGCCGCGGCACGCCCTGGGTCGGACCGCCCAGGCCGATCACCACTTCGCGCAGCGACCGGTCATTCATATCCAGGACGCGCTTGAACGTCATCCGGCGCGGGTCGATGTTCAGCGCGTTGCCCTGGTAGATGTGGTTGTCCACGAGTGCCATCAGGGCGTTGTTGGCGGAGGTGATGGCGTGGAAGTCGCCGGTGAAATGCAGATTGATCTCATCCATCGGCAGGACCTGGGAGTAGCCGCCGCCCGTCGCGCCGCCCTTCATGCCCAGGATCGGCCCCAGCGACGGCTCGCGCAGCGCGATCATGACCCGGTGCCCGGCGCGGGCCAGGGAATCGGCCAGGCCCACCGTCGTGGTGGACTTGCCCTCGCCGGCCGGGGTGGGTGACATCGCCGAAACCAGCACCACCTTGCCGGGTGAATGCGCGCCGGTCCGCGTGAGCTTGGCCGGATCGATCTTCGCCTTGAAGCGGCCGTAGAGTTCCAGCGCCTCGGGGTTGATCCCGGCCGCGGCCGCCACCTCCTCGATCGGCCGCATCGTGGCCCGGCGGGCGATCTCCAGATCGCTCAGGACCGGTTTCTCGACCGGCGGTACCGGCCGTGCCGCCGGCGTCTCGGCCGGCCGTGCGGCGCCGGCTGCTGCGGTTTCCGTGGTGTTCTCAGACATCCTTGTCCTTCAGCTCGTGGCTTCGTCTGGCTCCGGCCGGCGGGTCCGGCCAGCCGTCCGGCCGGGTTCCCGGTCAGGGTGTGTGGCCCGCCGGGATGCTTCGTGTTCCAAAGTACTGGACCAGGGCGGACTGGTAGCTCTCCAGCGTGATCGCGGCGGTGCGCTGCCAGCCGAAGTCCTGGGCGTGCACCGAGGCCGCGCGGCCCATGTCTTCCCGGGTGGCCGGGTCGTCGTGCAGGGCCTCAAGGGCATCGGCCCAGTCCGCGGCCTTGTGCCCCTCCACCAGCAGGCCGGTCCGGCCGTCGAAGATCGCCCGCGACAAGCCGCCTACCTTCGTGGCGACCACCGGCGTGCCGCAGGCCTGGGCATCGAGGGCGACGAGGCCGAAGGATTCGCTGTAGGACGGCATCACCACGACGTCGGCCGAACGGTACCAGCCCGCCAGCTTGGGCGCGCTGACCGGCGGATGGTGCGTGACGACGTCGTCCATCCCGGCGGCGGTGATCAGGGCCTTGAGGTCAAAATCCTTCGCCCCGCTCACCGCGCCCAGGATGGTCAGCTGCAGATCGATGTCCGGGCGGCGGGCGCGCAACAGCGCGGCCGCCTTGATCAGGATCTGCGGGCCCTTGAGCCGCTGGATCCGCCCGGCGAACAACAGATGGAAACGGCCGGGCGGCACCCCGTGCTCGCTCCGGGCACGGCTCCGGAACGCGGGAGTGAAGACTCCCAGGTCCACACCCGGGGGTGCCACATCGATGTGGTCCGGGTCGGCGTCGTAGTGTGAGACCAGTTCGGCGGCCTCGGCCCCGGTGTTGGCGATCAGCCGGGTGGCGCCGTCGACGATCCGGTGTTCGCCCTCCTCACGGCGGCGCGGCTCGGGCTGCTCCCCGGACTCCAGCAGCAGGTTCTTGACCTTGGCCATGGTGTGCATGGTGTGCACCAGCGGCACCCCCCAGAGCTCCGAGACCTCCAGCCCGGCGACCCCGGACACCCAGTAATGCGAATGGACCAGGTCGTACCGGCCGTGCGGCTGCAGCTCCTTGACCCGGTCGATCTCGGCCACCATGCTGTGCAGCAGTGCCGGGAGTTCTTCCTTGGGAAGCTTCCGCGGCGGACCGGCGAGCACATTGTGCACGCATACTCCCGGGGACGGGTGCTCGACGGCGGCCTGGCCGGCCGCGGTGGACCGGGTAAAGATCTCCACCTCGACGCCGGTCTCCGCCAGGGCCGCGGCGAGGGCGCGGATGTATACGTTCATCCCTCCGGCGTCCCCGGACCCGGGCTGCTCCATCGGCGAGGTGTGCAGCGAGAGGAAGGCGACACGACGGGCCAGTGGCATCCTGCTTCCCTTCCTCGGTGCGACGTGGATTCGATAAAACACTACTCCTGAACCGCAGGCCGGTTCGCCGCCGTCCGTCTGCTGCTAACGTTGCCGCTGTGAGCGCATACCCAGAATCCCCGCAGGCCACGTCGGCATGGGAAATCCGCGAGGCCACCGGCCGCGACTGGCCCGCCATCTGGGAGATCCTCGAGCCCGTCGTCAGGGCCGGTGAGACCTTCACCTGGGACCGGGACACCACTGAGGACCAGGCCCGCACCAAGTGGTTCAAGACGGCGCCGGGCCGCACCTTCGTCGCGGTGGGCACCGGCGAGTTCGATGGCGTCGTGCTGGGCACCGGCGAGCTGCACGCGAACCAGGGGGGCGCCGGCAGCCACGTCGCCAACGCCGGCTACATGGTCCGCGCCGGGCACGGCGGCCGCGGCGTGGCCCGCGGGCTGTGCGCCTACTCGCTGGACGCAGCCCGCGCCGCCGGTTTCCGCGCCATGCAGTTTAACGCAGTGGTCGAAAGCAACGTCCGGGCCGTCGCCGCCTGGCAGGCCATGGGGTTCGAGATCCTCGCGACCATCCCGGAAGCCTTCAGGCATCCGACCCTTGGCTACGTGGGCCTGCACGTGATGTACCGCAAGCTCTAGGGATCCGCAGCCCAAAGCGCCGTCAGCTCCGGAAACGCCGCCTCGTAGCCGGTCAGCAGCCGGGCCGCGAGGACGTCCGACGCGACCAGGGGATGCCGGGCGAAAGCGGACAAGGCGGCCTCCCTGCGGGTCCCGGCGTTCGGCGGGGTCCCGGCGCTGGACGGGGCGGCGGCCTGCACCACGAGCCGTTCGACTTCCTTGACCCGGCGCATCAGCGCCAGCTGCGCATCCGCCGGCCGGTCCTGTGGGAGCGGTACCACGCCGTCGGCGCCTATCCGGCAGGGGACCTCGACGACGGCGTCCAGCGGCAGGCCCGGGATCGCGGCGGCCGCCGCGCCGTCGGGACCGGGCACCGCATTCGGAGTGTTCAGAACCAGTTCGGCCTCGCCGCCGCCGGACAGGGCGCGCATGACCGCAAGGGCGACCCGCTCATATCCACCGCCGGCCAGATCCTCCTCATCCCGGCGCTCACCGTCCGCCCGGGCTTCGGCCAGGTAGCCTTCCTCGCGGGACCGGCGGCCGGCGTCCCACAGCCGGTACGCCGCCGCGCCGGCCGACGCCAGCCGCGGATACAGCTCGGACTGCTGCCGGTGGATGGTCTCGCCGCGGGTCTGTGCCGCGGCGCGCATGGCGGCCACCGCGCGGGATGCCTCGTAGTAGTAGTACAGATATTCATTCGGCAGGCAGCCGAGACGGGCCAGCGACGGCTGGGGGAACAACCGTCCCTCCTCGAATCCGGCCAGCGCCCCGGCCTCGGCGAGCAGGCCGGGCAGCACGTCCTTGCCGCCCGCCTCCAGCCGGTACAGCCAGCCCAGGTGGTTGAGCCCGTAGTAGCCCACCCCGTCGAGCCGGCCTTCCGGCAGCACGACGCCGGCGGCCCGGGCCGCGCGCTGCACCAGGCCCCCGGCGGAATCGCAGATGCCCACCACCTTGCGGCCCAGCACCGGGACGAGTGCCTCGGTCACCATGCCGGCCGGATTGGTGAAGTTGACGAGCCAAGCGTCGGGGCACACGCGTTTCATCGCGTGAGCCAGGTCCAGCATCGGCGGGATGGTGCGCAGAGCGTAGGAGATGCCGCCGGCGCCGGTGGTCTCCTGGCCCAGCAGCCCCAACTCCTGCGCCACGCGCTCGTCAGCGATCCGTCCGGCCGTGCCGCCCGGACGGATGGCGGCGAACACCATGTCCGCCCCGTCCAAGGCCTCGGCCAGCGACGTGGTGCTCCGGACCGGCGGGCCGGCCGGTGCCAGCCCCGGCCGGGGACCCTGCCTGGGCAACATTGCCTGCGGTGGCGCGGCCGCCAGCACGGCCTCGATGGCGGCGAGCCGGCCGGCGTCGACGTCGTAAAGCACCAGTTCGCTGACCAACCCCGCGAAGGGGCCGGCCAAAAGCGCCCGGTAGACCAGGGGCACCCGGAATCCGCCGCCGCCGGCGATCATGAGCCGCATGCCAGCAGTCTATGCGCGGGCGCGCCGTCCGTAGGAGGGGCGCCGGCGCGGGGTGTAGCCTTTCCGCGGTCCGTGGGACAGCGTAGGGTGCCGGTATGGACGCGATCCCAGCCCAGCGTTTCGACCCGCTCGCCGCCGTCCGGCCCGCGTCGGCGGAGGGTTTCGACTTGCTCCTGACGGGGACCGTGTTCCAGGACATCATTTTCACCGGGTTGCCGCACGCGCCTCGGCCCGGGACGGAAGTCTGGAGCGAGGGGATGGGCAGCTGCCCGGGCGGGGTGGCGAACCAGGCCATCGCCGCGGCCCGGCTGGGGCTGCGGACCGGGCTGGCTGCCGCGTTCGGCGACGACGGCTACGGCGACTACAACTGGAAGATCCTGGACCGGCAGGAACACGTGGACCTCTCGCTGTCCCGGCGTGTCCCGGGCTGGCACTCCCCGGTCACCGTGTCGCTCAGCGTCGAAAAGGACCGCTCCATGGTTACCCACGGCCACCCGGCGCCGGTCACCTCGACGGAACTGATCGGCTGCACGCCGCCCGCGCTCGCCGCCGTCGCCGAACTCCACGAGGAGCTGGAGCCGTGGGCGATCGACGCGCACCGGGCTGGCGTGCCGCTCTTCGGTGACGTCGGCTGGGATCCCACCGGCACGTGGGCGCCGGCGCGGCTGGACAGCCTGCAGTATTTCCATGCCTTCATGCCCAACCAGCTGGAAGCCATGGCCTTCACCGGCAAGGACAACCCGTGGGCCGCGCTCTATGCGCTCGCGGACAAGGTCCCGGTGGCCGTGGTGACCCTGGGCCCGCAGGGGTCAATGGCGGTAGACTCCCAAACCGGCGAGGAGGAGTGGGTTCCGTCGTTGCCGGTCACAGCCCTCGATGCCACCGGCGCCGGGGACTGCTTCGGGGCCGCCTTCATCGTCGGCTGCCTCGCCGGGTGGCCGCTGGGGGACCGGCTGCGCTTCGCGAATCTTTGCGCCGCCCTGGCCGTGCAACAGGTCGGCGGCTCGCTCGCCGCGCCCGGCTGGGGGGACCTTGCCGACTGGTGGCAGCGTGCCAACGCCCGCAAGGAACGCAAGGGCAGTCAATGGCTGCGCCGCTACCGCTTCCTCGAAGAGATCGTCTGCGACGTGCCCCCGGCGGCGCAACGGCGGGCGACGGCGACCATCGCGCACCTCTCCGACGCTTAAGGTGGCTGGCTGCTGGTTGGGGCAGCGCCGCTGGACATGCCCTCCGCGTGGTCTGAGGAACGGACATAGTCCCAATATGCCCGCTCATGGCTTCCGGGACTGAGCATGTCCGGCGGGGGTCGCGCGGAGCCACGCCTTGTCACGGAGGAGTATGCCCTCCGCCAAGGCTGAGGAATGAGCATAGTCCGAATGTGCCCGCTCATTGCTTCAAGGAATGAGCATGTTCCGAAGCGAAAAGGGCATGTGCGGCGGGGTTGCACGGGGCCACGCCGTGTCAGGAATGAGCATGTCCCGAAGCCAAGAATGAGCATGTCCCGAGGTCGCGGGCGAGGGCGGAATTCAGCAGCATCTGCCGCCACCCGTAGAATCGTAAGGTGATGTACCCAGCAGCAACAGGTGATTTCCAGCCCTTGGCAGAAGCAGGTCCGGGCGGCCATGTCGAGGAGCGCTCGGCGATTATCGACCTTGAGGCCATCCGGCACAACGTCCGGCGCTTGGCCGCCGTCGCATCGCCGGCCAAGATCATGGCCGTCGTCAAGGCGGACGCCTACGGGCACGGTGCCGTTCCGGTTGCCCGCGCTGCGCTCAGCGCCGGGGCGAGTTGGCTGGGCGTCGCCCACATCTCTGAAGCCCTTGCCCTGCGGGCCGCCGGGATCGAGGCGCCCTTGCTGGCCTGGCTGCACACGCCGGAGAGCAACTTCGCCGCCGCCGTGGCTGCCGGGATCGACATTGGCTGCTCCGGCTGGGAGCTCGGCCGGATTGCGGCCGCCGCCCGCGAGCAGGAACGCCCGGCCCGGATCCATTTGAAGGTGGACACCGGGCTCGGCCGCAACGGGGTCACCCTGGAGTCGTGGGACACGCTCCTCGGCGAAGCCATGGAATACCAGGACCAGGGGCTGTTGCGCGTGGTCGGGATCTTCTCCCACCTTGCCGTCGCCGACGAACCCGACCGCCCCGAAACGGACCAGCAGCTGGACGCTTTCCGCGAGGTCCTGGCGATAGCCCAGGACGCCGGCGTCGATCCCGAGGTCCGCCACCTGGCCAACACTCCCGCGACCCTCTCCCGCCCGGACACGCACTTCGACCTGGTCCGGGTGGGCCTGGGCATCTACGGGCTCTCGCCGTTCGAAGGGCAGAGCTCCGCGGAAGTCGGCCTGCGCCCGGCAATGACGGTGCGGGCCGTCATCGCGCACTGCAAGGACGTGCCCGCCGGCCAGGGCGTCTCCTACGGGCTGAACTACCGCACAACCGGCCCCAGCACCCTGGGGCTCGTCCCGCTGGGCTACGCCGACGGCGTGCCGCGGGTCGCCACCGGCGGCCCCATCCGCGTGGACAGGGTGAACTACCCCGTGGTGGGCCGCATCGCCATGGACCAGATGGTGATCGACCTCGGCCCGCGGCAGGTCTCCGCCGGCGGACCCAGCCTGCTGGGCGCCGAAGCCGTGATGTTCGGCGACGGCACCGACGGCGGCCCCACCGCCGAGGACTGGGCCAGGGCGGCCGGCACCAACAACTACGAAATTGTCACCCGGATCAGTCCGCGGGTGCCGCGCCGCTATGTCAACGAGGAGCCGGCCTCCGACGGCGGGGCCGGCCAGTGAGTGAACCGGCCTGGCAGCGGACCCTCGACGTCGGGACCGCGGAGCAGACGCACGCCCTCGCGGCCGCCCTCGGCGCCGGCCTGCAGGCAGGGGACCTGCTGGTCCTCAGCGGCGAACTGGGCGCCGGGAAGACCACCTTCACCCAGGGGCTTGGAGAAGGCCTCGGGGTGCGCGCCGGCATCATCTCACCGACCTTTGTGCTGGTCCGGATTCACCCGAACCTGCCGGACGGACCCCGACCCGGCGGCCCGGATCTGGTCCACGTCGATGCCTACCGGCTGGGATCCGCTTCCGAAATCGATGACATCGACCTGGAAAACACCATGGACGGTGCCGTGACGGTAGTCGAGTGGGGCCGCGGCCGGGTGGAGCACCTGAGCGAGAGCCGGCTCGAAGTAGAGCTTCACCGCCGGCTGGGCGGCGCCCAGCCCCAGCCCGGCGCCCAGCCGCAGCCCGGTGCCGAGCCGCAGCCCGGTGCCGAGCCTGCCGTGCTGGATTTCGACGCCGACGACGCCGACGAGCCCAGGACCGTGGTGTTCCGCGGCTTCGGGCCGCGCTGGCCTGACCCGCCGACGGCTCTTGGCGGCTTCCCCCACCCGCGCGCGGCCCCGGAAAAGGACTGACCATGCTGATCCTTGCCATCGACACCTCAGCGGTCGCCAGCGCCGCGCTCGTTTCTGACGATTCGTTGGAATCTGTCATCGGCAGCTTCGCCACCGAGGACACCCGCAGCCACGCTGAAGTGCTGGCGCCGGGCATCGAGCAGCTGCTCGCCGGCGCGGGACTCAGCGGCGCCGACGTCGACGTCATTGTCGCCGGGGTGGGGCCGGGCCCTTTCACGGGTCTGCGCTCCGGCATCGTCACGGCCCGCAGCCTGGCATTTGTCTGGCAGAAGCCCCTCTACGGGCTGATGAGCCTTGATGCGATTGCCCTGGAGGTTGCAGAGTCCACGGAGGCGGCGGCCGAGTTCATCGTGGCCACCGACGCGCGCCGCAAGGAGGTCTACTGGGCCCGCTACGCTCTGGCCGGGAGTCAGTTGCCGCATCTGCTGGACGGTCCGCACGTGGGATTCGCCGCCGGGCTGCCGGACCTCCCCGTCTACGGCGCGGGCGCCGGCCTGTACCCGGATGTCCTGCACGCGGTCCCCGAATTCGCCGCACGGCAGCCGGAGGCGCTCTCGCTGGGCCAGTTCGCGCTTGCTCGCCTCGCGGCGGGGGAGCAGCTCCTGGACACCACCCCGCTGTACCTGCGCGAATCCGACGCGCAGGTCCCCGGCCCGCGGAAGAGAGCGCTGTGAACGCCCCGGACATTCCCCCGGACACGCCCCGGCAGACGCCGCCGGGAACATCCCCGTCCGGCGTGACGCTGAGGTCCATGGTTTCCGCGGACATCGCTGCCGTGCACGACCTGGAGCGCCGGCTGTTCCCGGTGGACGCCTGGCCGCTGCAGATGTTTATCGACGAACTGGCGCAGGCCGAGACCCGGCACTACCTCGTCGCGGAGGCGTCCGGCGCAATAGTCGGGTACGCCGGACTGATGTGCATCGAACCCATCGCGGACGTCCAGACCATCGCCGTCGTGCCCGCGCAGGAGGGCCGCGGCATCGGTTCGGCACTGCTGACCGAACTCATCCGGGAAAGCCGGCGGCGCCGCGCCGCCGATGTGCTGCTGGAGGTGCGGGCCGACAACCCGCGCGCCCAGCAGCTCTACCGGCGCTTCGGCTTCGAGCAGATCCATGTCCGCCGCCGCTATTACCGCGACGGCGTCGACGCGCTGATCATGCGCCTCCAGCTGCAAGCAGCGGAGAACCCGCCAGCGGGGGACACACCATCGAACACAAACCCTGCGAACACGCCGCATCAGACGCCGCATCAGACAACGCCGAGGGAAACAGGCCAAGCATGAACCACCACCCGCAGAGCTCCCAGCCGCTGGTGCTGGGGATCGAGTCCTCGTGCGACGAGACCGGCGTCGGCCTTGTCCGCGGCACCCGGCTGCTGGCCAACACTGTCTCCTCGTCCATGGAGGAGCATGTCCGCTTTGGCGGCGTCATCCCGGAGATCGCCTCGCGCGCGCACCTCGACGCCTTCGTTCCCACCCTCCGGGAGGCCCTCGCCGCAGCGGGCGTGACCCTGGACGACGTCGACGCCATCGCTGTCACCTCCGGCCCGGGCCTCGCCGGAGCACTCATGGTGGGGGTCTGCGCGGCCAAGGCACTCGCCGTCGCGACCGGCAAACCGCTGTACGCAATCAACCACCTGGTGGCGCACGTCGGCGTCGGCCTGCTCGAGCCGGCCCCCGGGGCTCCCGGGACCTGCGCCGAGAAGGCCCCGCAGGCAGACGGTTCTCCGGCGAACACCCTGCCGGAGAACCTCGGCGCGCTCCTGGTCTCCGGCGGCCATACCGAGATCCTGCGGATCCGCAGCATCACGGACGACGTCGAGCTGCTCGGCTCAACCATCGACGACGCCGCCGGCGAGGCGTACGACAAGGTGGCCCGGCTGCTGGGGCTCGGCTACCCGGGCGGACCGGCGATCGACAGGCTCGCGCGGACTGGCAACGCGAAGGCGATCCGTTTCCCGCGCGGGCTCACCCAGCCGAAGTACATGGGGACGGCGGAGGAACCCGGCCCGCACCGCTATGACTGGTCCTTCAGCGGCCTCAAGACCGCCGTCGCCCGCTGCGTTGAGCAGTTCGAGGCCCGCGGCGAAGAGGTGCCGGTGGCGGACATCGCGGCGGCCTTCCAGGAAGCCGTGGTGGATGTCATCACGTCGAAGGCGGTGCTCGCCTGCCGGGAAAACGGCGTCACCGAGCTGCTGCTGGGCGGGGGAGTGGCCGCAAACTCGCGGCTGCGCCAGCTTACGGAACAGCGCTGCGGCGCGGCGGGCATCCGGCTGACCGTTCCGCCGCTGGTGCTGTGCACGGACAACGGCGCCATGGTGGCCGCCCTCGGCGCGCAGCTGGTGATGGCCGGGGTGGCACCGAGCGGGATCCGTTTCGCGCCGGATTCCTCGATGCCGGTCACCTCCGTATCCGCCTAGCAGGAAGAGACAGCAGCTAGGCTCCGGGCCCCTTGCGCATCTGATCGACCAGGTCCAGGACGACGGCGCGCAGGTCACCGCCGTGCTTTGCCGCCACACGCCGCTGCCGCTGGTACCCGGCCCCGCGCTCGATGATTTTCAGGACGTCGGCCAGCTCCGCACTGCAGCCCAGTTTCACGGCGACGGGTTCCAGCCGCGCGACCGTCTCCCGGATGTGATCCGTGACGAGCTGCTCGTTGCCCTCGGCGTCGAGGATGATAATGGCGTCCAAGCCGTAGCGGGCGGCACGCCATTTGTTTTCCTGGACATGCCAGGGCGGCATGGTCGGGATGGTGCCGCCGTTGTCCAGTGTCGTGGAGAAGTCGTCCACGAGGCACTGCGTCAGGGCGGCGATGGCGCCGACCTCCTCGAGCGTGGCCAGGCCGTCGCAGATGCGCATCTCGATGGTGCCGAAATGCGGGACGGGCCGGATGTCCCAGCGGATTTCGGAGAGCGAGTCGATCACGCCGGTGGTGAACATGTCCTGCGCGTAGGACTCGAAGTCTTCCCAGCTGGCGAACTGGAAGGGCAGGCCGGCGGTGGGCAGCTGCTGGAACATCAGCGCGCGCTGGGAGGCGTAGCCGGTGTCCTCGCCGCCCCAGAAGGGGCTGGAGGCGGACAGGGCCTGGAATTGCGGGAAGTAGTTCACCAGGCCGTCCAGGACCGGGAGGACCTTGTCCCGGCTGTCGAGGCCGACGTGGACATGGACCCCGTAGATGACCATCTGGCGGCCCCACCACTGGGTGCGGTCGATCAGCTTGGCGTACCGCTCCTTATCCGTCACGGGCTGCAGCTGCGGGGGACTGAAGGGGTGGCTGCCGGCGCAGAAGACCTCGACGCCCATCGGGTCCGTGACATCCCGGACCGCCGCGAGGGAACTGCTCAGGTCCGCCTTCGCCTCGGCGACCGTGCTGCAGATGCCGGTGACAAGTTCCACCGTGTTGAGCAGCAGCTCCTGTTTGATGTGCGGGTGTTCGTCATCCTCGTTCAGCTCGGGATGCCTCGCGGCGACACCGCGGAGGACCTGTTTGGCCACCGAGGCCAGCTCGCCGGTTTCGGCATCGACAAGGGCGAGTTCCCATTCCACACCAAGAGTTGATTGCCTGGATGAAGCGAAATCAATCTTCATGTGGTCCCTTCGCGGTGTTGGTGCACGCCATTGCCGGCGCCATTCTGGCCAGCAATTTTTGCTGCCGGACGGCCTGCTGTGGCACGCCGACGGCGTTTCCCAGTGTAGTGCAGGGGTAGCATCGAGCTGGTGGCCAAGTTACAGCTGATGCGTGAGAGTTTTCACAGAAGAAGCCTGTTGCCGGCAGCGCTGGCGGTACTGACGGGGCTGGCGGTGGGATCCGCTGGCTGCTCCGCCCCGGGGTCTTCCGTCCCCGGGCCGTCCCCTGACCAGAGTTCCGCGTCCGGCCCGCCGCCGGCGGGCGACGCCGGGCCCGGAAGACCGCTGGGCTGGGGTCCGGACCAGCGCGACGCCGATGCCGCCGGGAAGGCGGTGGCCGGGATGAGCCTCGAACAGAAGGCCGGCCAGGTGCTGTTGCCATTCTTCACCGGGCTCGACGCCGAAGCCCACGCCGGGACCATTGAACGCCTGCATCTGGCGGGCTCGATAATAATGGGCGACAACGTCCCCGCGACCCCGGACGGGCAGGTGGATACCCCCGCAATGCGTGCCGCCGTCGAGCGCCTGCAACGGGCCGCCCAGGCCGACGGCCGCGGCTGGCCCGGGCTGGTCGGCGTGGACCAGGAAGGCGGCGTAGTTTCCCGGTTGCGCGCACCGCTGACCGAGTGGCCGGCCCCGATGAGCTACGGGGCGGCCGGCAGCGAACCGCTGGCCGCCGACGCCGGCCGCGCCATGTCCGCGGAACTGGCCGCCCTTGGCTTTAACGTCGACTTTGCTCCCACCGCGGATGTCACGATGGGCCCCGCCGACCCCACCATCGGCTCGCGCTCCATCTCCGGCAGTGCTGACACCGCAGCGGAGTTCGGCACCGCTTTCTCGAGAGGAATGCTGGACTCTGGCGTCCTTCCGGCCGCCAAGCATTTTCCCGGCCACGGCTCCGTGACCGTCAACTCGCACGAGGGACTGCCTGTCCAAGACGCCAGCCTGGAGCAGCTGAGGGCGAAGGACCTCAAGCCCTTCCAAGCAGCCATCGACGCCGGCCTGCCGATGGTCATGACCGGTCACATTGCCGTCCCCGCCCTGCAGCCCGGCATCCCGGCCTCCGTCTCGAGGGCCTCCTATACGGAGTTGCGGCGGATGGGGTTCAAAGGGGTCGCCGTGACCGATGCGATGAATATGGGCGCGATCGAGCAGCAGTTCCCGGACGACGCCGCCGCCCCGTTGGCGCTTGCCGCCGGCGCGGACCTGGTGCTGATGCCCGCGTCGGTGGAGACGGCCCACGCGGCGATCGTGAGCGCCGTCCGGAGCGGTGCCCTGCCGGCCGCGCGGCTGGACGAGGCGGCGCAGCGGGTGGCCACCATGCAGCTCTGGCATGCGCGCAGCCACCCGCCGCAGGGCCGGGCGCCCGGCAGCGGTGCGGCACTGTCCGAAAAAGTTTCGCAGGAAGCCATCACCGTGGTGGCGGGCCCCTGCCGCGGGCCGATCGTTCCGGCCAGTGTCCGGGTGAGCGGCGGAACCGAACAGGACCGTGCGCGCTTCGCCGCGGCGGCGAAGGAGGCCGGCGTCGGCCTCGGCGCCGGGCCGCTCGTGGCCCTGATCGGTTACGGCGGCGCCCCTGCGACGGCAGACGTGGCGGTAACGCTCGACGCGCCGTGGCCGCTGGCAAAGTCCGCCGCGCCCGCGAAGATCGCGCTCTACGGCCGGAGCCAGGAGGCGTTCGACGCGCTGCTGGCGGTGCTGGCCGGGAAGGCCACCGCCCCCGGGAAGCTGCCGGTCGCCGTCGGGCCGCAGGGGCCGGGCTCCGGCTGCGGCTAAGCCGTCTCTCTTGCTCGGCCCTCGTGGCGCTCGGTCCCCGTGGCGTTTAATGGTGCTGTGCCCATCCTGAATAAAGACATGACCCTGTGCATCTCGCTCTCGGCCCGGCCGAGCAACAACGGGACCCGTTTCCACAACCACCTCTATGACCAGCTGGGCCTGAACTGGATCTACAAGGCCTTCGCCCCCACCGACCTGGCCCAGGCAATCGCCGGGGTGCGGGGGCTGGGCATCCGCGGCTGTGCGGTGTCGATGCCCTACAAGGAGGACGTCATCGCCCTGGTGGACGTGATGGACCCCTCCGCGAAAGCCATCGATTCGGTCAACACCATCGTCAACGACGGCGGTACGCTCACGGCCTACAACACCGACTACACCGCCATCGAGCAGTTGCTGCAGCGCAACGCCGTCCCCACGGGTTACTCCGTCTGGCTGCTGGGCGCCGGCGGGATGGCGAAGGCCACCGCGGCGGCGCTGCGTGACGCCGGCTTCCGGGACGTGACCATCATCGCGCGCAACGCGGAGGCCGGACAGGCGCTCGCCGGACTATACGGGTTCGGGTGGCGCGCCGGGATCCCGGCCCCCGTCGCCGCGGAAGGCCCGGCCGACATGCTGATCAACGTGACGCCGGTCGGCATGGCCGGCGGACCGGAGGCGGGCTCGCTGGCCTTCCCGCAGGAAGCCGTGGCGGCCGCGAAACTGATCTTCGACGTCGTGGCACTGCCCGCCGAGACGCCCCTGATCCGGGCCGCCCGGGCGGCCGGCAAGCAGGTGATCACTGGCGCCGAGGTCGCCACGATCCAGGCCCTTGAACAGTTCGTGCTCTACACCGGCG
The DNA here is from genome assembly GCA_026393275.1 of Arthrobacter sp. Classification (GTDB taxonomy): domain Bacteria; phylum Actinomycetota; class Actinomycetes; order Actinomycetales; family Micrococcaceae; genus Arthrobacter. The sequence goes on from JAPLAM010000095.1 coordinate 24,006, forward strand.
TCCGGCCCTCCGCCGAACAGGTCCGGGCCGCCGAGGAGTTCATGCGGGCCCAATAGCCCGCCGACGCGCGGCCCGGCAGCCCCCGCAGCGCCGACGGGTGCCCTGCTAGACCGGCTGCACCGCGATGGCCACCCGCTCTTCGCCGATCCGGGTGAGGACCAGCGTGGCCGTCTTTTTCGCCGGGTTTTTGGCGCTCCTGCTGCCCGGGAGCAGCTGCTTGCGCAGTTCCTCCGGCGTGACCGAGATGCCGCGCTTCTTGATGTCGAGGATGCCGACGCCGTTGTCCTTGACCCACGCCTTCAGCGCCTTCACGTTGAACGGCATGACTTCAAGTACCTTGTACGCCCGGGCGAAGGGGGTATCGCGCAGCTCCGGGGCGCAGATGTAGGCGATGTGTTCGTCCAGCAGGTGCCCGCCCAGCTGCAGCGCGACGTCGGCGACCAGGCCCGCGCGGATCACGGCGCCGTCGGGTTCGTAAAGGTAGCCCTCCGCCGGGCCCACCGGGGCTGTCGGTCCGGCGTCGAAGTCCTCCGCGCTGGTGAGTTCCGCGGCGCCCTGCGGGCCCAGGAGCAGCGCCGCGCGGCGGATTCCGGGCCGGCGGACAGCGTTGAACCACAGTGCCACCTCGGTGACGTCGCCGCCCACCGAGACCCACTGCGCCTCGCAGCCAGCCGGCACCGAGGCGTGCGGGATGCCGGGGCCCATTTTCACGCCGACGGCGCGGCCGGCCGCGGCCAGGGATTCCACAAAGGACAGCGGGGGCGAGAAGTCTTCCGGGTCCCAGAGGCGTTTCGTTCCGGAGCTGGAGGTGGTGCGGCGGGCGGGGTCGAGCCAGACGCCGTCGATCCCGTCCAGCGGGACGGCGGCGGCGTCGGCATGGACCACGGTCGCGTTCCGGAACGGGATCAGGTTCATGGTGGCGCAGGCGGCGGTGGTTTCGTCCAGTTCCACCGCGGTGACTTGGATGTCCAGGGAGGCCAGGGCCATCGCGTCGGCGCCCAGGCCGCAGCCCAGGTCCGCCACATGGGCGATCCCGGCCTCGGCGAACCGCTGTGCGTGCCGTGCCGCCACGGTGAGCCGCGTCGCCTGTTCCAGGCCGGCCCGGGTGAAGATCATCTGGCGGGCGAATTCGCCGAATTTGGCCTCGGCTTTGGTCCGCAGGCGGGACTGTGTGAGGGCTGCGGAGACCAGTTCGGGGGAGTGGCCGGCCTTCCGGAGCGAGGCGTTTAGGCGGAAGGCCTCCTCCTCCTGGTAGGGCCCCAGCGAGGCCAGCAGCTCCCAGCCTTCCGGGTTGAGCAGCGGGGCGATCTGGTCCTGCGTAGTCTCAGCCATGCCATCAAGCGTAGTTCAGGCGCGGAACGCCGGGTGCGCCCGATAGGCTGGACGGCATGGATGGCAGGGACACAGAAGACTTCGGCACGGCAGACACCCGCGAGCAACCCGGCGAGGAGGTCCGGGACGGCCGGGGACTGGCCCGTTTCGCCCGCCCGGCCCTGATCGCGGGCAGTGTGGTCGTGGTTGTGTGTGTGGCCTTGCTGGTCATCATCTTCTTCCTCGATTCCTTCAACGCGACCGTTTATTCCGTCGGCGGCAAGGACGTGAAGGACGCCACCGACGAGGCTCGCGCCATCCGGGACACCTATGCCGCTGCCAAGGTAGGCGGCATCATCTTCCTCATTTTGGGAGCGGTGGCCGCCCTCGCCGGCGGCTTCGTGCTGTACCGAGAACGGAACACCGCCGCCCCGATCGACGAGGACGACGACGGCCAGGACTGGGACTACGAGGATCTCGCGGGGGAGTAGGCGCCTTCTGCTGTGCTTGCTGCTGTACTGCGTGGTGCGGCGTGACGTGGCACAGATTCGGTCCGCCCACTCCGGACATGCCCGTCCTGCCCGGTCATCACTGGACATATTGCGTATATGTCCTTCTGTGGCAGCCAGCAACGGGCAGGTCCATCGCTCCCGGACGGCATGTCCATTGCACCCGACCGGCAAGGAGCATGCCTATCGCTCAGCTCCAACACTGGACACAAGCTCCGCGCCCCGGACGGCACGCTGCGCACAACTGGAACGTAACAAACCTGAGTCCACCGGCCGCCTCGCAGAATGAGCATGTCCCGCGCCGCGCCTTGTCCGGTACCGCCGTCGGACGTTCACCGACGATGAACTTCTGGCACTCACCTTGACCGAGTGCTAACTACTTACATAGAGTCGTCATTAGCACTCTCCCTAGGCGGGTGCTAACACCTGAAGCTTTACCGGCCTGGCTACTGCCGGCACCGCGACGACGGTCTGTACGCCACGGCACCACAGCTTTAAAGTCCACGAATTTGCTGACGAAAAGGAGAGGTCCGAGTGTCGGTCTCTATTAAGCCTCTTGAGGATCGTATTGTTGTCCGCCCGCTCGAAGCCGAGCAGACCACGGCTTCCGGCCTGGTTATCCCGGACTCCGCGCAGGAAAAGCCGCAGGAAGGCGAAGTTGTTGCAGTTGGCCCCGGCCGCTTCGAAGATGGCAACCGCGTTCCTGTTGACGTAGCCGTTGGCGACGTCGTCATCTACTCCAAGTACGGCGGAACCGAAGTCAAGACCGGCGGCAACGAGTACCTCGTACTGTCCGCCCGCGACGTTCTGGCGATCGTCGTAAAGTAACTCCCTTGGACCCCGCGCCGCCGCTCCTTCGCTTGAACGGACGGCTGCGCGGGGTTCTGTCTTGAAAGGACAAAACCATGGCAAAGCAGCTTGCGTTTAACGACGCTGCCCGCCGGTCGCTTGAAGCCGGCATCGATAAGCTCGCCAACACGGTCAAGGTGACGCTCGGCCCGCGCGGCCGCAACGTCGTGCTGGACAAGAAGTGGGGTGCCCCCACGATCACCAATGACGGTGTCACGATCGCCCGTGAAGTCGAGCTGGACGACCCGTACGAAAACCTTGGCGCGCAGCTTGCCAAGGAGGTCGCCACCAAGACCAACGACGTCGCCGGTGACGGCACCACCACGGCCACCGTGCTCGCCCAGGCCCTGGTCAAGGAAGGCCTGCGCAACGTTGCGGCCGGCGCGGCCCCGGGCCAGATCAAGCGCGGCATCGAGATCTCGGTTGAGGCCATCGCCGCCCGCCTGCTCGAAAACGCCCGCCCGGTCGAAGGCGACCAGGTCGCCAACGTCGCCGCGATCTCCGCACAGAGCGACGAGATCGGCGAACTGCTGGCCGAGGCATTCGGCAAGGTCGGCAAGGATGGTGTGATCACCATCGAGGAATCCTCCACCACGCAGACCGAACTGGTCCTCACCGAGGGCATGCAGTTCGACAAGGGCTACCTTTCCCCGTACTTCGTCACCGACGCGGAACGCCAGGAAGCAGTCCTCGAAGACGCCCTGATCCTGATCAACCAGGGAAAGATCTCCTCGGTCCAGGACTTCCTGCCGCTGCTCGAGAAGGCGCTGCAGAGCTCCAAGCCGCTCTTCATCATCGCTGAAGACGTCGACGGCGAGGCCCTCTCCACACTGATCGTCAACCGCATCCGCGGCACCCTGAACGTCGTGGCCGTCAAGGCACCGGGCTTCGGTGACCGCCGCAAGGCCATGCTGCAGGACATCGCGACCCTCACCGGCGCCCAGGTCGTCTCCCCCGAACTGGGCCTCAGCCTGGACACCGTCGGCCTTGAGGTGCTCGGCACCGCCCGCCGCATCACCGTCACGAAGGACAACACCACCATCGTCGACGGCGCCGGTTCGGCGGAGGACGTCGCTGCCCGGGTTGCCCAGCTGCGCGCCGAGCTGACCCGCACCGACTCCGACTGGGACAAGGAAAAGCTGCAGGAACGCCTGGCCAAGCTGGCCGGCGGCATCGGCGTGATCAAGGTCGGCGCAGCCACCGAGGTCGAGCTGAAGGAAAAGAAGCACCGCATCGAGGACGCCGTGTCCTCGACCCGCGCTGCCCTTGAAGAAGGCATCGTCGCCGGTGGCGGCGCTGCCCTCATCCACGCCCTCAAGGCGCTGGACGAGGATCCGGCAGTCACGGCCCTCGAGGGTGACGCGGCTGCTGCTGTCGGCATCGTCCGCCGGGCGCTGACCCAGCCGCTGCGCTGGATCGCCCAGAATGCCGGCTTCGACGGCTACGTCGTCGTTGCCAAGGTGGCCGAAGCCGCCAACAACCAGGGCTTCAACGCCAAGACCGGCGAATACGAAGACCTGATCGCTGCCGGTGTCATCGACCCCGTCAAGGTGACGCGTGCGGCCCTCCGCAACGCAGCGTCCATCGCCGCACTGGTACTCACCACCGAGACCCTCGTGGTGGAGAAGCCAGCCGACGAAGACGAACACGCAGGGCACCAGCACTAGCCCTCAGCGCAACAGAAGACCGGACCAGCGTCAGCTGGTCCGGTCTTTTTTCTGTCTTGTTCTGCCTCGTTTTGCCCCTGCAGCGCGGGGAAACTCTGCCGGGATACACGGGAAAATCACAACTTGGAATGCGTCAATGGGACCTTGGTGGTAGCCGTTACGGGTGGCCCCAAATACTGAGTTTGGTTAGAATTGACGCTTTGGTTGACAGTATTAGGGAATTTTTATGACCCAGCAAAGATCCCTACCCCGCCCTGCCGCCTCCGGCGGCGCAGCCCGAGTGGGCCGTAAATCCACCTTTAGGCCCGAAATCCAGGGTCTCCGGTCCCTGGCCGTGCTCATGGTGATGACGTACCACATCTGGTTGGACCGGGTCTCCGGCGGCGTGGACGTGTTCCTGCTCGTCTCGGCCTTCCTGATGACGCTGCAGTTCGTCGGACGCTACGAGCAAGGCCGGCCGGTCGGGCTCCTCAAACATTGGTTGCACCTGTTTCGGCGTCTCCTCCCTGCTGCGGTCACAGTCATCGTTGCCGTCATTGCCGCCAGCCTCAGCTTTCTGCCTCGGACCCGCTGGTTGGAGGTCATTCACCAGGGTTGGGCATCACTGTTCTATGCCGAAAACTGGCTCCTGCAGTCCCAGGCCACCGACTACTACGCCTCAAACCGTGGTCTGGCCAGCCCCTTCCAGCACTTCTGGTCGCTGTCGATCCAGGGACAGGTCTTCATCCTGTGGCCGCTTATCTTCGCGGGGACGGCGATTCTCGCTGGGCGTTTCGGGCTCCGCTACCGCGCGCTGCTGGGCTACGTTTTCGCCCTGGTTTTTGCGAGCTCGCTGATTTACTCGATAAATGTCACCGCCGCCAACCAGACTCAAGCGTATTTCGACATGCCTGCGCGCCTGTGGGAGTTTGCGCTCGGCACTCTGGTGGCCTTGGCCCTTCCCTCACTCCGGCTGCCCCGGTACTGGCGTGTCGCGCTCGGCTGGTTGGGCGTTGTGGCGATGCTCAGTTGCGGCATCCTGCTTAATGTCCAGGCGTCGTTCCCGGGAAGCATCGCACTTTGGCCCACCCTGGCGGCAGCCTGCGTGATCGTGGCTGGCCAGACCGGCAGCAAATTGGGGGTCGACCGCTTCCTGAGCACGGGGCCGTTGGTTCGGCTCGGGGACATGTCCTACGCGTTGTACCTGTGGCACTGGCCGGTCTTGGTCATCGCGTTGGCCGCTGCAGACAAGGACCGTGCAGGGCCGATCACGGGGGCCGTCATCGTGGCCGTTTCGATGATGCTCGCCTACCTGACCACACGCTTCATTGAGAAGCCATGGCGGGGCTGGCAATGGCCGGAGCTTCGGCGCTGGCGCGCCCTCACCGCCATCGTGGCCGCCCTTGCCGTCGCGGCAGTTCCCCTTGCGGGGACCCAGATTAACCTCTACTTCGAGAGCCAGGCCGAGCTCGCCAAGGCAGCACGCAACAATCCTGGTGCCCAGGCGCTCCTGCCCGACTTCGTCAACCAGGCAGACGCCAACGCCATGCTGCTCCCGGCCGCGGAGAGGCTGGGATTGGACTGGGCGAGCCTGCCACAGCCCTGCAGCGGAGATTTGAAGCCGCAAGACCCGATGCTGCGAGACGATTGTGAACAAAGCGGTCACACCGGGGTGGGGGCAAAGACCGTCCTGGTGCTGGGGGACTCCCACGCCGAACAGTGGCTGCCCTCAATTACTCCGGTCAGCGACGCGAAGGGCTGGCGGCTGTATGCGATGCTCAAGGGTGGCTGCAAGCCGAGCACCACCGACCAGCACGAGTCGGCAGACTGCGACCACTTCAATGCTGCGGTGACAGCCGAGGTCAAGAGAAACCCGCCGGACGCGATTGTCGTGGTGGGCACGGCGGCATCGCCATCTTCGCCGCGGGAGACGCTCATCCCGGGCCTGGAGTCCTCCCTCAAGACCTGGACGGACCAGGGGATCGGGGTGGTGCTCTTGCGGGACAATCCGCGGTTCGGCTTCAATATGGCTAACTGCGTCGCCACCAAGGGAGCCAACGCGCAGGAATGCCGGCCCGCCCGCGACGGCCTCTTCGCAGCCACCAGCCCCCTGGATTCGGTGCAGGCGCCGGGTGTAGCCGCAGTCGACATGACCGACCTGATCTGCAACGCCACCGAATGCCCGGGGGTGGTCGGCAACACCTTCGTGTACATGGACGACAACCATCTCAGCCGCACCTACAGCGCAAGCATGGCGCCGATGTTCCAGGAGAGACTCCTCGCCGCAACCGGATGGGACTAGGGCGATCTTGTTCCGCCGGCGGGTTTGCTCAGTGGGGCTTCGGCTGCGCCTTCCGGCGCAGCCGAAGCGCGGCATCTCGCGGCAGGCGCTTGGTGATTACCACGTAGTACAACAACACCGCCACTGCCGAGACGACGATCCCGATCAGGTTCAGAAAAAGCTGGAGCGCGGAGCCAGCGGCCTTCTGGTACTCGCCCAGCACCAGGGCCACCGCCACGTAACCTGCGGCCGGGACCGTGGTCACGGAGATGAAGACGCCGATCAGGGCGGCCGACCGCCGGCTGATCACGGACAACATGCCTGCTGTCCCCGCCAGCAAGGCGACGATCAGGGAGTACGGTCCCGGATGGTAGATGAACTCCACCGCCGAGCCGCGGTCCAGGGCATCGCGGGGAAAGAGCCCGAGCGGGACGGATAGCCACGCCGTGAGGGCGGCGGCCAGCATGGCGGCGGGAAACCCCACACCGAGGGCGACGGCGGCGCCTCGTCCCAGCCGCCATTGGCGCCGCACCAGCGCCACGGCGAGGGCAGCGAGCGGCCCGAATTCGGGGCCCACGGCCATGGCGCCGACGATCGCGATGGGGGAGTCGGTGACGATCCCGATTGCTGCGAGCTGGGTGGCCAGGACCAGAAACACCAGGTAGCTCCACGTAAGTCGGGAGTCTTCCCCGGTCTGCCGCGATACCTCATCCCAGATCATGGCATCCGCGCCTTCGCCGGGAGCCTCAGCGACCGCCCGGTCCGCCCGGTCCGAAAGCAGCAGCTCCGGCGTCGTGACCGCGATGGATCCGACTTCCTGGACGTTCAGGGCGTGCAGTTTCTCGATCAGCGCCTCGGCGGATTCCCGCGCCATGAATACGAGGATGACGTCTCCCGGCGGGACCACCGAGGCGCCCGGGTGCACCGCCACCTCGGCCACGCCGGGCTCGCCGGAACAGCATTCTAGGACGGCGCCCGAGAGCTCGACCGGGACACTTATTCGTAACTGCACGATCACTCGCGGCCTCCTACGACTCGTAAACAGACTAGTGGCGCGGGACGGAAGGTGCCTCTTGTCGGGCCGCCCGCGCGGGCGGTCGACTGGCACGAAACATTACGGCTCGGTAACATTGATGCTTTGGAATCCGGCCTGAGGGGTCCGAAGTGTCGAACCAGCGAACCATGACGAGCCCGCGCACGCCGGCGGGTTCTGCTGCGAGCCGCAAATCGGGCTACCGCCCCGAGGTGCAGGGCCTGCGCGCGCTCGCCGTCCTCATGGTGGTGACCTACCATGTGTGGCTCGGCCGGGTCTCCGGCGGCGTGGACATCTTCCTGCTCATCTCGGCGTTCCTGATGACCCTAAGCTTCGCCCGTAAGGTGGACAGCGGGAAGCCGCTCCGCCTCGTGAGCCACTGGCTGCACCTGCTCAAACGGTTGCTGCCCGCCGTCGTGGTGGTGGTCCTGGGCGTGCTGCTCGGCACCTGGGCCGTCCTGCCGCAGAGCCGCTGGCCGGACATCCTTGACCAGGCCTGGGCCTCCTTGCTGTACCGGCAAAACTGGCTGCTCGCGGATACCGCCGTCGACTATTACGCGCAGGACCACTCGGGCGCCAGCCCGCTGCAGCACTTCTGGTCGCTGTCCATCCAGGGCCAGGTCTTCCTGCTCTGGCCGCTCATTTTCGCCGGTGCAGCCGTGGTGCGCAGCGCACTGCGGCGCTGGACCGCACTCGATGAGCGGCTGCTGAACTACCGGCTGCTCCTGGCCCTGGCGTTCGGTGCGATCTTCGCCGCCTCGCTGGCCTACTCGATCGACCAAACCGCCAGCAACCAGGCCTACGCCTACTTCGATACCCGGGCGCGGCTCTGGGAATTCGCCCTGGGCTCGCTCCTGGCGCTGGCCCTGCCCCACGTCAAACCGGGCAGGGCGCTGCGCGTGGTGCTGGGCTGGTCAGGCCTGGCCGCGATGCTCTCCTGCGGGCTGCTGCTGACGGTGGACCGTTCCTTTCCCGGCTTCATCGCACTGTGGCCCACGCTGGCCGCGGCAGCCATCATCGTGGCCGGGCGGAGCGGCAGCCGCTTCGGCGTGGACCGGTTCCTCACGTGGCGGCCGCTGGTCGCACTCGGGGACAACTCCTACGCCCTGTACCTCTGGCACTGGCCGCTGCTGGTGCTCGCTCTCGCCGGGTTTGGCCTGAGCGCGCCGAACCTTTGGCAGGGGCTCGCCATTGTTTCCACGTCCGTGCTGCTGGCCGTGCTCACCACGCGCTTCGTCGAGAAGCCGCTGCGCCAATGGCATTGGCCTCAGCGCGGGGCCTGGCGCAGCGCCGTCGTCATCGCCGCCTGCGGTGCGCTGCTGGCGGGGCCGGTCACGATCTGGCAGAGCCACATGGTGGCCGACGAGGCCGCAGCCGCTTCCCAGCCCAGGGAGCTGACGCCCGGCGCCGCCGCCCTGGCGCCGGAGAACGCCGGCAAGCCGACGCCGGACGCCAAGATCATCCCGGCGCCGGGCGCCATGAAGAACGAATGGGCCGACATTGACGGCTTGTGCACGGATGGCAACGTGCCCGGCAACCCGCTGCTGGCGGGCTGCCTGCAGAACAGCCGACCGGACCCGGTCACCAAGAGAATCGTGGTGCTCGGCGACTCTCATGCCCAGCAGTACATGGCCGCGCTGGGGCCGATCGCCAAGAGCCACGGCTGGGAAGTGGTCACCCTGCTCAAGGGCAACTGCCGCTTCGGCGGGGAATCCGCCGAGCGGGACGCGGAATGCAACGCCTTCAATAAGGCCAGCTCCGACTATGTCCTGGAGCACAAGCCGGATGCTGTCTTCACGGTCGCTTCGCTCACCCTCAAGGACGCCCCGTACGAGACCGAGGTGCCGCAGTACCTCGAAGGGATCAAACCGTTCACCGACGCAGGGATCGAAGTGGTCGGCATTCGCGACAATCCGCGCTTCAACACGAATATGCCTGAGTGCGTCCAGAAGAAGGGCACCCAAGCGGCCGACTGCAACGTCCCGCTGCAGGAGTCACTGGCCGCGTCCTCGCCGCTGGACGACTACCGCGGCAAGGTTCCCCGGCTCCACCTCATGGACATGAGCGACTTCATCTGCGCCGACCGGACCTGCCCCGCCGTCGTCGGGAATGTCTACGTCTACAAGGACGACAACCACTTGACCAAGACTTACGTGCAAAGCATGATCCCGATGTTCGAGGAGCGGCTGCTCGCCGGCACCGGCTGGAAGTGACGCCGGCGGCGCGGCCTGTCGGATGGCCTTGCTCACATTCGCTGCCCGGAATATGGGGATCGTCGCCAAGGTTCTACTATTTACTCAATACTTCTGCACAGGCCATGCCCGTAATGACGGGCTGGTCATCTGCTGCAACCCCTACCCGTGAACCGGAAACCCAAGGTAAGAGGCGCACTCATGACCCAGCCCGAACACGACCCCTTTGGCTTCGTTGGCCTGACCTACGACGACGTCCTGCTCCTGCCGGGACACACGAACGTGATCCCCTCCGAGGCGGACACCTCCTCCCGCATCTCCAAGCGCATCACCGTCAACACGCCGCTGCTGTCCGCCGCGATGGACACCGTGACCGAATCGCGGATGGCCATCGCGATGGCCCGCCAGGGCGGCCTCGGCGTCGTGCACCGGAACCTCTCGATCGCCGACCAGGCCGACCAGGTGGACCGGGTCAAGCGCAGCGAATCCGGCATGATCACCAACCCGCTCACCATCGGCCCCGAGGCCACGCTCGCCGAGCTGGATGAGATCTGCTCGCACTACCGGGTCTCCGGCCTGCCGGTCGTGGACGAGGGCATGCGGCTGCTGGGCATCGTCACCAACCGGGACACCCGGTTCGTGCCGGAAACGGACTTCCCGATCCGGCTGGTCAGCGACGTCATGACCAAGATGCCGCTGGTCACCGGCCACGTCGGCATCAGCCGCGAGGAGGCCTCGCACAAGCTGGCCACCAACAAGATCGAGAAGCTCCCGCTGGTCGATGAGCAGGGCCGGCTCAAGGGCCTCATCACCACCAAGGACTTCACCAAAGCCGAGCAGTACCCGCTGGCCACCAAGGACGAGGAGGGCCGGCTGCGCGTTGGTGCGGCCATCGGGTTCTTCGGCGACGGCTGGGAGCGTGCCATGACCCTGGTCGACGCCGGCGTGGACGCCCTCTTCGTGGACACCGCTAACGGCCACTCGCAGGGCGTCCTGGACATGATCCGCCGGTTGAAGTCCGATCCGGCCGCCGCGCATGTGGACATCATCGGCGGCCAGGCCGCCACCCGCGAAGGCGCGCAGGCGTTGATCGACGCCGGTGCCGACGGCATCAAGGTCGGCGTGGGACCGGGCTCCATCTGCACCACCCGCGTGGTGGCAGGCGTCGGCGTCCCGCAGATCACCGCCATCTACGAGTCCGCCAAGGCGGCCATCCCCGCCGGCGTGCCGCTGATCGCCGACGGCGGCCTGCAGTACTCGGGCGACATCGGCAAGGCACTCGTCGCCGGCGCGGACACCGTCATGCTCGGTTCCTTGCTGGCCGGCTGCGACGAGTCCCCGGGCGACCTGATCTTCGTCAACGGCAAGCAGTTCAAGCTCTACCGCGGGATGGGCTCGCTCGGCGCCATGCAGACGCGAGGGAAGAACACCTCCTACTCCAAGGACCGCTACTTCCAGGCCGACGTCTCCGGCGATGACAAGCTGATCCCCGAAGGCATCGAGGGCCGCGTCGCCTACCGTGGCCCGCTGGCCTCAGTGGCCTACCAGTTGGTCGGCGGCCTTCGCCAGACCATGTTCTACACTGGAGCCCCGACAATTCCCGAGCTGAAGGCCCGCGGCAAGTTCGTCCGGATTACGGCGGCAGGCCTGAAGGAATCGCACCCGCACGACATCCAGATGACGGTGGAGGCGCCGAACTACGGCTCGCGCTAAGCCCCACCCGCTCCCTAACCTCGCAAGCTCGGCCAGGGAACCCTGCGGGCGTGGGCCCAGACTAGGCTGAATGCATGTCCGAATCACGCCATCCCGCCGAATTGCGGCCGGCCCGGGCGCCCAGCCGAAAGCTCGCGCTGAGGCCATACGCCCGGGCCGTCGCCCAGGTGCTGCGGGTCAGCTTCCGGGCTTCCCCCGCAGCCGTCGTGATGAAGGTCGTGGGGTCGTTGATCTCGGCGCTGCTGCCGCTGGTCACGACGTACTTCGCCGCACTGACCACGACGGCGCTGGCGGCAGCGTATGCGGGCAACGCGGCGGCCGGGCGGCAGGCGATCATTTACGTCGTTGTCACGGCGGCGCTCGGCCTCTTCTGGGGCGCATTCAGCAGCGTGGACCGGTACATCCAGCAGCTCATGAGCTTCCGGGTCGGCGCGATCGTGGGCGACCTGATGTACGAGCGGTTCCTCGCCCTCGACTTCTGGCGCTATGACGACAAGGAAACGGTGGACCTGTACGACCGGGCTAAGCGTTTCTCCGATTCATACGCCCGGGTCCTGGACCGGATCGCCGCCATCTTCACCCAGTTGGCCTCGGTGATCCTGGCGATCGGCGCGCTGCTGCTGGTCAGCTGGTGGATCGCCGTGATCGTCCTGGTCGCGATCGTGCCCAGCGTCTACCTGCAGTTCAGGCTATCGCGGGAACAGATTGCGCACTGGAACACCCAGGTGGACTCCCGCCGGCAGCGCCGGATGATCGAAACGAACTTGCTGCGGCCGCAGCACATCGCGGAGATGCGGCTCTACGGGATTGTCGGCTACCTGATGGGGCTCCGTTCCCGGCTCCGGGACGCGGATGAGAAACGCCGGCTGGACTTCCAGAAGCGCTACATCCCCAAGCAACTCGCCGCGGACGCGCTGCAGTACGGCGCCGAGGTGGTCTCGCTGATCTGGGTGGTAGGCCAGATCATCGCCCGGGCCCAGCCGGTGGGCCAATTCCTTTACGTCCAGCAGATCGTCAGCCGCGCCCTGTCCACCGCCAACAGCCTGGTCTCGTCGCTCAGTTCCATCGACGAGGACCTGGCGAACCTCAAGGACTACGAGCTATTCATGGCGCTGCCGGTGAACTCCGCGCACGCCCCGGCCCTGCTCCAGGCGCCCCAGACTGTGGAACTGCGCGACCTCCGGTTCACCTACACCGGCAGCGAGCTGGAAGTCATCAGGGGCATCTCGCTGACCATCCGCCAAGGCCAGCACATCGCCATCGTGGGGGAGAACGGCGCGGGCAAATCCACCTTGATCCGGATTCTTGCCGGGCTCTACCGCCCGGATTCCGGGCAGGTACTGCTCGACGGCGTGGACCTCGCCGCCGTCGACGTGAAGTCCTGGCACCGTCATCTGGCGGTGCTCAGCCAGGAGTTCCTCAAATACGAGTTCGCCACTGCGGCGGAGAATATCTTCTTCGGTGACGTCGACGCGCCGCGTGATGAACCGCGGATCCGCCGGGCAGCGGCCGACGCGGAGGCCCTCGAGTTCATCAACAAACTGCCCAACGGACTGGACAACCACGTCAGTAACTGGATGGAGGATCCCCGCGGCCGGAAAGGCAGCGGGCTGTCCGGTGGCCAGTGGCAGCGACTGGCGATGGCCAGGAACTTCTACCGCGACGCGTCCTTCATGGTGATGGACGAGCCGACGTCGGCGATCGACGCCCTGGCCGAGCACCGGATCTTCACCCGGCTCTTCGCGGACCGCAGCAGCACGATGATCGCCATCAGCCACCGCCTCGCGACAATCGAGAAGGCGGACATCGTCTACATGCTCGAGGACGGCCGGATCGTCGAGCAAGGTACCCACAAGGAACTCGTGGCCATGCGCGGCCGCTACTTCCGGATGTTCGAATCACAGCTGCCGGTGGAGGAACCCGAAGAGGTCTGAGCTGCGTCGGCCGTCCGGCGCGGGGTCCGAGACTGTGGTCCGGACCCGTGCCAGGCTCGGTTGCGCCGGGACGCTGCTGAAGCCGAACGTCACCGGGGGCCGCACGGCTGTCAAGGCGCCCGCGCTCCGGCCCTCCCAGGTGACGTCGGCATGGCGGATGCGGTGGACGTCGGTGACACCGTAGGACTCGCGTTTTCCGTTGCCCGCGGTTCCCGAGGTCCTGGCGCCCGGGCTGAGAAGGCTGGCCAGCGGGCTGACTGCGCGCAGCCACCCGGGATGTACGGCGAGGGGCCGCGGGACGGCGCGGATGGCGAAACCGAGGGGAGTCCTGCCGCCGGCCCCGGCGGTGACCGTCAAGGGCCCGGCATCCACCACGAGCGTCCCCCGCCCCAGCGAAGCGTCCACACTGATCACGCGCACCTCGTCGAAGGTGTAGGTCGCGGCGACGAAATCGGCCACTTCCCTCGTGGGTGCGAGCAGGATCCGTTGAGCTGCGGGCAGCTGCACCATGACATCGGCGAACGGCCCGAACGGGGAGGCATGCCAGACCCCGATCACGGCCCGGAGCCCGGACAGCGTTCCGATGCCTGCGATGTGGCCGTCGAAGATCCATTGTTTGCCCATGGAGCCACGGTAGCCATGCGAGCCTGCGGGTTCCACCGGCGGGTTCCACCTCCCGGTGGCAGGGCCGCCCGGGCCGGGGCCCGACTGGGATAACCTAGAGCAGTGACTTACGAGATTGAGATTGGCCGTGGCAAGCGTGGGCGTCGAGCCTACTCCCTGGACGACATTGCGATCGTCCCCAACCGGCGTACGCGCGACCCCAAGGACGTATCCGTCTCGTGGCAGATTGATGCCTACAAGTTCGACATGCCCGTCATCGCCGCGCCGATGGACTCCGCGATGTCGCCGGAAACGGTCATCGCGCTGGGCCGGCTCGGCGGCCTCGGCGTCCTCGACCTGGAAGGCCTGTGGACCCGCTACGAGGACCCGCAGCCGGTGCTGGACCAGATCGCCGCCCTCGAAAACGAAACCAACAGCCCGGCCGTCACCCGGCGGATGCAGGAGCTCTACCAGGCCCCGATCCAGCCCGAACTGATCACCTCCCGCCTCGCCGAGATCCGCGCCGCCGGCGTCACGGTGGCCGGCTCCCTGACCCCGCAACGCACGCAGGAACACTACAAGACCGTGGTTGCCGCCGGCGTCGACATTTTCGTCATCCGCGGAACCACCGTCTCGGCCGAGCACGTCTCCAAGGACCACGAGCCGCTGAACCTCAAGCAGTTCATCTACGAACTCGACGTCCCCGTGATCGTCGGCGGGGCAGCCGGCTACACCCCGGCCCTGCACCTGATGCGCACCGGTGCCGCCGGCGTGCTGGTCGGGTTCGGCGGCGGAGCCACCACCACCACCCGCCGCGCCCTGGGCATCCATTCGCCGATGGCGTCCGCCATCTCCGACGTCGCCGCCGCCCGCCGGGACTACATGGATGAATCCGGCGGACGCTACGTCCATGTGATCGCCGACGGCGGTATGGGTTCCTCCGGTGACATCGTCAAGGCCATCGCCATGGGCGCCGACGCCGTGATGCTGGGCAGTGCCCTGGCGCGCGCCGAGGAAGCACCCGGCAAGGGCTGGCACTGGGGCCAGGAAGCCCACCACCTCGAACTGCCCCGCGGCGACAGGGTTAACGTGGGAACGGTGGGTCCGCTCGAGGAAGTCCTGTTCGGGCCGGGCCACCACACCAACGGCACCTCCAACCTGATCGGTGCGCTGCGCCGTTCGATGGCGACCACCGGCTACTCGGACCTGAAAGAGTTCCAGCGCGTCGACGTCGTCGTCTCGCCGTACGCGGGCAACTGAACCCCGCGCCGGCGCAGCCTGAGGCCCTGCCCATCCGGAGAACTTGGAAGTAGTGTGGTGCACTACGAGGTTTGATCCGGATGGAGGCGTGAGATGAACAGTTTTCCTGGTGGGGCTCCCTTGGCAGGCGGCGCACTGGGGCCAGCGGAGCGTGAAGCGTCCCTCGCTGTCCTCAAAGCCAGCACGGAACCCGGCAAGGAGCTTGACATCCTGATCGTCGGCGGCGGCATCGTCGGCGCCGGAGCCGCCTTGGACGCCGTGACGCGCGGCCTGAGCGTGGGCATTGTCGAGGCAAACGACTGGGCCGCAGGCACATCGTCGCGGTCCTCGAAGCTCATCCATGGCGGCTTGCGCTACCTGGAGATGCTGGACTTCGCGCTGGTCAAGGAGGCGCTGCACGAGCGCGGACTGATTCTCTCCGTCCTGGCCCCGCACCTTGCCAGGCCGGTGCCGTTCCTATACCCGCTCACCAAGCGCTTCGTGGAGCGGCCCTACGTCGGCTCCGGGATCGCCCTCTATGACGCCATGTCCATTACCGGCGGTCACAGCCGCGGCGTCCCGTTCCACAAGCACCTGTCCCGGCGCGGCACCCTGCGGGCGGCGCCGAGCCTCAAGGACGATGCCTTCGTCGGGTCCATCCGGTACTACGACGGCCAGGTCGACGACGCGAAATACGTCGCCAACCTGGTGCGCACGGCGGCGTACTACGGCGCCCATGCCGTGAACCAGGTGGCCGTGGTGGATTTCACCCGCGAGGGCGAACGGGTGGTCGGCGCCAAGGTCGTCAACCACGAGGACGGCTCCAGCTTCAACATCCGGGCCAAGCAGGTCATCAATGCCACGGGCGTCTGGACCGACGAGACCCAGGCCATGGTCACCGACCGCGGCCAGCTCAAGGTACGGGCCTCGAAGGGCATCCACCTGGTGGTGCCGCGGGACCGTTTCCAGTCCACCGTGGGCCTGATCCTGAAGACCGAAAAGTCCGTGCTGTTCGTGATTCCCTGGGGCCGGCACTGGATCATCGGCACCACCGACACCGACTGGCACCTGGACAAGGCGCACCCGGCCGCGTCCAGCAAGGACATCGACTACCTCCTCGAACACGTCAACAAGGTGCTGAAGCGGCCTCTGACCCGCGAGGACGTCGAAGGCGTCTACGCCGGCCTGCGGCCACTGCTGGCGGGGGAGAACGACTCGACCGCCAAGTTGTCCCGCGAACATGTGGTGGCCCACCCGGTTCCCGGCCTCGTCGTCGTGGCCGGCGGTAAATGGACCACCTACCGGGTCATGGCGAAGGACGCCGTCGACGAGGCGACGCGCAGCATGGACGAGCGCGTGCCGCCGTCGTGCACCGAGTCCATCCCGCTGCTCGGCGCCAGCGGGTTCAAGGCAGCGTGGAACAAGCGCAACCGGATGGCGGATGAAACCGGCGTGCACGTGGCGCGGATCGAACACCTGCTCAACCGCTACGGCTCGATGGCCCCGGAGGTCCTCGCGCTCATCAAGGAAAACCCCGAGCTGGCGGAGCCGCTGCCCGGCGCCGACGACTACCTGGCCGCCGAGGCGGTCTACGCGGCCAAATTCGAGGGCGCTCGGCATGTCCAGGACGTGCTGACCCGCCGGACCCGGATTTCGATCGAGTCGTGGGACCGCGGTGTGTCCGCCGCGCCGGTGGTCGCTAAACTGATCGGTGAGGTGCTCGGCTGGAGCGACACGCAGCGCGAGAGCGAAATCAAGCACTACCTGGCCCGGGTCGACGCCGAACGGCTGAGCCAGGAGCAGCCGGACGACGAATCCGCCGACGCCGCACGCCTGGGCGTCGAGGACATCGTTCCGCTGCGCTGACCGGGGCGCCGCACGGCACGCCGCCGGCATGCACCGACGCCACTTTGAAGGGACACCCGTTGGCGGAACCACTGGACCGGTACGATGCCGACCTCACCACACCACAGATGGTGATCCTGGAGTTGGACGCCAACGACAGGTTCGACGCCGCCGCGCAGCTGGCGCGGCGGATGTATGAGGCCGGCCGGATCTCCGATCTTGACGGGTTCCTCGGCCACGTCAACGCCCGCGAACACCAGCTGGCCACCGGGCTTCCGGGCGGTATTGGATTGCCGCACGCCCGCAGTGAGTTTGTCACCCGCACCTCGATTGCGGTGGGCGTCACGAAGTACGGCAGGGCGCTGGACTTCGGTGCGGCCGACGGCCCTGCCACCGTCGTCCTGCTGATCGCGACGCCGGCGAGTTCCTTTTCGGACCACCTGGAAGTGCTGGCCACCTTGGCCCGCTCGCTGTCCAAGGAGTCCTTCCGGGAGTCCCTCCGCCGCGCCTACGATCCCGAGGTGATTTCGGAATTGATCAATTCCAGCCTGGTGTTCTTCGACCACTAAGGATCGGGGCAGGCAAGCACTGCGTCGCTGGCGCCCGTTTCGGTGTTCTACACGCGGACGAAGTACGGTTAAGGGGTGCTGAAAACCGCCCTCCAACCCCGCTGGATCGCAGGCCTCGTGCTTGCGCTCGTGATTTCGGGCGTCTTTGTGCTCCTGAGCCAGTGGCAGTTTGGCCGTTCCACGAGGTCCGAGGCGCCGGTCTCCACTGGCACCGAGGAGCCACGGCCGCTCACCGCGGTCCTGAAGCCGGGGGAGTTCTTCCCCGGTTCGGTGGCCGACCAGGTTGTCACCGCGTCCGGCCGCTATGACCCGCAGAAACAGGTCCTTGTTCCCGGCCGGCTCAACGACGGCGCCAAGGGCTTTTGGATCGTCTCCGCCTTCGCGGTCCAGGGCGCTCCCGCGCTGACCGGCGCCGGCGCCTCGCCGCAAACCTGGATTCCGGTGGCCCGAGGCTGGGTTGCCGACGCCGCGGATGCCCCGGCGCCGCCGTCGGGCACCGTGGAGCTCACCGGCCGGCTCATTCCGTCCGAGGCGCCGCTGCCCAACATCGACGCCGGCTCCGGCCGCGCCAGCGCCGTCTCCGTCGCGGAACTCATCAATGTTTGGGACGTCAGCAGCTACCCCGGCTTCGTCGCTGCCAGCGCGGAGCGTTCCGCCGGCGTGAATGTGGCCGCCTCCGGCCCGGTCAAGCCCCTGAACATCGGGCCGCAGCCGCCCGCGCAGACGGTCAACTGGCTCAACCTGTTCTACGCCGCGGAGTGGGTGGTCTTTGCCGGCTTCGCACTCTTCATCTGGTGGCGCCTGGTCAAGGACGACTACCGCCGGGGCCTCGAAGACGCCGAGGACGAAGAGGCTGCCCGCCGGGCCGCCGCGGGCGGACCCCACGACAGCGATACCCCTGAAACCGACCTGCATCCAACCAATCCGAGAGTGCAATCATGATCGAGCCCAAGCCGGCCATCCAGCCGCAGAAGCCCAACGGAACGCAAAGCCCCAGCGGCAAGAAGCGCCGCTTCGGCGGCACCGAGGCGCAGATCCGCTCCGCCCTGAAGTTCTACAAGGTCCTCGCCTACCTCACGGGCTCCATGCTGCTCCTGCTCTGCGCGGAGCTGATCGCCCGCTACGGCTTCGGCCACTACCTGTTTGCCGGGGGCACCAACGCCGTCACTGGCCAGCCGTTCGGCTTCGGTTTCACCGAGGCCGAGCCCCCGGGAGTCATCGGGGGAGTGAACGTTTCCGTCGCCGTGCTGATCGTGCACGGCTGGATGTACGTCGTCTACCTGATCTCCAACTTCCGCCTCTGGTCGCTGATGCGCTGGCCCTTCGCCAAGCTCATCATCCTGGCCCTGGGCGGCGTCGTGCCGTTCCTGTCCTTCTTCGTGGAGAAGAGGTTCCACACCCAGGTGGAGGCGGAACTGGCCGCCAACCCGCAGGCGTCGCAGCGCTACTGAACAGCCCCACTGAATAGCCCGGGCCGGCTTGTGAGTTCGCTTACCCGCGGCTTCTCAAGGTGCGGGCGACCGGCGCCGCAAAGTAGGCTGGGAGGGTGACCACTCCCACTACATCCCAGACGTCCCACAGGCCTGTGCTGGTTGTTGACTACGGTGCCCAGTACGCGCAGCTGATTGCCCGCCGCGTCCGGGAAGCGAATGTGTATTCGGAAGTCGTTCCGCATACCTACAGCACCGAGCAGCTGCTGGCCAAGAACCCGGCCGCCATCATCCTCTCCGGCGGCCCCGCGAGTGTCTACGCGGACGGCGCCCCGAGCGTCGGCGCAGACCTGTTCGAGGCCGGCGTGCCGGTGTTCGGCATCTGCTACGGCTTCCAGGCCATGGCAAACGCCCTCGGCGGAAAGGTGGCCCGGACCGGGCTCCGCGAATACGGCGCCACCGAAACCACCACCCTCGGCGAAGGCCGCTCCATCCTTGAGGGCATGCCGCAGCACCAGAGCACCTGGATGAGCCACGGCGACTCCGTACATGAAGCTCCCGAGGGCTTTGAAGTCCTCGCGACGACGGCGGGCGCCGAGGTGGCCGCTTTCGCCAACGAGGAGAAGTGCCTCTACGGCGTGCAGTGGCACCCGGAGGTGAAGCACTCCGCCTACGGCCAGCAGGTCCTGGAGAACTTCCTGTTCAAGGGCGCCAAGCTGGAACCAAACTGGACTGCAGGCAACATCCTCGAGGAGCAGGTTGACCGGATCCGCGAACAGATCGGCGATGCCCGGGTCATTTGCGGCCTGTCCGGCGGCGTGGACTCTGCCGTCGCCGCCGCCCTGGTGCAGCGCGCCGTCGGCGACCAGCTGACCTGCGTCTTCGTGGACCACGGCCTGCTGCGCGAAGGCGAAGCAGAACAGGTCGAGCGTGACTTCGTGGCCGCCACCGGTGTGAAGCTCTACGTCGCTAACGAGCAGGAACGCTTCCAGGCGGCGCTGGCCGGGGTCAGCGATCCCGAATCCAAGCGCAAGATCATCGGCCGGGAATTCATCCGCGCCTTTGAAGAAGCCGAGCACGCCATCATCGCCGAGGCCGCGGCCCACGGCGAAAAGATCAGGTTCCTGGTCCAAGGCACCCTGTACCCCGACGTCGTCGAATCCGGCGGCGGCGAAGGCGCGGCGAACATCAAGAGCCACCACAACGTGGGCGGCCTGCCGGAAGACCTGCAGTTCGAACTAGTGGAACCGCTGCGGGCACTGTTCAAGGACGAGGTCCGTGCCGTCGGCGCCCAGCTCGGCCTGCCGCAGGAGATCGTCGGCCGGCAGCCCTTCCCGGGCCCAGGCCTCGGCATCCGGATCGTCGGCGAGGTCACCAAGGAGCGCCTGGACCTGCTGCGCAAGGCCGACGCGATCGCGCGCGCGGAGCTGACAGCGGCCGGCCTCGACAATGAGGTCTGGCAGATGCCCGTAGTCCTGCTGGCGGACGTCCGCAGCGTCGGTGTGCAGGGCGACGGCCGCACCTACGGCCACCCGATCGTCCTGCGCCCCGTCTCCTCCGAGGACGCGATGACGGCCGACTGGTCACGGCTGCCGTACGACCTCCTGGCCCGCATCTCCAACCGGATCACCAACGAGGTGGACGGCGTCAACCGCGTGGTGCTGGACGTCACCAGCAAGCCGCCGGGAACCATCGAGTGGGAATAGCGTTGTGAATGGCCGGCCTCCTCGTGAGGCCGGCCATTCTCTTTTTGATTGCCGGGCCGCCCGGCCGGCAATTTGCCCCACGAATTTGGCGTGCGCCAGTGTTGCGGCCCCTCACCGACGCCGAATTCGGGCTACCCTCGAAAGCATGCCGGTATGGTCCAGGGCGTCCCGCGCGAACGCAGAAACCGCGAGAGCAGAAAAGAAGGCAGCAGTGTCAGTTGGTCAAGGCCACCCCGAGGGCTCCGAGGAGTTCAGGAAATGGCTGTCGGGTCTTAAACCCGTCACCGGAGCAGACACCATGCTGCGCTTCACGAAGACGCCCGAAGGCTCCATTGACCTGACCCACGCCCATCCCTCGGGCCTGGCCCAGCTGATGGCCGGCCGCCGCACCCGCCTGTCGACCCTGATCCGCGACCGCCAGCAGTACGTCGTCGCCGCCCGGGCCTCCCGCAACCTTCGCTCCAAGATCTTCGAGCTCGCCAACGACCGCGGCATCGACGCCGGCTACTTCTCGGCGGGCACCGTCGTCTGGACGTCCGCCGTCGGCGGCAAACCCCAGCGCGTGTCCGCGCCGGTCATGCTCACGGCCATTTCTCTGACTGTCCGCCCCGGCGAGGACGATTACGAACTGCAACTCACCGAGCAGGCCCGGATCAACCCCGCCCTGGTCCGGCACCTGAAGGCCATTCACGGGATCGTCTTCGACGTCAACGCCGTGACCCGGATGGCCTACAGCACAGCCCGGTATGACCCTCAGCCTGTGCTGGACCGCCTCGGCACCCTGATCCAGCCGATCCACGGCGCCGAAATTGAGCACAACCTGCTGGTTTCGACCTTTGCCGATCTTTCCGGGAACCTGGACGACCCCTGGATCAACCAGAACAACCCGCTCGTGGCGGCGCTGGAGCGTGCCTCAACCGGCGAACCGGTGGAAGTGCCCGTCCTCAAGGACGGAAGGTTCCCGAGCACGGATCAGCGGAGCCCCGCCGATGAGCTCCTCTTGCTCGACGCCGACACGGACCAGCAGTACGTCGTGGACGCCGTCCGCGCCGGCGATTCGCTCGTGGTCAGCAGCCCGCCCGGAACCGGCCAGACCCAGACGGCCATCAACACGATCGGCGCCCTGATTGACGAGGGCAAGAGCGTCCTGGTCGTCGGCGACCGGCGGGCCAGCCTCGGTGAGCTCACCGCGCAACTGGAGACGCTGGGGCTCGAGTCGGTGCTCGTCCAGCTTGCCGGCCACTCCACGCCGCTGCAGCTCAAGGGCCAAATCGTCCGGGCGATCGTCCGCAACGAAAAATCGCTCGAACCGCAGCTGAAGAACCTCCACACCACGCTGACCGCCCACCGGCACGCGTTGATGGACCACGTCGCCTCCCTCCACAACGTCCGACAGCGCTGGGGATGCTCGCCGTATGAGGCGATGCAGTCGCTCGCGGCGCTGACCGCGATCCATCCCGCGCCGGCCACCACAGTCCGGCTCAAGCGCAGCGTGCTGGACAGCATCCGGGACCGCGAGGAACTGGCCGGACGGCTCCGCCGCGCGGCGGAACTGGGCAGCTTCAGCCGCGCGTCGACCATGAGCCCGTGGCACGGTGCCCGGCTCCTGACGCGGAAGGAGACCGAAGAGGCGCAACAGGTGGCCTGCTCCGTCGCGGAGAAGCTCCCGCAGCTGCGCGAGCGGATGAACGGCGTCGCCGAGCATGCGGAGATCCGGCTCGGCGGAACCTTCGCCGAGTGGGGCGACCAGATTGAGCTGCTGGTCGCGGTCCGCGAAAGCCTGGACAAGTTCACTCCCGACATTTTTGACCGGCCGGTCCATGACCTCATCTCGGCCACCGCCTCGTCCTCGTGGCGCCGTGAGCGGAATATCGACATGGCCTCCATGCAGCGTTCCCGGTTGCGCCGTGTCGCCAAGG
Source organism: Arthrobacter sp. (assembly GCA_026393275.1). Lineage (GTDB taxonomy): Bacteria > Actinomycetota > Actinomycetes > Actinomycetales > Micrococcaceae > Arthrobacter. The sequence goes on from JAPLAM010000095.1 coordinate 46,785, forward strand.
AGTACGTCCGCCCCGGCGTGCACATCGCGGACCTCCACAGTTCGCTGGTGCTGGTCCAGGACCAGCGCGCCACGTGGGCAGAGTACGCCACTACCCAACGTCACCCCGCGGTGCCTTCCGGACTGGCTGAGATCACCTCCCTATTCCGTGAGCTGGAAGCCGAGCTGGCCGAGCTGGGCGCGGCCGTCAGGCACACCCGTGCCGGCGGAGCCGTCCACGACACCCCCTACGACGAGCTGATCGAACGGCTGGACCGCCTCGTCGCGGATACCGGCACCCTCGAAACCCTGCCCGAGCGGACGCTGCTGGTGGAGAACATGCGCGAGCACGGCCTGGGGGAGCTGCTCGCCGACCTAGCCGAGCGCGAGGTGCCCGCCGAATCCGTGGCCGCGGAGCTCGAACTGGCCTGGTGGCAGTCGGCCCTGGAGGCCATGATCAGCGGCGACGACTACCTCGCCATGTCCGACGGCGACGCTCTGCGCCAGCTCGAAGCAGAGTACCGGCTCGCGGACAACGCCCACATCGCCAGCGGCGCTGCCCGGCTGCGCTGGAAACTGGCCGAACGCTGGCGGGCCGCCCTCACCGAGCATCCCCGGCAGGCCGAGCTGCTGCGCAGCCTGCTTAAGGACGGCCGGGTGACGCCTGCGGCACTGACCGCGCAGTCACCCGAGCTCATCCCCATGCTGGTGCCGGTCTGGTCCGTCAGCCCTTACCTTCTGACCAGCCTCTTGCCGGCCGAACAGCGCTTCGACGCCGTGGTGATCCTCGATGCCGAGGCCACGTCCCTGCAGGCTGTGCTGCCCGCCGTCGCGCGTTCCCGCCAGGTCATCGCCTTCGGTGACGACCAGATCGCCAGCCCGCGCAGCTTCACGGTGGGGGTCGAGAGGCTCGCCGCCGGCGAGAGCTCGCACCAGCGCGTGGATAGCGCCTACCAGGCGCTGGCTGCCGTGCTGCCCGTCCGGAAACTGAGGACCGTTTACCGTGCCGTCGACGAGGACGTCGTGCGGCAGCTGAGCAAGGGGTTCTACGACGGCGAACTCCGCCGGCTGCCGGAAGGCCAGTCGGCGACCGGCCTGGAGCGCGCGCTGACGGTGGAATACCTTCCCGACGGGACCGGCCTGCCGAGCGCGGACCACGACGGGGTCGAGTCGGTCGTCGCCGAAGTGAACCGTGTCGTGGAACTGGTATTCGAGCACGCAAGACTGCGTCCCCGCACGTCGCTGGCGGTCGTCACGGGCAGCCTGCGGCACGCCGCCCGGATCGGCGAGGCCATCCGGCGACAGCTCCCCACCTACCCCCTGCTGGGCAGCTTCTTCACCGCCGGCGACGAGTCGTTCCGGGTGGTGGACCTGGAACGGGCCCAGGGACTGGTCCGGGACCGCGTGATCTTCTCGCCCGGCTATGGCCGCACGCCGCACGGGCGTGCGCTGCACAACCTCGGACCGCTGTCCGCCGAGGGCGGCCGCGCCAGGTTCGCCCTCGCGATGACCCGGGCACGGCGCTCACTGCACGTGCTGAGCTGTTTCCGCCCCGAGGACCTGGATGTCACCCGCCTGAGCCACGGTGCGGTGGATTTCTACGAACTGCTGGACCGTGAAATCGCGGGCAACTCCGACTTGGGCAGCCCGGCCTCCCGTGCCGCGGCCAGCGAACAGGCTCTCGGTGCCGATCCGCTGGTGGCGGACCTCGGCGACCGGCTCCGTGCACGCGGGGCGCGCGTCTGGCACCAATACGACGGCGTCCTGGACATGGTGGCTGCGGCCGACCCGATGCACACGATCGGCCAAGACGACGCCGAGATCCCCAGTCCGGTCGCCATCGAATCTGACGGCACGGAGCGGTACCGGCGGATGACGGTTCGTGAGCGCAGCCGGCTCCGCCCGCAACTGCTGGAACGCATGGGCTGGCGGTACATGCCATTATGGACAATAGAGGTGTTCACCGATCCCTCGGTGTGCGCAGACCGGATCGGCGGCTACCTCAGCCTGGAGAAGCCGGTTGCGCCGAGCCGGCTTGGCGCCTCGCCCGGCTTTTCCGACGACATCGAGAACCTGAGCGTGGAAGACGGGCAGGATACGTACGCGTCCACCGCGGACCGAGGGTGATCGGCGGATAATGCCCGCGGGCAGGAATCAGCTATTCGCAGCAAGGAGGCCGGCGGCATGAACGCAGACGGCGACAAGGGAAACACCACCGCGCGGGCCGGCAGCCACCACCGCGACACAAACCATGGGAGCGCTTCCGGGGCTGCCTCCCAGGCCGCCCCGGATGGGGACGCGAAAGCCGAAGACACCCAGCACGAGCAGAAGCAGCCAGCTCCGAAGCGCCGGGCCGCGGAGCGCGCCGCGGGTCCCGGGGGAGTGTTGCCCAACAAGGCCGCCGAGGACGATCCGCGCCGCTGGGGCGACCAGGCCGGCAGCTACGACCACGACGCCTGGCTGCAGGAACAGAAGCCTCCGCACTGGGGCTGAACGCGCACAGGCGGCCCAGGAAAGCCCGGCTTATTTCGGGCTAGCCCGGCCGCGCCCCGACCAAGACAAAGAACAACTTGCCTTGTGTTGATGCGCCCGCGAGTCTTCGGGCCTGGTCCGGGTCGGCAGCCACCACCATCAGGCCGTCCGTATCCCCGGCGTCGAGCCACTGGCCGGCCCGGTTTCCGTGCGCGGAGGTCCACAGCACCGGAACCGCGGAGGCGAGCAGCTGGGACGCCGAGGCCTGCTCGTAGCCGTTCCCGCTGGTCATCACGACATTGACGAGCTGGCCGGGAGAGACCAGCTGGACGGAGGCAGGGTCAGCCATGCGGAGCGGCACGGCGGCCGTCCCGAATGGGCTGCCCGCCAGGAGCCCCGGTCCGACGAGTTGGGAATCCGAGAAGAGCTGGCCCTTGCGCAGGGCCACGGCGAGTTGCTTCCCCTCCAGCGCGGCGTGGTCGAGGGAACCGCCGGGAAGCAGGCCGGGCGGGACCTCGACGGCGGCGATGTCAGCGGCCGCCAGCACCCTGCCGGCGGGAAGGTCCTTGGCCGCCGCCCAGGTGGGCACGGTCGCCTCGGGCGCCGGTGTCAGCTGTTGCACGGCCAGGCCGGTGGCGACGCACAGCAGGAGAGCAACAGTCAGCCGGCGGTTGCGCCTGAACCAGCCGCGGATGCGCCGCGGGGGCGGCAGTGTGCGGGAACTGCCGGACCGGAAGACGGCGCGGCCCTGCCGGGAACCTCCAGACAAGGATGACCGGGACGGTGCACGTGGAGGGCTTGGGAAGACTTCTAACGGGCGGTTGCGAGGGGCCATGACGCCACACTAGGACGGTCCCGCGCTGCGGCGGCAGGCTTGGGCGGGGCTATGTGGATAATACGCAGCGGGGACAACACACTGCTGACGCGTTGCGCGGCAACGAAATCCGGACAGCCGCTGGCTGGCGGCGTCGGGAGTCTTAGCTGGCTGCAGCCGACGCCGGAGCGGCGGCAGGTGCTGCCGGGGCGGGTGCGGGGGCCACTGTGCTGCCCTTGGAGTCGCGGGAGTCGGTCCGGTAGAAACCGGAGCCTTTGAAGACGACGCCGACGCTGTTGAACTTCTTGCGCAGCGTCCCTTGGCATTCCGGGCAAGACGTCAGTGAGCTGTCCGTAAACGACTGCACGGTCTCGAAGGCGTGGCTGCAGTCCTTGCAGGCATATGCATACGTGGGCACTGGGTTCCTCCTCTGGGGCAAACGAGCAGGTCCTTCGGCTGCCGTGGACGGTTCGCCGTCACCGGATCCGGTGGAGCGGAATCGTGCATTAGCAGTCGCAGGGCCTGAGTGCCAATTCTATCACCCGGCGGAGTGCGCCTAGGCAAGTGTGGAAAGCGGGACCAGGCCGCCGGGTGTCAGAGCGGCGGCAACCTTCCGGTCGAAAGACTCCGCTTCAATGCTGCCGGCGGGCAACACCTCGGCGTCGTAGACGACGGCCGCGGTGGGGACAGGATTGTCCTCGGGCGTCGCAGCGCTCCCGCGCAGGGCCGTGAGGGCGGCGAGGAACTTGTCGTAGTAGCCGCCGCCCTGGCCGATCCGGTTGCCCGAACGGTCCAGAGCGGTGGCGGGCAGAAAGATCCCTGTCACACCCAGCATCACGGACGTGCCGAGCCGCTCACCGGCGGGCTCCTGGATGGGCGCGTAGCGGCTGCGGACAAACGCCGAGGCGGGGGTCCAGTAGACCCAGCTCAGAGCCAGGTCCGGTTCGCAGACCGGGAGCAGCACCCGGTGTCCGGCGTCGTGCAGGGCCGCCAGGAGGGGCTGGGTGGGCGGCTCGGACCCGACGCCGAGGTAGGCGGCAAAGGTGCGATGTCCGCCGTCGGCCAGCCCGGCCGCCCATGCCAGCCCGTGACGGGCCAGTGCCGCGCCGGCGGCATCCAGATCCGCTTGCGACATGGCGGCCCGGCTCAGCCGGTGCCGGGACCGGATCTCGTCCTTGGTGTTCATGCAGTGGCGTCCTTTCGGCTGTGCGGCGCCGACGCGCCGGGCGGGCTGCCGCGGCAGACATGCCGCGGGGACAGTTACCTGAAGTTTGCCCCCTCCGCTAGATTAGTCGAGTGACTACACCCAACGCTTCAGTTCGTAAGGCCGTCATCCCAGTTGCTGGCCTCGGCACCCGTTTCCTTCCTGCCACCAAGGCGATGCCCAAGGAGATGCTGCCTGTCGTCGACAAACCGGCCATCCAGTACGTGGTTGAGGAAGCCGTGAGTGTCGGCCTAAATGACATCCTGATGATCACGGGACGCAATAAGCGGGCCCTCGAAGACCACTTCGACCGCGTGCCCACGCTGGAATCGACGCTGGAGGCCAAGGGCGACACCGCCAAGCTGGAGTCCATCCAGGCCACCAGCAACCTCGGCGACATCCACTACGTCCGCCAGGGCGACCCCATGGGCCTTGGCCACGCGGTGCTGCGCGCCAAGCAGCACGTCGGCTACGAACCGTTCGCCGTCCTGTTGGGTGACGACCTTATCGACGCCCGCGATGAGCTGCTCAGCACCATGATCGAGGTGCAAGCGAAGACCGGCGGTTCCGTTGTGGCCCTGATCGAGGTCGAGCCCTCGCAGATCAGCGCCTACGGCTGCGCCGACGTGGAGGCGGTTGAGGGCGAGGAGTACGTCCGGATTAAGCAGCTCGTGGAGAAGCCGGACGTCGACGAAGCCCCCTCGAACCTGGCCGTCATCGGCCGCTACGTTCTGCACCCCGCGGTCTTCGAGGTCCTCGAACGGACCGAGCCCGGCCGCGGCGGCGAAATTCAGCTCACCGACGCCCTGCAGGAACTGTCCGCCGGCGAGGGCGAAGGCTACGGCGTATACGGCGTCGTCTTCCGCGGCCGCCGCTACGACACCGGTGACAAGCTGAGCTACCTCAAGGCCTGCGTCCAGCTCGCCTGCGACAGCGATGACCTCGGCCCCGGCCTGCGCGAATGGCTGCCCAGCTTCACTGCCAGCCTGACGAAATAGTTCCGTGGGGGGCAGCTTCACGTGGCCGGTGACCTTGGAGTGCGGCGATCTTGTGCTGCGTCCCATCCGGTACCGGGACCGTATGGAATGGAGCGAGCTGCGGGCCCGTAACGAGCAGTGGCTGGCCCCCTGGGAAGCCTCCAACCCGGTTCCGGGCGGCGGACTGCCTGACTACCGGCAGATGGTGCGATCGCTCAAGGCGCAGGCCGCACAGGCCACCGCGCTGCCCTTCGTCATCACCGCCTGGACCCCGGGCGTCAAGGATCCGGTGATCGTAGGGCAGTTGACGGTCTCCTCGATTGTCTGGGGGTCGGCCATGATGGCCACGCTCGGCTACTGGGTCGACCGGGACCGCGCGGGCCACGGCATAGCGCCGACGGCCGTTGCGATGGCCACGGACTACTGCTTCCGCACGCTGGGGCTGCACCGGATGGAAATCAATATCCGTCCGGAGAACCAGCCGAGCCTGCGGGTGGTGGAAAAGCTCGGGTTCCGTGACGAGGGATACCGGCCGCGCTTCCTGCACATCAACGGGCAATGGGCGGACCACCGCACCTTCGCCCTGACCGCTGAGGAAGTACCCGAAGGACTCCTGGCCCGATGGCTGGAAAACCGTCCCGCCTAACCAACGAAAATGTGTGCCTGACCAGCGCTTTCGTCATATATCCAGTGATTTGGCAGATGTCTCGCGACACACCGCCGGCAATGCCGCCCGCGTCGCCGTCTTGCTCATACCGTTTTGATTGTGGACTTCCCTCTTAGCAGCTCAGTGATCCTTGTCATTGTTGTTGCGCTCTGGATCGTGTGGGTGGCCCCCTACATGCTCCGGAACGGCCGCACCCGGCTGCACCCGGCGGGTGAGTTCCTGATGGACGCCATAGATTCAGACAAAACAAACCCCCAGGCCGGATACGTATTGCAAATGGCGGCCCCGCAGGAGAAACCGATGACGAGTACGCAGCGGCCAGAGTCCGCCCCGAGTTCCCCTGACCTCGACGGCGCTCGGAAGCCCGCAGCGACCGCCCCCGCATTCCGGATCCGTTATGGCCGCCTGGCACTTGCGGTGCTGGGCCTGCTGGCGCTCCTCACCGGCGTCGTGTCCGGGGTCCTGCGGCTCTTCGGGATTGGGTCCGGGTGGCTGCCCGCCCTGACCCTGCTCGGCGCGGCGGCCGCGGTCGTGTTGCTCCGCAGGCTTGCGGTGCGGGATCGCCGGCGCAAAGTCGATGCCGCGTTCCGCTCAGCCATGGGCTCCCCGGCGCGCGGCGCCGGTGCGGAGCCGGCCGCGGACCTGGTTGCCGTCGTCCCGCAGGCGGTGCCGGCGAAGGAGAGTCCGCTGTTCGACGCCGAAGCCGGCGCCGCGGTGCTTCCGCCCGCCGCCAAACCCTTGACGGCCGACGAGCTTCGGCAGGCCGCCCTGGCCGAGGCCGCGGCGTCCGGCGACACGTCCGTCCGCCGCGTCGAAGATCCCGCCTCCGCGACAAACTCCAGCTGGGAGCCGGTGGAGGTTCCGAAGCCAAGCTACGTCGAGGCGCCGAAAGCCGAGCGCCCCGCACCGGAGCCGCTGGACCTGCCGGAAGCCCCGAAGGCTGTCGGCAAGCCGTCGCTCAAGCAGGCCTCGGTCCGCCAGCCGGAGACTCCTGCTGCCGAATCCAAGCCGCTGGGCAAGGGCCAGAGCGCGCTGAGCAACCTCGACGACGTCCTGCAGCGCCGCCGCGCCTGATACTTCGTATTTCCGCCCCGGACGGCCGTCGCATCGGCTGCCCGGGGCTTTTTGTTCCCTGTTGCCGGTAGCCTGACAAGCATGACGACAATCTGCGTTGCCGGGGGAACCGGACAGGTGGGCCGCGAAGTGGTGCGTCAGGCAGTTGCCGGCGGACACCGGGTGGCCGTGCTCAGCCGTAATCCGCCCGCGCGGGGGACCACCGGTCACGACGACGCCGCGGAGTACTTCCGCGGTGACGTTACGACGGGGGAGGGGCTGGCCGCGGCGCTGTCCGGCGTCGAGGTCGTTATCGATTGCCTTGAGGGACAATCGGGCAAGGCCCTGAAGAACTTCGCCGAGGGCGGCGCACGGCTGCTGGCCGCCGCTCAGGATGCCGGTGTCACCACGGCCGTCATGCTCTCGATTGTCAACTGCGACCGCAGCAGCTTCGGCTACTACAAGTCCAAGGCGGCGAAGGAACAGGTCTATGAACGATCCGGACTCGAGACGCTGGTGCTTCGTGCCACACAGTTCCATTCCTTGCTCGCACGCGTGTTTGCCGCCGGCGCCAGGGTCCGGCTGATTCCCGTGGTGAAGGGCGCGCGGTTCCAGCCGATCGCGCCCGCCGAGGTGGCGGCCGCCCTGCTTGAGGCGGCACTGGCTGCGCCGTCCGGCGTGCGGCACCGCGTCAGGACCATTGGAGGCCCTGAAATTGTGGCCATGCGCGAGCTGGCCAAAACCTGGCAGCACGCCACGGGGGCGCACGGACGCCTGGTGGAGCTGCCGCTGCCGGGCGGGATGGGCAAATACCTGCGGGCGGGCCTTAATTTGGTGCCCGCGGAGCGACACGGCACCCAGACTTTCGAGGGCTGGCTGGCAATGCGGGCGGATAGTTTGTAGCCTAGGAACGTTGGAAACGCCGTTCCCCCGGGAACGGCTTTCTTACGGGGCTATAGCTCAGTTGGTAGAGCGCTTCGTTCGCATCGAAGAGGTCAGGAGTTCGAATCTCCTTAGCTCCACCACGAAGGCCCTCTGACCAGCGGAAACGCCGGGTTGGAGGGCTTTTTTATTGCCCCGCTGGGCCCAGCCACACGGAAACCACACGCTTTCGGAAAAGGTCCGGCTTTTATCTGGACTTTCGTTCAGGATGTGGCGGTGGCTCCTTGCCAATTTTTTGGGGGGCCTCCGTGAGATCTGGCGATGCCACCGCCCCTGCCCTGATCAGCCTTTGGGGCGGCGGGTCATGTGGTCGGCGGGGCGCATGCGGAGCGCCACGATGATGCCGGAGAGCGCAGTCAGTGCGGCGACGGTCCCCACGGCCGCCGGGATGCCATAGGCGTCGGCGATAATCCCGGAGAGCAGGGCGCCGACGGCGAACCCGCCATCGCGCCACAGCCGGTAGATTCCTACCGAACGCGCCCGCCACCGGGGGTGGGCGACGTCGCCGATGGCTGCAAGCAGTGTGGGGTAGACCATGGCGGTCCCGGCACCGAGCAGGATGACGGCGGCGAGCCAGACGACGAAGTCATGTCCCAGCCCGACCATGCCCAGCGCCAAGGCTTGGACGAGCATGCCGCCGACAATTAGGGGTTTGCGCCCGATCCGGTCCGAGAGCGCGCCGGTGACCAGCTGCCCGGCGCCCCACACGGCCGGGTAGAGAGCGGCGAGGACGCCGATGCGTTCGATGCCGAGCCCTGCGGCGGCGAACAGGACAGGGAAGAGTCCCCAGGCGAGACCGTCGTTGAGGTTGTTCACCATGCCGGCCTGGCTGACGGAGGACAGGGACTTGTCCCGGAAGCTGGTCAAGGTGAAGACGGCACGGTTGCTCAGCCCGGCGTGGCTGGCGGCGTGGACCGGGACGTGTTGGGCGGCTTCGGCCTTGGCGTGGTGGTGTGTTTCGCGGATGGTCAGCACGGACAGGCCGAGGCCGACGGCTACGAAGGCAGCGCCGAGCAGGAACGGACCCGGGCGGAGTCCGTAGGTGGAGGCGATGTAACCGGTGGCCAGTGCGGTGCCCGCGACACCCAGGTAACCGGCCGCTTCGTTCAGCCCCATTGCTAGGCCGCGGCGGTCGGGGCCGACGAGGTCCATTTTCATCATGACCGTGGTGGACCAGGTCAGGCCCTGGCTGATGCCGAGCACCACGTTGGCGGCGACGATCCAGCCCCAGGAAGGCCCGAAGATCAGCAACAAGGGGACGGGAATGGCGATGAGCCAGCCGGCGACGAGGACCGGCTTGCGGCCGTACTTGTCGGAGAGCGTGCCGGCGAAGTAGTTCATTGCGGCCTTGGACAAGCCAAAGGCCAGGATGTACGTCAGCGCGCCTGTGTAGAGGTCGAGGTGGAATTCCTGGGAAGCGAGCACGGGTAGGACGGTCCGTTCCTGGCCCAGGGTTCCGCCCACCAAGGCGTTGACGGCTACCAGCAGCATGAACTGCGCCAGGTTCTGCCGAAGGCCCAGCGTTGCTGGCTGTGCATCGGTGTTGTGGCGGGGGTGCGCTGTGCCGGCCATCGGGTGCTTTCCGTTCTGTTTTGGGCAAAAGGGTGGCCCGGGCGTGTGGGGGCACGCCCGGGCCGGGAGCCCGGGCTGGCGGGGGGTCATGCCCGGGCGGTCTTGGGTGGGGTGTCTCCTGGCTAGACCGCGGGGACGCTGTTCTGCCAGGCTTTCCATGCGGCGTAGCTGCCGTCGAGTTCGACGACGTCGTACCCGGCACGGCGCAGGGCGCTGGCCGCTACGGAGTTCCGCACGCCTGACTGGCAGTAGGACACGATGGTGCCGCCGGCAGCGAGTTCATCCAGGTGCCACATGACGCGGCCGCCGCTGAGCTGGTACGAGCCCGGGACGTGTCCGGCCCTGTGCTCGGTCTTGTTGCGGACGTCCAGGACCATGGCGGCGTCGAAACCGTCGAGTTCCGCAGGCTGGATCAGTTTCGGGGTGAAGGTGGGCAGCCCCTCGATGCTGGTCAGGTAGCCGGCCACGTTGTCGATGCCCACGCGGACCAGGTGGTCCCACATGTCCTGGGCCTGCTCCTGGTCTTTGGCCAGGAGCACCAGCGGGTTCTTGTCCGCCTCCGGGTTGACCACCCAGGCCCCGTAGCTGGCCACGGACTTCCCGGCCGGAACGTTCAGGGACCGCGCCACGGTGCCTTGGTGGACCTCGCCGTTGGAGCGGGTATCGATGAAGGTCAGGGTATCCTCGGCCAGGCCTGCGGCAACGATGTCAGTGGAGAGCTCGGGCAGCGGGGTGCGTTCGCCCATGACGTCCGGGCCTACGCGGTTTTCGCGCTTCATGCGACCGAAGTAGGCGTGAGCGTCGGGCTGGCCGTCGAGGAGTTCGTCGATGAAGCCCTGTTCGTCGTTGGCGACGAGGTACGGGCCCCACCAGGCGTAGAGGCGTTCGTAGCCCACCGTGGACGAAGGGATGGCGCCCAGGGCTTTGCCGCAGGCGCTGCCGGCGCCGTGGGCGGGGTGAACCTGGACGTAATCCGGGAGAGTGAGGAACTTGTCGCGCAGGCCGGCGAACAGCTGCTTGGCACCGACGAAGCGGGTGTCCACGCCGCCGGCTGCTTCGTCCAGCAGGTCCGGCCGGCCCAAGTCGCCGGAGAAGACGAAGTCCCCGGAGAGCAGGTAGCCCGGCTTGTCGCTGAACGCGCCGTCGGTCACCAGGAAGGCCAAATGCTCCGGGGTGTGCCCGGGAGTGTGGACAGCCTTGATACTGATGTTGCCCAGGGTGATGGTGTCGCCGTCGTAGAGTCGCTCGCCGTCGAATTCGTACTGCCAGTCGGGTCCGCCCTCGCCGGAAACGTAGATCTTGGCGCCGGTGGCGGCGGCCAGTTCGCGGGTGCCGGAGAGGTAGTCGGCGTGGATGTGGGTCTCGGTGACGGCAACGATCTTCATGCCGTTCTTCGCGGCAAGGTCCTGGTAGACGGTGATGTCGCGGCGGCCGTCCACCACGATCGCTTCACCCTTGGCCTGGCAGCCGATCAGGTAGCTGGCCTGGGCGAGGTCTTCATCGTAAATGCGCTCAATAAGCATCTGGTGCTCTCCTTCATTTGAAAGGGGATTAGGGTTGTTCTGCATTCAGTTTCGATACCCCATGGGGTATCATGCAAGTGCACTGCGGCCTAGGCGGATTTCCTGTGGATGGGCCTGCGGAGCAGGTTCAGGAGGCCTGTGACCACATGACGCCTGGCTGCTGGCGGCTGGCTTCGGCGCGGAACTTGTCCATGTCCAGGTTCTTGGCGGCCTGGATGACTTCTTCGAGCCCGGTGGCGTTGAGGGCTCCGGGCTGGGAGAAAACGAGGGTCTGGTCCTTGAAGGCCATCAGGGTGGGGATGGAGGTGATGTTCGCTGCGGCGGCGAGGGCCTGTTCGGCTTCGGTGTCCACCTTGCCGAAGGTGACGTCCGGGTGGCGTTCGGCGGCAGCGCCGTAGGTGGGTGCGAACATGCGGCAGGGGCCGCACCAGGCGGCCCAGAAGTCGACGATGACGATGTCGTTGTCTTCCAGGGCCTGGGCGAAGGATTGGTCGGTGATGTCGATGGTGGCCATGATCTGTCGTGTCCCTTCGGGTGGTGGGGTGCTGCTCTTCGGCGTGGGCCTAGGTGGTGGGGAGTCCGGCGCGCATCCAGGCGGTCATGCCGCCGGCCATGGTGTCGGCTTTGTAGCCGGCGCCGTTGAGGGCATCGGCGACGGCGGCGCTGCGGTTGCCGCTGCGGCAGACAGCGATCACGGGCACGGCCGGGTCCAGCTCACCCAGCCGGTCCTGTAGCTGACCCATGGGGATGTGCAGTGCGGCGGGGATCTTTCCCTCGGCGACTTCGAAGTCCTCACGGACGTCGAGGATCCGGGCGGTGGAGCGGCGCTGCTCGGCTTCGGTAATGGTGATTTCAGCCATGGTGGTTCTCCTTCGAAATGGTTTTTGGCTGGTGGTATTGGTGGTGCTTGCCTAGCGGATTGGTTCGCCGGCCTGGCGCCAGGCGGCCATGCCGCCGCGCACCGAGTAGGCGTCGTAGCCCTTGGCGGCCAGGAGCCTGGCTGCAGAGGCCGAACGTATGCCGGAGGCGCAGACGGCGATCACGGGCCGGGTCTTCTGGATCCCCGCAGTGCTGCCCTGCAGCCTGTCCATGGGGACATGTTTGGCCTGCGGCGCACGGCCGGTCCGCCATTCCTGGGCTGACCTGACATCAATGAGCGTGGCCCCGGAGCCCAGGAGCTCCTTGGCCTGCGCCACGGAGATTGTCTTGTAGGGCTTGCTGAAGGCCTTCTTGAGCGAATCGATCAGTCCCATGGTGTTTCTCCTCTATGGATGGGTCAGGCGGTGACGGTGCCGGCGGTAACCCACGCCGCGACGGCGAAGATAAGTACCGCAAACGAGATACGGATGTGTTTGTCGTGCAGATTGCGGGCAAACCGGGCAGCAACCACGGATCCCCCGATGGCCGGGATGGCGAACGCCAGGGTGGTGGCCCAGTCGATGGTGTAGCCGGCCGCGTGGGCGCTGAACCCGGCGGCGGAGTTGACCACGATGATCGCCAAAGAGGTTCCGACGGCCTGCTTCATGCGCAGGCCCAGGAAGATGGTCAGTGCCGGGGTGATGAGGAAGCCCCCGCCCACGCCGAGGAGTCCGGTGAGGAACCCGACGAGCAGGCCCACGCCCACGGCCTTGGGGGCGCAGGAGCGGAAAGCCCGGTGCGGCCCGGTGCTGCAGGACCCTTCGCTTTCGCGGGGTTTGCTTAGCATCCGGATGCCTGCCGCGACCATGATCACGGCGAATGCCAGCATCAGGATGTTCGGGTCCAGCAGCTTGCCCACGGCCGCGCCGGCCCAGGCTGCCGGAATTCCCGCAGCACCGACCAAGGCGATCACGGGCCAGTTCAGGCCCGCGCGGACACGGGGAAGCAGGGCCGCCAGCGAGGAGATGCCCACCACCAACAGTGAGGTGGGGATGGCCTGGGCAGGGCTCATGCCCACGCCGTACACCAGGGCCGGGACGGCGATGATGGACCCGCCGCCGCCCACAACGCCCAGGACGATGCCGACGACGAGCCCCAGACCCAGGGCCGGAATCATGCCGCGGCGTCCTCGTCAGCTGCGTGGACGGGAAGCTGCAGGATGGCGCTTTCGCGGGTGGGCTCCTTGGCGGCCTTGTTCCACGGCATGGCCGAGAGGGCCTTGCCCATGGCGCAGGTGTTGGTCGCAGCGGAGAATGCCAGGCCGGTGCCGATGGCGCCTGCCAGCATGCGCACTTTGGGGGAGACGAGCTTGCCTCCCGCCAGGCCCAGCATCACCAGGGATCCGGCAGCCAGGCGGACCTGGCGCTCCAGATCCCAGCGGTCCTTGCCCTCGACCATGTCGCCGCCGGCCGCTGCGAAGCCGGGAACCCCGCCCGTGAGCACGTAGGCGGTATCGATGCCGACGGTTGCCATGCGCTGCCGGGCCTGCTCGGCACGCACTCCGGACTGGCAGACCAGGACCACGCGTGAACCCAGCCGGGCGGCAAGTTCGTCGGTGTGCTCGGAGAGCAACGGCAGCGGCACGTTGTAGGAGCCGCGAATGTGCATGGATTCAAATTCAGCAGCGGAACGCACATCGATCACAACGAGGTCCTGGTGCTCTTTGAACCAGGACTGCAGGGCCTCGGGGGCGAGTGCGGTCACAGCGGTTGCCTTGGAAGGGGAAGTCATTGATGGCCTCTCGGAAGGGGACGGGTGAATACCTCACCGAGTATTACAGATACCCCCGGGGGTAGTCAAAACACCCATGGGGGTATAGGCTGGTGGGACGCCCGCGACCATTCGGAGAAACCCTTGGAACTCAATCCCTCAGAACTTACCCCTGTCATCAACCGCCTGAAGCGTGCCCAGGGCCAGCTCGCCGCGGTCACCCGAATGCTGGAAGAAGGCCGGGACTGTAAGGACATCGTCACCCAGCTCGCGGCCGTCTCAAAGGCGCTGGACCGGGCCGGGTTCGCCATTATCGCCACGGGGCTGGAGCAGTGCATCATCCAGCAGGATGCCACGATGGACAAGAAAGACCTGGAGAAGCTCTTCCTCTCCCTTGCCTGACTAGACCTGCTTTCAAACAGCCCAAGGAGAACCATGACGTACACAATCACCACCACCGTCGCTCTTCCGTGGACCGAAGCCGTGGACCGCACGCGGGATGCCCTGTCAGCCCAGGGATTTGGGATCCTGACGGAAATTAACGTCCGGGCCACCTTCGAAGCCAAGCTTGGCGCTGAAGCCGCGGACGCTGTCGGCGACTACGTCATCCTCGGCGCCTGCAACCCGGCCTTGGCCAGCCGCGCAATCGCCGCCGAACCCGAAATCGGCGCGCTGCTGCCGTGCAACGTGGTGGTGCGCCGGAACAAGGATGCCGATGCGACCACGGTGGAAGCCATCGACCCGCAGACCATGGTGCAGCTCAGCGACTCCCCTTCGGTCAAAGAAGTAGCCGACGACGCCGGCAGGCGACTCCGCACCGCCCTCGCCGGGCTGAGTGAAACAACAGCGTAAAGGTGCCCATAAACAAGACGCCTTTAGAAGCCGGGAACGATCGAGGCGGCAGGGACTTTACCGAAGCCGTCAAAAGCGCCCGGCAACTGGACGTAAGCGTCCTCGCCTGCGGCAACAGCTTGCGTTCCGCAGGCCTGGAAGAAAAGGACCTTTCCCCCGGCATTGGCGTGGTTCCTGCGGCCATCGCCCACATCGCCCAACGCCAATGGAACGGAAGGGCCTACGCCAGGCTGGGAAGTCACTCGGTCTTCCCGACGCTTGCTCCCTGCCGCCGGGGAAGCGGAAAGCGCGGTTTTTGCGTAATCGCTGGGGGTGCAGGAAAAGTTACTCGCTTCAGAAGATTGCTTTACTAGGCAAACACCGGGTGAACAGACCCTCAGGATCACCGCAGGAACGCTGAAACCTGGGGGCGGGTATGCCTACGTTGGTTGCGGGAGTTCCCAGTTTGGAACACGCGGTGAGGCAGCCGCAGCCCGATCCGAAGAACCATCCAATGAGCAATCAAGACGAGAAATTTCGGAGGTCTCCATGCCTATTCTGACCAGCCTTGCAACAAGCAAGATCCTCATTACGTCGGTGACTGCGGGCGTCATCGCCCTCGGCGGCGGTACCGCGGCGTTCACGAACATCACCATGATCGACGGCGGCACCCAGCCTGCGGTCACCGCCCCGGCGCCCTCCGAGACGCCGACGGCAACCCCGTCCCCGTCCGCCCCCGAATCGCCGGACCCGGCTCCGACCACGTCCGCCCCGGCTCCCGCTCCGTCGGGCACGGCACCCGAACCCTCCACGCCGGCCGCTTCGGCCCCCGCGCAGGGTGCACCCGCGGACGACGTCGAGAAGGCGGACGACGCCGTGCAGGGGGCCGACACGGAACAAGGCGAGGACACCGCGAAGCCGGCACCGGCACCGGCACCGTCGGCGCCGACAGCGACCCCTGCCCCGAGCCAGCCCGTTGTCGTGGCAGCTGCCTCCGAGGAAGAGGAAGCTTCCGAGCGGGCAAAGACCAGGCACGAGGATGACGGGCACCCCGCACGGGCCGACCGCGACCAGGGCCGGCACGACAGTCACTACGAAGGATCGGACCGCTCCGGCCGCTAACAGCCCACACGAGGGGAGGGCCTTGGGGGTCTTCCCTTTTGTGTGCCCGCCGACCAGTCCTCACCGGCCCCAGGACTAACCGCCGGCGGGGACCGGCGCGGATCGGTTGCCTGCCGGCAGAGGCCTGCCTCCCGGGGTCTGTCCGCGCCACCGGGCACGGACATAGACTGGAGCATCCGCGACGCCGGCATTCCGGCCAAGCTGAGCGCGCAACCGAACGTAAAGTGCATATCGGGAGGGTCTGGCCATGGGTAATGCCTCGGAGAAGGCTAATCGGGCGGTATCCGAAGCCGCGTCGGCGAGCCGAAGCCCCGCCTTGCGAATGCTCGCCCGGACCGGATTCGTTTTCATCGGTCTTGTCCATATCCTGATCGGCGTCATTGCCCTGCAGATCGTCAGGGGGCAGGGCGGTGAAGCCGACCAGTCCGGCGCGATTGGATCTCTCGCCTCGAAGCCCGGCGGAACGTTTCTGCTGTGGGCCGGGTTTGCGGCGTGCGCGGCGCTGGCCCTGTGGATGGTCAGCGAGGCCGTCTTCGAGGCCCGCTCGGAAACCGATTCGAAGAAGAAGCTTAAAGAGGCAGCGGCAGCCGTAGGGAAGGCTGTCGTGTTCGGCTTTCTGGCCTTCACCTTCGCGGTGTTTGCTTCGGGCGGCAGCAAGAACTCCAGCCAGTCGGCCAGCGACTTCACCGCCAAGCTCATGGCGGCGCCGGCCGGGGTGGTGCTGCTGGTCGCCGTCGGTCTCGCGGTCATCGGAGCCGGCGTCTACTACGTCTACCGCGGCGTCACCCGGAAGTTCATGGAGGATTTGCAAGACCCGGGTGATGCCCGGACGGCGGTCGAGTGGATTGGGACTATTGGCTATGCCGCCAAGGGCGTGGTCCTCGCCGTCGTCGGCATCCTGATGATCGTTGCCGCGGCCACCGCGGATCCGTCAAAATCCTCCGGCCTGGACGGCGGCCTAAAGACCCTCGGCTCCCAGCCGTATGGCGTGTTTCTGCTCGCCGCCATCGCGGCGGGGCTGGTCTGCTATGGCGTGTACTCGATGGCCCGGGCGCGGTACGGAAGGTTCTAGCGACCCGTCCCTGTCGGACGCGGATCGCCGGGCAGAACGAAGGCCGCACCGCTTTGTCAGCGGTGCGGCCTTCGCCTGCGTTCGGGTCAGTCCTTCTTGAAGGCGTCCTTGACCTTCTCGCCGGCCTGCTTCAAATCGCCTTTGGCCTGGTCGGCTTTGCCTTCGGCCTTCAGGCTTTCGTCGCCCGTGGCGTTTCCGGCAGCTTCCTTGCCCTTACCGCCAGCTTTCTCGGCAGCGTTCTGAATCTTGTCGCCTAGTCCCATGGTGTTTCCTCCTCTGGTTGGCGGCCGTCCAATCCGGCCATACCCTATCCTAAGCCTACTTAGCATCAGGATTTCAAGTAGGACCCGGCGTGCGGTCCGACGCCGTGGCTATTTGCCCGCAAGAAGGCGCAGGACGCGGGGTTTAACCTCGGTGGCGAGCAGGGTGAGGGATTCGAGGAAATGCTCATGGGGCAGGCCGCCGATGTCCATCTGCAGGAAGTGGCGCATGTGTCCCATGTGGCCGTGCAGCTCCACGATGCGTGAGGCGATCTCGTCGGGGTCTCCGACGTAGTACGCGCCGGGGAAGTCGGCCTGTGCCAGGAACTGGCGTTTGTCCGGGGCGGGCCAGCCGCGGAGTTTGCCCATTTCGACGTTCAGGTTGTACCAGCCGGGGTAGAAGCGTTCCAGGGCTTCGTTCTTGGTGGGGGCGATGAGTCCGAGGGCCGCTACGGAGACTTTGATGTCCTCGCCGGCGTGTCCTGCCTGCGCGGCGGTCTGCCGGTAGAGATCGGCCAATGGGGCGAACCTGGCGGGGGCGCCGCCGATGATGCCGTAGGAGATGGGCAGGCCGAGCTTGCCGGCGCGGACCGAGGACGGGGCGCTGCCGCCGGTTGCGAGCCAGAGGGGCAGGCGGCCGGTGACCGGGCGGGGCACGACGGCCAGGCCTTGGAGAGCCGGTCGGACGGTCCCGGACCAGGTGATGTTTTCGGTTGTGCTGTTGTTGATGGTCATCAGCAGGTCGAGTTTTTCGGCGTAGAGCCGGTCGTAGTCGTTCAGGTCGTACCCGAAGAGCGGGAACGTCTCCACCGAGGATCCGCGGCCGGCGGTGATTTCCACGCGGCCGCCGCCGGAGACGGCGTCGGCGATGGCGAACTGCTGGAAGACGCGGACCGGGTCATCAGTGCTGACGATGCTCGCGCCGCTGCCGAGCTTGATCTGCTTCGTCGCGGCGGCCGCAGCGGCAATCACGGTCCCCGGTGACGACGCCGGCATGTCCACGGTGTGGTGTTCCCCGACCCCGAAGTAGTCCAGCCCGGTCCGGTCGGCCAGCACGATCGCCTCGTGAAGGTTGAGGATGGCCTCCGCGGTGGGCCGAAGGGTCCCGTCGGCGTTTCGTTGGGTGTCGCCGAAGCTGTAGGCGCCGATTTCCATGATGTACTCCTGTGTGGGGTGCTGCCGGGCGGATTTGCGGATTTGCAGGTGCGGAGCCGCCTATTGCGCTGACGACAGTACCCCGGAGAAAATCCCGGTCCTGCCGTGCACGGCGTCGGCCTTCTCCGATCCCTGCCGGCGTTGCCGCCGCGTGGTGAGCAGGATGACAAGGAACGCGATTCCGGCGCCTAGGGTGGTTTCCACGGCCCGGTCGGCGACCAGCACCGCGGCCGGCTTGGGGGCGACGAATTCGGTCATCATCAGGGCCACCGGCGTCATCCAGACCAGCGCGATGCTGTAGTGACGGATCACGAAGACCTCGCCCACGAACTGCAGGATGGCAAGCAGGACCGCCAGTTGCAACGGGGACCAATCGATGGTCAGCAGGCCGGCCGTCAGGAGGACTCCGCCGTAGGTGCCCACCGTCCGGTGCACCGCCCGGATCAGGCCGCCGGTGGCGTCTGCCGCGGCAATCGGCGCCGCTGCTGCCACCATGGCCCAGTAGCTGTGGCCCAGATCGGCCAGCGAGGCGAGCGAACCCGCGAGGGCGACAGCGGCAACGTAGCGTCCGGCATGGACGAACATCCGTGGCCATGGCCGGTGCGCCGGTTCCTGCAGGCCGCGGCTGGGGTCGAAGCGGCGTGCGCGCAGCCGTCCGGCGAAACCGAGCAGCAGGACGACGGCGACGCTGCCGGCGGCCGCGGCAGCAGCCTCCCAGCGCTGTCCATGGAACGGGATGGCAGCGCTGGCGGTGAACGCAAAGAGGAAGAAGAACGGGCCCGCCGGGCGGAGCCGAAGGAAATCGGCCGCCAGCGAGAGCACGCCGGCAAGGCCGGCGCCCAGTGCAACCAGGACCCAGGGGACTGCCCCGGTGGCTCCGACGGTGACGCCGCCGATGATGCTGGCGCACATGATGATGCCCGCGAAACTTTGATGCTTGAGCCGCAACCAGTGCCGCTCGGTGCGGCCGTAGACGCCGGTGAGTGCGCCGAGCAGCGCGTAGCTGGTCAGGTCCGTCCTGCCCATCAGGACCAGTGTGACCAGCGGAATGGCGATGCCAACGGCGACTCGGAGTGCGGGAATTCGGTGGCCGCGGGCGGGCGGAACGTGGAAGAACTCTAGGGTGTGCTGCTTCACGGGTTGGTGTGCTCCTCCTAGGGGTATGCAGGGAAAGGGTGATGTCATCGGGCTGGGCGGGAAGCGTCTGGATTCGGCTCCAGCCCGACCAGCAACGCACGTAGGTTCATAGCAAGTTCACCGGCGGCGGGCGGTTCCAGTACGGAGAGCAGAGCCGCCTCAAAATGTAGGACAGACTCCAAGATGGGCCGCAGCAAGTCGCGGGCCTTCGGGGTCATCTGGACCAGGGCACCACGTCCGTCCTGGGGGTTGTTGTCCCGCTTGACCAGCTCTGCGTCGCGGAGCTTCTTGATGCGCTTGGTCGCGCCGGCGCCGGAGATCAGCAATTCGGTCGCCAGCTCGGTGGGGGCCATCGGCCTTCCGGTGCGCGCCAGCAGCGAGAGCATGTCGAATTCGGCTCGGGTGATGCCGTTATCGGCCAGCACAGTGTCGCTGCGTGACTGGACTATCTGCGCGATCCGGTTGATCCGCGCGACGATGTCGACGGAGCCGGTCTCCAGTCCGGGGAAAATCTGCTCCCACTGCTGCCGCACCTGGTCGACGTAATCCGCCTGGATGTCAGGCCGGTCGTCAGGCTTAGCGGACATGGCGTAGACCCTTTCTCGAGGTGTATATATTTACTTTACCAGAAAAGTATCTGAACTGCAGGGGTGCGGCTCGGACCGCGGACTATTTCCAACCGCCGGGATGGCCGGTAACGTGAAACTCACTCCCGGCAGCGGCGGCTGGCGGCAAGATTGGAGTGACACCCGGCCCGCGATACCCTCAACTTCCGGCCTTTCGAAGGGATCGACAATGAGACTCAGCCACATCCCTTTGCGCCTCGTAACGGGCGCGTTCATCCTCAATGCCGGCCTGGGCAAACGCCACCTGGACGAGGAGAGCGCCGCTGGCCTGCAGGCGATGGCCGTTCGGGTGGTTCCGCAGTTGGGGCGCCTCGAACCGGAACAATTCGGCAAGCTCATCAGTTACGCGGAGACGGCACTGGGAGCCGCCTTGCTGACACCCTTCCTTCCGAGCCGCCTGGTCGGAGTGGGTCTGGGTGTCTTCTCGGGATCGCTGGTCACCCTGTATTTCAAGACACCCGGCATGACCCTCGACGACGGGATCCGGCCCAGCCGCCAGGGAACGGCGCTGGCCAAGGACGTCTGGATGCTCGGCATCGCGGCAGCGCTGGTCCTGGACCCGAAACCGAAGCCGCGAGGTACCTGAGATCTCTTTCGACCGCCACCGCGCTCACCATGCGGCCCAATCCCATTAGAAAGCTGCCATGTCAGAAAAAAGCAGATCATCGGACGAAAGTATATTTTCGACTTCGGTGACAATGCCAAGTACGAACTGAATTTTGTGGCCGAGGACAAACTCGAAGTCACCGTGATCACCGATTCCAGCTATTCCGCGGGGACGCTGAATAAATTCAATATCACCCGCACAGAGCTTCGCCCCGACCTATATCTTGTTACCTGGGTGGAGGAAACGACAGGCAACACCGTTACCCACGTCCAGGATTACGAAAACCTGATCGCCTACACCAGTATCACGGACCTGGCTTCCCGCGGGTTCTGGAATCTCAAGGGACGCATAATCCCAGTCGAGGAGCCGCAATGAAAATCGGCATCATCGGAGCAACCGGCAACGCGGGCCGCGCCGTCGTCGCGCAGGCCCTTGCGCGCGGGCACGACGTCACGGCCATAGTCCGGAATCCGGGGAAAGCCGCCGAGATGCTGGGTGCCGACCTTCCCGTTCTAAACCGGGACGCGTTCGACCTGACCACGGAAGACCTCCGCACCTTCGACGTCGTAGTCAACGCCTTCGCCACCGCGCCGGAACAGGCCAGCCGCCACGTGGACCTGGCCCGGAAGCTGGTGGAGCTCACCAGGGGCAATCAATCACCGCGGCTGGTCTTCATCCTCGGCGCAGGCAGCCTGAAAACCGGCGCAGACCACCACCTCTTCATCGAGGACCTCCGCCAGTTGCCCAGTGCCGAGGCATGGGTCTCGATCCCCGAGAACCAGCTCCGCGAGCTTGAGTACCTGCGCAGTGTCGCCGACGTCGACTGGGTCGGCGTCTCTCCCTCGGCGCAGTTTGAGCCGGGGGAGGCGCGGGATGTTGCGCTTGGCATTGACGAACTCCTCATCACGGGCGACGGGACATCCCACACGACGACTGGCACCATGGCCGTGGCCATCCTCGACGAAATCGAGCAGCCCGCGCACCGGCGGCAGAGGTTCACCGTGGGCGACCGCTAGGCCTTACAGCTGGTCATCGGCGTCCACAATGCGGCCTTAGGACCGGCTGCCGCGGCCGGCCCTCCGGGCTTGGTCGAGGGCAACCAGAGCTACGGCGCTGGCTGCGAGTCGGAGAGCGTTGACCCTGTACCACCTCTTTAGCAGGGGCTTGCGCCGCATCTCGCTCAGCGGCTGGGGACTGAAGAAGAGCCTCGGATTGACGGAACGGAGCAGGTAAACGGTGGCCGCCGCGCCCGCCGTCGAACTCCCGGCAGCCAGGGCCAGCCACGCCCTGCTGCCGGAGCGGTTCCAGCCGGCCACCAGTGCGGCGATGGCGGCAGGGGTGATGAGCGGCGCGATCGGGGCGTAGTACCGTCCGGGGCTTCCCGCCCCAAGGGGGGACCGGGGGAGGCCGGGGTTGGATTCCGCCGCGGCAATCCGATCCGGGATCTTAGCGACGGCCTCGTAGAGATTGCCGAAAAACCAGTGCGCGTGACTGAATACTGCAACGCCCAGGAGGCGATCAACGAGCACGCCCCGGCGGTTCGACGTCTGTGACATGCCCACAATCTACTCCGGACACCCGGCGCCGGGCCAGAACGGGACGCCTTCTGGTCTTGCCGCACGCACGCCAACGCCGTGGCAACGTTGGCTGCCGGCATGTAAGAATCTATGTATGTATGCAGACAAGCAAATATGTGGCCGGGAACCCGACAGCCAGTATGTGGAGCTTGCCGTTGAGGTTTTCGGCATGCTGGCTGACGCCACCCGGGTCCGGATCATCCTTGCCCTGCGCGATGGTGAACTGCCGGTCGGCCGGCTGGCAGACATAGTCCATAAATCCCCGGCGGCCGTGTCCCAGCACCTGGCAAAAATGCGCCTCGGGCGGCTCGTGACCACCAGACAGGACGGGACACGCGTGTTTTACCGCCTGGAGAACGAGCACGCCAGCCAGCTTGTCACCGACGCCATCTTCCAGGCCGAACACTCCCTTGGGGGTACCCCCCGCCACCACCACTCCGAAAGCACGGATATCCCATGAGCGCAGGCCACGATCACCACCATTCCGGCCCCGTGGCCGCTGCCGGCCATCCACACACCGACGACGGCGGGCACGGGCACGGGCACACAAACGATCACCATGACCATGACCACAACCATGACCACGGTCACGGTCACGGTCACGACCACGACGGTCACGGCCATTCCCATCAGCATCCGACGGGGATCAAGGGATTCTTCTACGGGCTGTTCGTCCCGCACACGCACGACGCTGCAGACTCCATCGACGACGCGCTCGAGGCCAGTGTCCAGGGCGTCCGGGCAGTCAAAATCAGTCTCTTCATGTTGCTCGGCACCACCGTTCTGCAATTCCTTGTGGTGCTCATCAGCGGATCCGTGGCCCTGCTGGCGGACACCATCCACAATTTCTCGGATGCCTTGACGGCGGTGCCGCTCTGGATCGCCTTCATTCTCGCCCGCCGCCCCGCCAGTCGGCGCTACACCTACGGCTTCGGCCGGGCCGAAGACCTGGCCGGGCTCTTCATCGTCGTCGTCGTCGCGCTCTCCGCCGTCGTTGCCGGCTGGCAATCGATCGACCGGCTCATCCACCCCCAGCCGCTGCACAACCTTTGGTGGGTGGCTGCTGCGGGGCTGGTGGGCTTCGCCGGCAACGAGGCGGTGGCCATTTACCGGATCCGCATCGGCAGGAAGATCGGCTCCGCGGCGCTGGTCGCCGACGGCGTGCACGCCCGGATGGACGGCTTCACCTCCCTGGCCGTGGTGCTCGGTGCGCTCGGGGTGTGGGCCGGCTTCCCGCTGGCGGATCCGATCGTCGGACTGCTGATCGCGGCAGCCATTGTCATCCTGCTGTGGGGAACTGTCCGGAGCATCGGCCGCCGCCTGATGGATGGCATCGAGCCCGAGCTGGTGGACAGGGCGCGGTCGGCGCTCGCCGCCACCCCCGGGGTAGAGGCCGTCCCGGCCCTGCAGTTGCGTTGGATCGGCCACCGAATCCACGGCAACGCCACCATCCAGGTCGCGGACATGCCCATCTCGGCCGGTCAGCAGATCGTCCGGGAGGCCGAGCGCCGACTCGGGCAGGCCCTGCCGAACCTTGACGGCATCGCCGTCCGCACCGCCACGCTGGGCGCCGACGTCGGCTCCCTCACGGGCGCCGCCACGCTGGCCGCCGCCGCCGACGCGACCCTACCCGGTGGAACGCGGCGCCACGGAGACTAGCCCAGGATCTTCAGCGCCGTGCCCCAGTTGAAGTTCTCGTAGGCGGGGTTGGCCTGCAGGGCCATCAGGAGCAGTTGAAAGCCTTCCAGTTCGCGGGCGTGATGCAGGCCGCCGACCTGGAGCGGGCGGAGCCCGGCGGCGGTGACGAAGTCGGCGACCTCATTGCGGGCGTCCTCGGAATCCGAGGCGATAAAAACATCCAGCGGCTGGCCGGCCACCTCGCCTGCGACCAGGGTGCCGGCGAACGTGGTGTTGAAGGCCTTCACGACGCTGGCCCCCGCCGGGGCCAGCTTGGCAATCTCCTCCGCTGCGGAGGTGCCCGGGTCCACCACAAGCGAGTCGAAGGTTTCAAAGTTGATCGGATTGGTGATGTCAATGATGATGCGGCCGTCGAGGGCCTCGCCGTAGCCGCTGACAACCTCCTTGGCGGCGTCGAACGGCAGGGCGAGTACCACGATGCGGCCGGCGGGAGCCTCGGTGGAAGCTGCACCGGTGGCGCCGGATCCGAGTTCGGCTGCGAGCTTCTGTGCCTCTTCGGCGCTCTTGTCGAGGACCTGGACGGAACGTCCGGCCGCGACCGCGCGGGTGCCGATGCCGCGTCCCATGTTGCCGGAACCGATGATGGTGATGTCAGTCATGATGCTCTCCCTAACGAAACGGATCAGGTGAAGATACGGATCATTCAGTGGGGCCAGGCCGTTGATCGGGTAACCAAAGTGGCGATCGAATCTAGTCCGGTCCCGCTGAAAGTCAACCACTCCGGTGCAAGCCAAGACCACCCCTTATTCACTGTGAAGTTGCTGCACCTGCAGGGAAGCGTCGGCCGCAAGGTTGCGGAATTCGCCGATCACCACGCGGTCGGCGGCAGTGACCTGGCGGACGGCAGAGTGGGCCAATTGGATGCGCCACACCAGAGGCGTGTGGATGGCCCTGATCCCTGCCCCTTGGCCGTGCTGCAGCGCCGACTCGGGCAGGAAAGCCACCCCCAGGCCCTCCCGGATCAGGTCCGTGGCCATGGTGAAGGACACCACTTCGGTGTGGACCGTGCGGTGCAGCCCCGACGTGGCGAAAGCTGCGTCCACCGTGGTGCGGTTTCCCCAGCCTTCGGGAAAGTCAATGAACGGCTCGTCTGCGATCTCGGCCAGGCTCACGCGCTTCCGGCCGGCCAGATGGTGGGAGTCGGGACATGCAAGGACGATGGCCTCGGCATGCAGCGGGTACAGCTCGACGTCGGGCGCGGCCTCTTCGGGCACTGACACCAAAGCCAGATCCAGGGCACCGGACCGGACATCCGCCAGGCTGGTGCGGGTTCCCTGGACCGTCTGGCGCAGCTTGATGACGATTCCCGGGTAGTCGCGCCGGACTGTCCCCAGGATCTGCAGCACATCGACGGACCCGGCGTAGGCCAGAGTACCCAGGGCCACCGTCCCGCGGACCGTCCCGCGGACGGCGTCGACGGCGTCCCGCGCGGCCTGCACATCGGCGAGGATGGTGCGGGCGCGGGGGAGCATGGCCTCTCCCGCAGGGGTGAGGCGGATGCTTCGGCCTTGGCGGATGAACAGTTCCGAGCCGAGTTCGTGTTCGAGCTGGCGGATGGCTGCCGAGACGGCGGACTGGACGATGTTGACCCGCCGGGCAGCCTGGGTGAAGCTCAGCGCTTCGGCCACCGCGACGAAGTATTCGATCTGAAACAGCTGCATGGATTCATTATCGCCGATGACGATGGATATCAGCGTCAATAAGCGTTGGACGCGATTACTTGGGTGGCCAATACTGGAGGAATGACTCACACTCTCACCTCTCCCGCCCTTCGGGCCGACGCATCCCAGCAGGCGCACCGGCGCCGGCACGGACGCGGGTTCTGGATTGTCACCTTCGTCTTCATGGTCACGATGGCGTTTGCCGCCGCGCCGGCCCCGCTGTACGTGCTGTACCAGCAGCGGGGCGGGTTCAGCGCGTTCACCATCACCATCATCTTCGCCGCCTACGCTGCCGGTGTGGTGGCGAGCCTGTTTATGGCAGGTCACATCTCCGACAGGTTCGGCCGCCGCAGGGTAATCGCGCCCGCTGTCCTGCTCAACGTCGTCGCGGCGCTGATGTTCCTGGTTTGGCCGGACCTTCCAGGCCTGCTGCTCGCCCGGTTCATCTGCGGCCTCGGCATCGGCATGCTCACCGCCACGGCCACCGCGCACATGACCGAACTGCACAGTGCGGCCCGCCCCGGCACCGGGTCCCGGCGCGCCGAGGTCATCTCCACCGCAGCCAACATCGGAGGCCTGGGCCTGGGCCCGCTCATCACCGGCTTCCTCGCCGAGTATGTGCCGATGCCGCTCTACACCCCGTACGTGGTGTTCGCGTTTCTCCTGCTGGCCGGGCTGCTGCTGATTGTGACCGTCCCGGAAACCGTCAACAACGTCGACGACACGTGGGTCTACCGGCCGCAGCGGGTTGTCGTTCCCCGCGCCGCCCGCGGACAGTACGTGGCCGCGGCCATGATGGCCTTCGTCGGGTTCGCCATGTTCGGCTTCTTCACCTCCCTGGCGCCGTCCTTTGTGGCACGGCAACTGGGCATCACCTCGCACGTAGTGGCGGGCGCAGTGGCCTTCGTCGTCTTCGCCTCCTCGGCAGCGTTCCAGGTGCTCTCCTCCCGCTGGGAGCGCAGCAGGCAGTTCGTCGTCGGCCTGATCCTGTTGGGCGCAGGGCTCGGTCTTGTCACCGTGTCGATCGCTGCTTCTTCACTTCCGCTGCTGATCGCCGGCGGCCTGGTCGCGGGTTCCGGGGTCGGGGTGACCTTCAAGTCCGCGATCGGCACCGTCATCGCCATCTCGGCTCCGGAGACCCGGGGTGAAGCGCTGGCCGGGTTGTTCCTGGTCGGGTATGTGGGCATGGCAGTGCCGGTTGTGCTGCTGGGGCTGATCCTTCAGACGACCGCCCTGGTTCCGGCCGTTGTGATGTTTGGCGCCGTCATGCTGGCACTGATTGTCATCACCGCTGTCACCCTTGCCCGCGCTTACGGCCGGAGCCGCCCCCTGCCCGCCGGTTCGCCCGTATCCTCGAAGTAGCCGATCCAAAGGAGAACCAATCATGGCTGACTGGCAGGACACCCTTCCCCTCTGGGCCGCCGCCTGGGCCGCCGTCCGCGGGCAGTCCTCGGCCCCGGAGGGAACCGGAGTGGTCACCGCAGCGGCGGGTGCACATTCCCAACCGGAGTACATCCTCGCGTGGCCCGGAACCGGCGCGGACCGTGCGGCGGAGACCGTCCGTCAGCGGCCCGGCGCGGTTCTGACCCTGGTCACCACCGACGCCGAAGCTGCGCTGAGCTACGCCGCGACCCTCGGGCTGGCCCCCGTGGGACAGGCCGTGCTGCTCACCGCCCCCACGGAGGACCTGAACGCCGCTCCGGACCTGCCCGAGAACGCCGAGCTTGCCCAGGCACCCCTGGAGCTGTATGACCTTGTCGAAATTTCCGTTTTCGACCACCCGGTCGCCAGCGGACGGGTCAGGATCGAGGACGGTCTGGCCGTCGTCGGCAGCCTGCAGGCGGAGGCGCCGGAAGCCGGGAAGGGATTCGAAGCGGCGGTTCTGGCGGCGCTGGCCGACGAGGCGTACGTGCATGGCGCAGACACCCTCTATACGGTCGTCAGCCAGGACCAGGTGGCGGCCTACACCGCATCGGGATGGACTGCGGCCGCCCAGGTCATCAGCTTCCGCGCCAGCGACTAGGCCTTGAAGCCCGATTTCTCATCTCGGCGCCCCGCGGACGCCGTGGCGGGGGACTGAAGCGCTTCAGCGGACCTGGGCCGGGTTCAGTTTCACCCGCCGCAGCAATTGCGCGTTCAGGGCGACCACAACTGTGGAGATGGACATCAGGACTGCGCCGGCGGCCGGGGAGAGCACCACCCCGGCGAAGGCCAGCACGCCGGCGGCCAGCGGCACCGAAATGACGTTGTAGCCGGTGGCCCACACCAGGTTTTGCCACATCTTCCGGTAAGTGGCCCGGGACAGGTCCACCATCGACAGGACCGCGCGGGGATCATTGCCTGCCAGCACTACGCCGGCCGATTCCATCGCGACGTCGGTGCCGGCGCCGATGGCGATGCCCACTTCGGCCCTGGCGAGTGCCGGGGAGTCGTTGACGCCGTCACCGACCATCGCCACCTTTAGGCCTCGCCCCTGCAGCTCGGCAACCTTCTTGTCCTTGTCTGCCGGGAGGACTTCGGCGAAGATCTCGTCGATCTTCAGCTCCGACCCCACGGCCGCGGCGACCTGCCGCGCGTCCCCGGTGATCATGGCGACCTTGATGCCGCGGTTCTGCAGGGCGGTAACCGCCTGGCGGGACTCTTCACGCACGGCGTCTTCCAGGCTGACGGCGCCGAGGACCCGGTTCCCGTCAAGGACGTGCAGCACGGCTGCGCCACGGTCCATCCACGCCTTGGTGGTCGTAGCAAGGACTGCCGGTTCGACGGCGCCGAGTTCCCGGAGCAGTGCGGGGCCGCCCACGGCGATGTCCCGGCCGTCGACGGTAGCGCGGACGCCGCGTCCCGTCATGGAGCTAAAGCCGGTGGCCAGCGGAACGTCCAGGCCCTGGTCCCGGGCTGCCCGGACGATGGCGCGCGCCACAGGGTGTTCGCTGTCTGCTTCCACCGCGGAGGCGAGGGCGAGCAGCTCTTCCCGGCTGACGCCGTCGGCCGCGGCTACGTCCTTGAGTTCGGGTTCGCCCTTCGTCAGGGTTCCGGTCTTGTCGAACAGGACGACGTCGATGGTCCGCATGCGTTCCAGCGCCATCCTGTTCTTGATCAGCACGCCGGCCCGGGCCGCCTGCTCGGTGGAAATGGCGATCACCAGCGGAATGGCCAGGCCCAGGGCGTGCGGGCAGGCGATCACCAGGACGGTCACCGTCCGCGTGACGGCCTCGGGGACGCTGCCCAGCAGCGACCAGACGATGAAGGTGATGACGCCGGCCCCGGCGGCGAAGTAGAAGAGGAACGCGGCGGCGCGGTCCGCCAGGGCCTGCGCCTTGGAGGAGGACGCCTGCGCCTCGGCGACCAGGCGTTGGATGCCGGCCAGGGCGGTGTCGTCGCCGATCGCGGTGACCCGCACCCTGACTGTGTTGTCGGTGGCGACCGTTCCGGCCACCACCGGGTCGCCCGCCGAACGGAGCACGGTCCTGGATTCGCCGGTGATCATCGATTCATCAAACTCAGCCTGGCCGTCAACCACGACGCCGTCGGCGGGCATCCGGGCCCCCGACCGGACCAGGACGGTGTCCCCGGTCTGGAGTTCCGAGACGCTGACGGTCTCGGTCCCCGCGTCGGTGATGCGTTCGGCCTCGTCGGGCAGCAGCGCGGCCAGGGCATCGAGGGCGCCCTGGGCGGAGCCGAGGGCTCGCATTTCAATCCAGTGGCCCAGCAGCATGATGGCCACCAGCAGGGCCAGCTCCCACCAGAAGTCCAGCTCGAAGCCGCCGATGCCCAGGCTGGTGACCCAGGAAGCGATGAAAGCGACGCTGATGGCCATGCCGATTAGCAGCATCATCCCCGGCTGCCGGGTCTTCAGTTCACTGAGGCCACCCTTCAGGAACGGCATGCCGCCGTAGAAGAAGATCACGGTACCCAGGACCGGCGGGATCCAGGCCGCACCGGGGAAGGCCGGGGGCATGTAGCCGAGCAGATGCCCGAACATCGGGCTGAAGTAAACGACCGGGACGGACAAGGCCAGCGTCAGCCAGAACCGGTCCTTGAACATCGCAGTGCTATGCCCGGCGTGCTGGCCGTGGCTGTGGACGACGTGGTCGTCGTCCGTGCCGTGGCCGCCGTGGTGCCCCGGCGCGGCGGTGGCCACGGCTGCGGGCGGAGGCGTACTTCCGGCCGAGCCGTGTCCGGGCCCGTGTGAGCCGCCGGCGTGGTGGTCGTGGTGCTGGGTGTGGTTTTCCAAAGGATTCCCTCGAGACGATCGGTCGGCCGCTTGCCAGCAGTCGGTAAGGCAGCGCACCCGTGGTGGCCGCGAGAGGCGTCGGCCGGGACATGCCAGTTCACTGACAACGATTCAAACATACCCCCAGGGGGTATCAAATGCAAGGGCCGGCCCGTCCCTGCGTGCTTCCGGTGCGGCATGATGAGGGACATGACCATCGCAAAGTCCGTGCTGCTGTTCATCCTGGCCGCAGTCGCCGAGATCGGCGGGGCCTGGCTGGTGTGGCAGGCCGTGCGGGAAGGACGCGCCTGGTGGTGGGCCGGGCTCGGAATCATTGCCCTGGGTCTCTATGGATTCGTTGCGACCCTGCAGCCCGACGCGCATTTCGGCAGGATTCTGGCCGCGTATGGCGGCGTCTTCGTCGCCGGGTCGCTGGCCTGGGGAATGGCGTTCGACGGATTCCGGCCCGACCGCTGGGACGTCATCGGATCGCTGCTCTGCGTCGCGGGGGTGGCCGTGATCATGTTCGCTCCCCGCGGCCCCGTTCCCTAGGACGCGGCCAGGGAGCCTGCGCGTCAGGCCGTTCCGCCGGTTCGGGATAGTCTGAAGCGGCACCCCACCCCTCGAGAGGACAGCATTAATGAGCCTGATCCGGCTGCATGACGTCAGCGTCCGCTTCGACAACACCCAGATCCTCCGGGAAGCGTTCTTCCGGCTTGAACCCGGGGACAGAGTGGGCCTGATCGGCAAAAACGGGTCCGGCAAGACAACCATCCTGAAGCTCATCCTCGACCAGGTGGCACCGGACACCGGAACGGTCAGCGTGGAGCTCGGGACCCGGGTGGGCTACTTCTCCCAGTTATCCGAGCTGAACGGCGAATCGACCATCACCGAGGTCCTGGACGGACTGTTCGGCGAGATCAAGGCCGTCGAGTCCGAGCTGGCC
Organism: Arthrobacter sp.; assembly: GCA_026393275.1. Lineage (GTDB taxonomy): Bacteria > Actinomycetota > Actinomycetes > Actinomycetales > Micrococcaceae > Arthrobacter. The sequence continues at coordinate 77,520 of JAPLAM010000095.1, forward strand.
GCCATTGACGCGGCCATTGCCGGGGATCCCGCGGCCGAGGAACTGGACCGGCTGATCGGACGTCAGGCCGTCCTGTTCGAGGACATGGACAGGCTCGACGGCTGGGACTATCCCCGCCGCATCGATACGGTGCTGACCACCCTGGGGTTCGACGAGGCACACCGCCACTGCGCGATCGACGAGCTGTCCGGCGGCTGGCGCAACCGCGCCGCGCTGGCCAAAATCCTGCTCGAGGGCCCGGACGTCCTGCTGCTCGACGAGCCCACCAACTTCCTGGACGTGGCCGGCGTCGAATGGCTCGAGGGCTGGTTCCGAGACTTCAAGGGCGCCGCCGTGATCGTCTCGCACGACCGGAAGTTCCTCGACGCCGTCGTCACCCGGATCATCGAGGTGGAAAACTTCCACCTGCACGAATACCCTGGAAACTTCGGCGAATACGTCGTCCAGAAGCAGTTCCGGCTCAAGACGCTCGAACAGCAGTTCGTGCACGAATCCGAACTGCTCGCCTTTGAAGCCGAAGGGATCGCAGACCGCCGCGAAGCCGCCAAGGCCGCGGGCCGGGGACTGGGCAACCAGCTCGCCAAGATCAAGAAATCCCGCACACCCCGGCCGGTGGACCAGATCGTCACCGAGATCTACGGCGGACTCCACGTAAAGGACGTCCTGTGCCGGGTGGAGGGGCTGGGCAAGTCCTACGGCGACAAGCTGCTGTTCGACGACTTGAGTTTCGAAATCCGCAAGGGCAACCGGATCGCGGTCCTCGGCGCCAACGGCAGCGGGAAGTCCACCCTGCTGAAGGTGCTGACCGGCGAGGAGCGCGCCGACTCCGGCGACGTGGCCTGGGCCAAGGGCCCCGGTTTCGTTTCGTACAACCGGATGCTTGAGGACCTCGACGACGGCGACACGGTGTCCCACGCGGTCAACGCCCTGCCGGACAGCCTGGCCTTCAGCGCCACGAAGAAGTCCGTCAACCGGTTCCTCGCCATGTTCCAGTTTTCCGAGGCGGACCTCAAGCAGAAAATCGGCAACCTCTCCGGCGGCCAGAAGGCACGCGTGGCCATGGCGCAGTGCCTGCTCTCCGGCGCCTCGGTACTGCTGCTCGACGAGCCCACCAACCACCTGGACCTCTCCAGCACCCAGGTGATGGAACGGGCGCTGCTGCATTTCCCCGGCGCCGTCGTGGTGGTCAGCCACGACCGCTTCTTCACCGAGAAGATCGCCACCCGCCGGCTCATCTTCGGTGCGGCCGGCGCCGGTCGTGGCGAAGTGGCGCAGCAAGCCGCCTGAGCCGAAGTGTGCGGCAGCGCGGGATAATAGGAACATGGCCGAACAGCGTCGGGATCACGAACGTGACCCGTGGGAAGAATTCGACCGGCTGCAACCGGCCCCGCAAGACCGCGTCGGCGGTTTTCCGGGCGGTGAGCCGCACGGCTTCGGCTTCCGCACGGGGGTGCGCAGCGCGCGCGTCGCCGTCGGCTTCGCCGTGTACGCCCTCGCCCTCGGCACCGTGCTGGTCTCGCTCGGGGCTATCTACTTCATCGGCCACGGCGAGTGGCTCTGGCTGGGTCTGATGGGATTGATCGAGACCGGCTTCGTCCTGGCCTTCGTCCGGCTCGTGGCCCAGGCCCGCAACCGCCGCTCAACGCTCTAGCTCACTGCCCTAACCCAACGCTGCCGCCGGGCTGTTAGAGCCAGCCCTTCCGCTTAAAAATGGCATACATGATCGTCGCAGTGACTGCCATCATGCCGATCGCCATCGGGTAGCCGTAGGTCCACTGCAGCTCCGGCATCCGAACGAAGTTCATGCCGTAGACGCCGGCCACGAACGACGGCGCGAAAAAGATGGCCGCCCAGGAGGAGATCTTCTTGACCTGCTCGTTTTGTTCCGCGCTGGCCTCGTTCTGACGGTTGGCGGTCAGCGTGCCGTCCAGGGTGAGCGCGTTCTGCAGCAGGTCACGGAAGGAATCGGCGCGGGAGATCAGCCGCTCCACGTGGTCCTCGACATCACGGAGGCTGTGCCGCAGTTCCGAGTCCACCTCATACTTCTCGAAGCCCCCCCGAAGGTGTTGCATCATGGCCGGCAACGGATGGATGGCCCGCTGGAAATGGATGACCTCCCGCGCGAGGTCGTAGATGCGCCGCGAAACCAGCGCGTCCCCGCTGAAGAGCTGGTCCTCGATCTCGTCGATGTCGTTCTCCAGCCCCGCCACCACGGGGAGATAGTCATCCACCACCTGGTCCAGGAGGGCGTAGAGGACAGCTTCGGGGCCAAGGCACAGCAGGTCCGGGCGGCCTTCCAGCCGGTGCCGGACCTGCCCGACGACGCGCGTTTCGGCATGCCGGACGGTCACCACGAAGTTGCGGCCGGTGAAGACGTGGAGTTCGCCGAATTCCACGGTCTCCGATTCGTCCAGGTACCGGGCCGGGCGGAGCACGGTGAACAGGTTGTCGTCGTAGCGCTCCAGTTTGGGGCGCTGATGCGCGGAAATCGCGTCTTCCACCGCCAATTGGTGCAGGCCGAACTCCGCCGAGACGGCGGCCATTTCCTCCTCGGTCGGCCGGTACAGGCCGATCCAGGCCATGCCGCCGAGTTCGGTGAGGGTTTCGAAGGTTTGTTCAAGGCTGCTCGGGTCGGCCCGGCGGACGCCGTCGACGTACACGGCGTTGTCAATGATAGTCACCGGGACATTATCCAGTGTTTGGCTGGCGTTCCCCGGAAGCGGTGCGGCGCGGGGCGGCCCGGCCGGGGGCGGCGGCGCTGACCTGGGCCAGCCGGCTGATGAGTGGTTCGGTGCGGTACTGGATATGCGTGTGCAGGGCGAGCACGGTTTCCGTCCGGATCACACCCTTGATCCTCAGGATGGACCGCAGCGCGGCCTGAAGGTTGTGCGTGTCGGTTGCCACCACTCGGCACCAGACATCCCCGCGGCCGGAAATTTCGTGCACCTCCAGGACCTGCGGGATCAGGCGCAGCGCGCCCACCACGCCGTCGAGTTCGCGGTGGTTCACCTCGATCGTGACGAAGGCGACGACGTCGTAGCCCACCGCCTCGAGGTCGATTTCCCGGCCGCCGTCGTGCAGCAGGCCGGAGCGCAGCATGCGGCGGACGCGGGACTGGGCGGTGTTTCTGGCGATCCCCAGGGTGTCGCTGAGTTCGCCGATCTGGATCCGCGGGTCCTTGATCAGTTCGAGCAGAATCTTGAGGTCGGTGGGGTCCAGACTGTTCAAATCATCACTCCGGTTCATGTTGGGCTACATTGATTGATGGTTTTAGTCAATTTTGGCACAGAACTTAGTCCGAAAGTTCATGTGTGCCGCATTCTGTAGGTATCCACACTCACCAGGGCTGCCGGCTCCCCACAGGGAACCCGGACGCCCGGCTTCAATGCAGGGGCTCCGCCATGACAGTCTTCAGCGAACTTCGCATGCGCCCGGCCACAGCAGAACGCTGGGGCTGGGACGCTTCCGTCACCGCCCGGCTGGTGACGGCCGGCGTCGTCATCTTCACGCTGCTGGTCGGCGCCAACCTCGCGACGCCGATATATCCCTTGCTCCAGGCCAAGCTGGGCATCACGGCCCTGGACGTCACGGTGGCCTTCTCTGCCTACGTCCTGGCGCTGGTGGCCACCCTGATCCTCGCCGGGCACTGGTCGGACCACATCGGCCGGCGGGCAGCCCTGGTCCTGGCCGTGCTGGTGGGTCTTGCCGGCGGCTTCGTGTTCGCCGGTGCGGACAGCCTGCTGATGCTGTCCGCGGGCCGGGCGTTGCAGGGAGCCGCGGTGGCGCTGGCCACCGGGGCGAGTTCCGCCGCCTTGCGCGAACTGCTGCCCACCCGGCCCGAATGGGCCTCGCGGTTCACCCTGTTGGCCTCCGCCGGCGGGGTGGCGGCCGGACCGGCGATCGGCGGGGCACTCTCCGTGCTTCCCGGTCCGACCTCGACGCCCTACTACCTGCACTCCGTCGTCCTGGTGGGCCTGCTGGTCCCGCTCTACCTGCTCAAGGCCCGGCCTGCCATCCGGGCGGTCGCGGGGCCGCAGCCGCTGAAAGTCCTTGCACCCCGCCGCCCCTCGGTATCGAGCGACGCGCGGGGCGCGTTCTGGCTGGCCTCGGCCGTCGGGTTCCTCAGTTTCGCCGTGTTTGGCTTCTGCCTCTCCCTGGCCCCCGGCTACTTCGCCCAGATTGTGCACGCCGACTCACGGCCGCTGATCGGTCTACTCGCCGGGCTCACTCTGGCGGCTTCGGCCCTGAGCCAGCTGGTGGCGGTGCGCGGGCGTTTTGTGGTGCCGGCGGGGTTATCCGTGCTGGCCGTGTCCGTGCTGCTGATTGCGGCGGCCGCGGAGTGGAGCAGCCCCTGGCTGTTGATCGCCGCCAGCATCACCGCCGGGCTGGGCCAGGGCGTCGCCTTCCGAACCGTCTTCAACGACGTGGCCGGCAAGGTTGAGGCGGCCCGCCACGCCCAAATCGTCAGCACCGTCTACGTGATCACCTACCTCGGCAGCGCCTTTCCGGTGATCGGGCTGGGGCTGGCGGCCGGCGTCGTTGGCCTCCAGGCTGCGGTGGCGGGCTTCGTCGTGCTCTGCGCGATCACTGCCCTGGGCCTGGCGGCCGTCGCCCTGCGCTCGGCCCGGGGTTAGTCCGGCAGGGGGCCGTGGTTGCCCTGGATGTGGTCGAACACCAGGGTGGTCTCGGTGTGCCCCACCACGGGATCGGTCGCCAGATTGTCCAGCACCCAGTCGCGCAGGTCCTCCGTGGTGGCGACGGCGATATGCAGCAGGTAGTCCACCGAGCCGGAAGTGTGGAAGGTGGACAGCACGGCGGGCAGCTTGGGGACCCGTGCGGTGAAGCGGTCGATCTGTTCGCGGTCGTGCGCCCGCAGCCGGACGGCGATCAGCGCCTGCACCGAGCGCCCCACCGCCGCGAGGCTGAGTTTGGCTTCGAAGCCCTCGATGATCCCGCGCTCGGACAGGGCCCGGGTGCGCATGAGGGCCGTGGACGGGGCTATCCCAACGAGCTCGGCCAGTTGCTTGTTGGAAATCCGGGCGTCCGCCACCAGTGCGGCCAGCAGCCGCTCGTCTATGGCGTCCAGAGGTTCGGCGGCCCCCGCGACCGGCCGAACATTCTTCGTGGTGTTGCTCACGGATCCTCCTCGATGTTGTGTGGGTTCATCATAAACGCCACAATCTGACAGTTCCATTCATAAGCCCTTCAAAACTCCGAATTATTGCCAGATACTTACCGCATTCAATGGTGAATATTCATAAGGAGCATGGTGCTTTCTCAAGACTCGCTGGCGGTCCACGCCGGCCGTAACGGCCTCACGGAGCTCGGCGTCCACGCCGTCCCGATCGATCTCTCCACCACCGCCCCGCTGCCCTCGGTCCATGACGGCGGCCTCGCCTACGAGCAGATGGCCACCGGCGGGCCGCATCTGGAGGGCCAGAGCACGGTCTACCAGCGGCTCTGGAACCCGACCGTGGCCCGTTTCGAGGAAGGGGTCGCCCTGCTTGAGGGCGCGCCCGAGGCCGTGGCGTTCGCCACCGGCATGGCCGCCCTGAGCGCGGTGCTGCTCGCCGTCGTCGGCACCGGGAAGAGGCACGTGGTGGCGGTCCGGCCGCTGTACGGCGGCAGCGACCACCTGCTGGCTTCCGGGGTGCTCGGCACCGAGGTCACTTTCACGACGCCCGACGGCGTGCACGCGGCCTTGCGCGCGGACACCGGACTGGTCATCCTGGAGACGCCGGCCAACCCGAGCCTGGAGCTCGTCGACATCGCCGCCGTGGTGGCCGCGGCGGACGGTGTGCCGCTGCTGGTGGATAACACCTTCGCCACCCCGGTGCTCCAGCAGCCGTACCGGCACGGCGCGGCCCTGGTGCTGCACAGCGCCACCAAATTCTTCGGCGGCCACGGCGATGCCATGGGCGGCGTCGTCGCGGTGTCACCGGAGTGGGCCGTCCGGCTGCGGCAACTCCGGGCCATCACCGGCGGCATCCTCACGCCCTGGCCCGCCTACCTGCTGCACCGGGGGATCGCCACGCTGCCGGTCCGGGTACGGGCGCAGCAGGCCGGCGCGGAAAAGGTCGCGGCCGCCCTGGCAGAGCACCAGCTCATCCGGCGTGTCTACTACCCGGGCCTGCCGGAGTGCGATCCGCTGGGCCTGGTCGGAACCCAGATGGCGGGTCCAGGTTCGCTGCTGGCGTTCGAGCTGGCCAGCGCCGAGCACGCCGAGCGCGTTCCGGCGGCCGTCGGCATGATCATCCACGCCGTCTCGCTGGGCGGCGTCGATACCCTCATCCAGCACCCCGCCGGGCTGACCCACCGGCCGGTGGCCGCGGAGGCCAAGCCGCACGCCGCCCTGCTCCGGGTCTCCGTGGGCCTGGAGGATCCGGCAGACATCATCGCGGACCTGGTGCAGGCCCTCGAGGCGACCCGCTAGCGCGCGGTTTTCCCCGCCGGGGCGGCGTTCCGGGCGGTGACGTTCTCCGCGCCGGCGGGATGCACGACGGCGGTGATCACCGCCGTCGTGCAGGCCAGCCCCATCACCGCCAGGGCCAGTGCGGTCCAGCCGAGGGACTGGAAGAGCAGGCCGCCGGCCCAACCGATGACGCTGGAGCCAAGGTAGTAGGCGAGGTTGTAGAGCGAGGCGGCTTGGGCCCGGCCGGTGCTCGCGATCACCCCGGTCCAGCCGGAGCCGACGCTGTGGGCCGCGAAGAAGCCGCCGGTGAAAAGCAGGAGGCCGGCCAGGATCAGGACCAGGAGCTGGGTCAGGGTCAGGGCGAGCCCGGCGACCATGAGCACCGTGCCCGTCACCAGCACGTTGCGCCGGCCGAAACGCAGGGTCAGCCCGGCAGCCCAGCGCGCGGAGACGGTGCCGGACAGATAGGCCAGGAAAATCAGGCTGATCAGCGTGGCCGGCAGGCTGAACGGCGCCCCGGCCAGCCGGAATCCGAGGTAGTTGTACACCGCCACGAAGCCGCCCATTAGCAGGAACGCCTGCACGTAGATGGCCAGCAGCCGCGGATTCCGGCAGTGCCCGGCCAGCGTTGAGAGGGCACCGCGGAATCCGGCGGCGGCCGCGGGGATGAAATTCCGGGCCGGCGGCACCAGGACCAGGAACAGGACGGCTGCGGCCGTCGCCATGACGGAGACGGCCAGCGCCGCGCCCCGCCAGCCCGACAGCTCGCCGACGGGGCCGGCCACGAGCCGGCCCGCCAGCCCACCGAGGGTGGTGCCCGCGACGTAGGTGCCCGCCGCCAGGGCGGCGTGGGCCTTGTTGACTTCCTCGTTGAGGTACGCGATGGCGATGGCCGGGATGCCGCCCAGTGCCATGCCCTCCAGGGTCCGCAGGCCCAGAAGGACCGGGAAGCTGGGCGCCAGCGGGGTCAGCAGCCCCAGGACGGTGGCGGCCGAGATGCCCCATGCCATAGCCCGCACCCTTCCGATGCGGTCGGCGAGGAAGGACCACGGAATCACTGTCACGGCCAGGCCCACGGTGGCCAGCGACACCGTCAATGCCGCCTCGGCCGCCGTCACCTGGAGCTCGCGCGCGATCAGCGGCAACACGGCCTGGGTGGAATAGAGCTGGGCGAACGTTGCGACGCCCGCGAACGCCAGGCCAGCTAGGATCCGGCGGTAGGCCACGGAACCCTTGACGTGGCCGGACCAGAGAGCGGGCGACGGCTGGTGGCCGGTGCGAGGGGAATTGGCGGGCGACGGGCGGGGCATGGAACCAGCGTAGGCCTTGGCAATAGCATGCTTCCAATGCATGATTTCTATAGAACATATGCCAGATTCGCAAGAATGCCTTGCGGCGAAATCTGGCAGCGACACGACACGACACGACGGGCCGGCCATGGACCTTGAACACAAACACCTGGTGCAACTGCTGCCGCTGCTGCCGTTGCTCGCCGAGCTCGGGCGCACCCAGCACATCACCGCGACGGCCGACGCGCTGGGCCTCCCGCAGTCCACGGTGAGCCGGGCGATTGCGCGGGCCAGCGCCGTCGTCGGCACCGAACTGCTGGTCCGCGACGGCCGGGGCGTCCGGCTGACGGCCGCGGCCAAGGTCCTCCTGCCGCACGTTGACGCCGCGCTGGCCGAATTCCAGGCCGGGCTGGACCTGGTCCGGCACGAAGCCGAGGTGGTGCGCGGACGGATCGCGGTGTCCTTCCAGCACACCTTTGGCGAGGCCGTGCTGCCGCTGCTGATCAGTGCCTTCCGGCAACGGCATCTGCAAACCGAGTTCGCCCTCAGCCAGGGAGCGCGGGACGGGTGCCTGGCCGAACTGGCAGCCGGGGACGCGGACCTGGCGTTGACCGCCCCCATCGCGGCGCCCAGCCGGCTGATCTCCTCGGCAGCCTTGTACCGGGAACCGCTGCGACTGGTCGTCCACCACCGGCACCCGCTGGCCCGGCGCCGGCGCGCCCGCCTCGCGGAGATTCGGCAGGATCCCTTCGTGGCGATGGGCCCTGGCTACGGCATGCGCTCGCTGACGGACGCACTGTTCCGGGAAGCGGGCTTCCGGCCGCGCATCGCCTTCGAAAGCCAGGACTCCCACACCGCCCGGGGACTCGTCTCGGCAGGGCTCGGAGTGAGCATCCTGCCACCCGGAGGGCTGACCCCCGGGCGCCACACCCCTGGGCAGGCGGGCGACCTTGGCTGGGTGGAACTCGCACTGGATTCCGGCCTGGCTTTCCGGGAAATCGGTCTGGCCTGGCGTGAACGGCGCAGGGGAGCGGACGCAGAACCGGACCCGGTGCGGCTGTTCCGGGAGCTGGTGCTCAGCGAGGGACCTGCCCTGCTGGCAGGCTTTGTCCGCGGCCGCTCCGGCAGCTGAGCCGGCGGCATGTCAGCCCGTCAGCGCGTCAGCCCAGCAAGGCCGCCAGGACCTCCGCCACCGAACCGGCCCGCGCCTGCTGCCAGCCGGTCCCGGCCCAAAGGTTCAGCCGCTCCGCATCCCCGGCTGCCGCCGCGGCCGCGCGCAGCGGGGCGGTGAGGTGGTGCACGGCCGGGTAGGCGTCCGGCGCGGCGGGGTGGTCCCGGACAAACTCGTTGACCAGTGCCCGGGCGGGCCGTCCGGTGAACGCCCGCGTGAGCGCGGTCCGGGTGAAGTGCGGGCTGGCCAGGGCGTCCTTGTGAAGCTGCCGGGCCCCGCTGTCGTCCGTGCGGAGCAACGCCGTGCCCAGCTGGGCGGCCTGCGCCCCAGCGGCCAGTACCCCTTCCAGGCCGGCGGCGTCCATGATCCCGCCGGCCGCCGCGAAGGGAAGTGCGACGGCGGAGCGCACCGCCGCGGCCAGTTCCGCCGTCGTGACCGGCACCGCGGAACCCGCAACCTCGGCACCCGGCAGGAAGGCCGCACTGTGGCCCCCGGCGCAGCCATGCTGCACCACCAGGGCATCCACGCCCTGCTCGGCCGCCTGCCGGGCCTCGGCCGCGGTGGTGACCGTGGCAAGCACCGCCGACCCGGCCCGCTGCAGGGCCCGGACGGTGTCCCGGCCGGGCAGCCCGAAGGTGAAACTGACCAGTTCCACCGGATCCGCCAGCAGGGCATCGATCTTGCCCTGCCACTCGTCGTCATCATCGAGCCGAGGCGGCGGGAGTTCCACGCCGTACCGCAGGGCATCGGCGCGCAGCTCCCGCCGGTATGCCTCCAGCTCCGTCAGCACAGCCGCGGACGGCGCCAGCTGGGACCGGTCCGGGACGAACACGTTCATGCCGAACCGCGCGCCGGACTCCCGGGTGGCACGGATTTCCGCCTGCATGGCGGCAACTCCCTTGTAGCCGGCGGCCAGGAAACCAAGGCCGCCGGCCGCATACACGGCCCTCACGAAGCCCGGAGTGGAGGTCCCGCCGGCCATCGGCGCTGCGATGATCCGGGTGCCGAAAATGCCCTGCGACATTGCTCGCTCCTGTCCGTGATTCAGTAGTCTGGTCCGGTGACCCATTCTGACATCCCGACCCCGGCGGACGCCGGCTCCTCCACCGCTGCCGGCGCCGTGATCGGCCTCGACATCGGCGGCACCAAGACCCGCGGGGTCCGCTTCGAGGACCGCGCTCCGGTGGCGGATGAATCGGTGGGCAGCGCCAATGTCCAAAACGTCACAGCTGCGGAAGCCGCCCGCAACCTGGCGGAACTCTTCGCCCGGATCGGCGGGGGAACCGTCGCCCAGGTGTACGCCGGAGCCGGCGGCATCGACACCGACGACGACGCCGCGGCGCTCGCCGCGCTGATCGCCCCGCACGTGCCGGGCGCCAAAATCACTGTCGTCCACGACTCACGCCTCCTGCTGGCCGCCGGCGGTGCCAGCACCGGCGTGGCCGTGATCGCGGGTACCGGCTCCGCCGCGTGGGGCAAGAACAGCCGGGGCGAGGAAGCCCGCGCCGGAGGATGGGGCTATCTGCTCGGCGACGAAGGCAGCGGCTACTGGCTGGGCCGGGAGGCCGTGCGGCACAGCCTGCGCCGGATGAACCAGGGCCTGCAACCCGATGACCTGACCCGGGCCCTGCTGGACTCCTGCGGCGTGGACCACCCCAACAAACTGATCGCCTTGTTCCATTCACCCGACACCGGACGACGCTTCTGGGCCCAGCGCGCCCGCCTCGTCGTAGAGGCTGCCGACTCCGGCCACGCTCCGAGCCGAGCGCTGATCGACCAGGCCGGCCGCGACCTCGCAGGCCTCGCCGAACAGACGGTCAGGCAGTTGGGCATCGAGGGGCCTGTCATCCTGGGCAGCGGGCTCGGCATGAACGTGCCTCGGCTGCAGGCATCGTTCCGCGAGGGACTAGCCGCCGCCGGGATCACCGATGTGCGGGTGCTGCAGCAGGAGCCGGTGTTCGGGGTGCTCCAGCTCGTGGCCGAGCAGGGCTAAGCGGCCAAGACGGGTTCGGGGCCGGCGCCGCGCGGCTAGGCTGGATCAATGACCCTGCCTTTCGACACCCGCCCGGCCGCCTACGCCGTCATCATCCGGGACGACTCACTCCTGCTGGCGTACTGGAAACAAGGCGGACGCGAGGGCTGGACGCTGCCCGGCGGAGGCCTTGACCTCGCCGAGCATCCGGTGGACGGCTGCCGCCGCGAGATTTTCGAGGAGACCGGCTACCAGGCCCAGATCGGTGCCTTGCTCGGGATCGACGTCGGGCACTGGCCGGCCGAAACCCGGCTCGACGGCGGCCAGCGCGACTTCCAGTCCCTGCGGCTTGTTTACGAGGCGAGCATCGCCGGCGGGGACCTGCGGCACGAGGTAGGCGGCAGCACCACCCACGCTGCCTGGATCCCGCTGGCCGAGGTCGCGGACCTGAACCGCGTCTCGCTCGTCGACGCCGCCCTCCGGCTCCACCGCGAGCGGCCGCTGGACGGCAAGCTCTCCTGACAATTCCCTAGCCACCCGCGGCGCGGGAGGCTACCCTAAAGACACCGCGGGCCGGGACGGCCGCCAGGAGCCGGGGAGGTGGAAGCAATGAATGCAACGGAACTGCGCGCGCAGCGCACAACCACAAACCACATCATTCTTCCTGCCCCGGCCGTCCGCATCTCCTAGCCCTAATAGCTGACCGGTCGTTCTCGACCGCAGCGGGCAAACGCGCAGCCGGGCCCATCAAAGGGTTTCCATTGACTATTCAGCGCCAGCAACAAACCGGCCTTCAGGGGCCGTCCCGTTTCGGTTTCACCCAAGCCGTTAGGAAACTTTTCGCCACCAATCCCGTCCCGGGCGGAACCAGCGCCGGGCGGGTGATCCGAGTGGACCGCAACCGTGTGCTGGTCGCGGACCATGACGGCCAGGCCCAGCTGCCCTACCCCCGGACCGGTCGCATGCCGGCGACCGGCGACTGGGTCTGGCTCGGCAGCAACGCGGTCGGCGAGCCGACTATCGCGGGCGTGCTGCCGCGCCGGTCCGAGCTGAGTCGCAAGCGTGCCTTTGAGGGCTCGTCCGAGGCACAGGTGCTTGGCGCCAACATGGACATCGTCGGCGTGGTCGTGCCGGTGGACCGCCCGCTCACGCACAACAGGCTCGAACGGACCCTTGTTGCGGCCTGGGATTCGGGCGCCACCCCGCTGGTGGTGATCACCAAGGCAGACCTCGCGGCGGTGGCGGACGACGTCGTCGGGCAGGTCATGCTGCAGGCCGCCGGCGTGGACGTGGTCACCACCTCTGCCGAGCAAGGCGACGGCCTCGACGAGTTGCTGGCGTATCTGCCGCGGGGCGCGACCATCGTGCTGCTGGGTCCCTCGGGCGCCGGGAAGTCCACCCTGATCAACGCCCTTGTCGGCTTCGAGGCGCAGGAAACGGGTGCGGTCCGGGCCGGCGACGGCAAGGGCCGGCACACCACGACCTCCCGCGAGCTGGTTCCCCTGCCCGGCGGCTCGGTGCTGATGGACACACCCGGGGTGCGGGGCTTTGGCCTGTTCGACGCCGAGGACGGCATGGACGAGGTGTTCGGGGACTTGGAGGAGCTCTTCGTTCAATGTCGCTTTGCCGACTGCGCTCACGGCAACGAACCCGGCTGTGCCGTCCAGGCCGCGCTAGCGGAGGGTGCCCTGGACGAGCGACGCTGGTCAAGCTACCTGAAAATGCAGCGCGAACTGGCTGCCCTGAACCGGCGCCACGACGCCGCGGCAAGGCGGGCGTATCAGCGCGAGTGGCACCAGAAAGTGGTGGTGGCCAGCCGGAGCCAGCGCGCCGCCGAGCGGCTCAGCGACGAGCAGCCCGGCCGGGGAAACGGAAGGCGAAACGGTAAGGGAAAGGGAAAGGGCAAGGGAAGCGGCACGGCAAACGGCCACGGCCGGGCGACGTAACGCCGTCCCGGTCCCCGACGGGGCCGGGACCGGGACCGAAGCGCCGCCCATCCGAAACCCCAGGGGCACCGAATACCGACGGGAGTCCCGGCCCGCCTGACACGATGTTGACAAGAAATCCGGTCCGTTTCTTCGATCCGGGCCGCCGACTTCGTCAGCGCCGCCCGTTAGGCTGGGGCGTACCTGCTTTACAGCCAAAAATCAGCATGCATATGATCAGTTGGCTGGACCGTCCCTTGTTGCCGCCAACAGATAGGTAAGCCCGGAATGGCAGAGGCCATGATCGAGTTCCAGAGCGTCACCAAGCAGTACCAGGGCGGCCAGGCCGCGGTCGACGATCTGAGCATGTCCATCGACAAGGGCGCCATCACGGTGTTCGTCGGGCCGTCGGGCTGCGGCAAGACCACCTCCCTGCGGATGATCAACCGGATGGTTGAGCCGACGTCGGGCACCATCACCGTGGACGGGCAGGATGTCACTTCCGTGCCGGCGGCGCAGCTGCGCCGTTCCATGGGCTACGTCATGCAGTCCTCCGGGCTGATGCCCCACCGCTCCGTGCTGGACAACATCGCCACCGTTCCGCGGCTGAACGGGGTGTCCAAAGCGGCGTCCCGCAAGCGGGCGCAGGAACTGCTCGACGTCGTCGGCCTCGCCTCCGGGCTCGGCCGGCGCTACCCCTCGCAACTTTCGGGCGGCCAGCAGCAGCGCGTCGGCGTGGCCCGGGCCCTGGCCGCGGATCCGCCCGTGCTGCTGATGGACGAGCCGTTCAGCGCGGTGGACCCGGTGGTACGCGACGAACTGCAGAAGGAGTTGCTGCGCCTGCAGCGCGACCTGGCCAAGACCATCGTCTTCGTCACCCACGACATTGACGAGGCGACCGTGCTGGGGGACAAGGTTGCGGTCTTCGCCGGCGGCGGGAAGCTGGCACAGTACGCCGCTCCGGAAGAGATCCTGCGCGCCCCGGCCAACGACTTTGTCGCAGCCTTCGTGGGCCGTGACCGCGGTTTCCGACATCTGGCGTTCAGCCCGTCGGACGGCGTTACGATCCACCCGGTAGACACCATCAGCCTTGCTGAACTCGAGAGCGACGGCGGCCCGCGGGCGGATGAGTGGCAGCTCGTGGCGGACGGGGACGGGCGGCCGCTCGGCTGGAGCGCGCCCGGCGCCGGCCCCAGCAAGGTCCCGGGCGGCTCGCTCTTCCACAAGGGTGAGACGCTCCGGCGGGCGCTGGACGCAGCCTTGTCCTCACCGTCCGGACTCGGCGTGGCCGTGGACGCGGACGGTCGGGTGGCCGGCGTGATCACTGCCGAAGAAGTGCTCGCCGTGATCGAAACGGCCCGCCGCGTCCGGCAGGGCGCGCTCTGATGGAATGGTTCCTGGCCAACAGCGGGCAGGTCTTCAGCCTCGCGGGCCAGCATCTTGTCCTGGCGATCCTGCCGATGGTGTTTGGCCTGCTGATTTCCATCCCGCTCGCCCAGTTGGCCCGGCAGAACCGGGCCCTGCGCACGGTGATCCTGACCGCCTCCTCGCTGCTGTACACGATTCCCTCGCTGGCGCTCTTCATCATCCTTCCCACGGTGCTGGGCACCAGGATCCTGGATCCGGCCAACGTCGTGGTGGCGCTGACCATCTACGCCGTCGCACTCCTTGTTCGGGCCGCCCTGGATGCCTTCGACTCGGTCGACGGGGACCTCGAGCAGGCCGCCGTCGCCATGGGTTTCAAACCCCTAGCCCGCTTCCTGCAGATCGACCTGCCGCTGTCCCTGCCCGTGATGTTCGCCGGCCTCCGGGTGGTCTCGGTCAGTAACATCTCCCTGGTCAGCGTCGCCGCCCTGCTCGGCATCGGCAACCTCGGAATGTTGTTCACCTCCGGGCTCCAGCGCGACTTCGTGACCGAAGTGCTGGTAGGCATCATCGCCATCCTGGTGTTGGCCCTCCTGATGGACGCGGTGCTGGTGCTGCTGGAGCGGATCCTCACGCCTTGGACCCGGGCCGGCTCCGGCAAGTCCGGCGGCTCCGACGGGTTCGACGAGCCGGCCGCGACCCGCCGGCCGTCCGACTCCGCGGCAGGGGCGTCCGCATGAGCAACGTGTTCACCGACACCATCGCCTGGCTGGCCGACCCGACGAACTGGGCCGGCAGCACCGGAATCCCGGTGCGCCTCGCCGAGCACCTGCAGTACACCGGGCTGGTGATGCTGATCGCGACCGCCATCGCGGTCCCGATCGGCCTCTACGTCGGGCACACCGGCCGCGGCCGGGTTGCGGTGGTGGCCCTCGCCGGGGCGCTGCGCGCACTGCCGACCCTCGGGCTGCTGACGCTTTTCGTCCTGCTGGTAGGGATCGGGCTGATGCCGCCGGTCTGGGCGCTCGTGATCCTGACGGTGCCTCCGCTGCTGGCCGGAACTTACGCGGGAATCTCCAGCGTGGACCGGAACGTCGTGGACGCCGCACGGGCCATGGGCATGACCGAACTCCAGGTCCTCTTCCGTGCCGAATTCCCCAACGCGCTCCCGGTGATGTTCGGCGGCTTCCGCACCGGTGTCCTCCAGGTGATCGCCACGGTGTCGGTTGTCGCGTACATCAACCTGGGCGGCCTGGGCCGCTATCTCTTCGACGGCCTCGTCCTATCCGACTTCCCTCAGATGCTCGGCGGTTCGCTGCTCATCGCCGGGCTCGCCATCGCCGTCGACCTCTTGCTTGTGCTGTTCCAGCGGCTTTTCCTGTTCCGCGGAGCCGCCACCACACCAAACCGGAGCCAGCAGGCTGCGGTTGATCTCACAGACCCCGCGACCGCGGAGGCTGTTGTTCAAGGAGGTACGTCATGAAGGAAAACCGCCAACGAGCATTGGGCAGGCGCGCATTCGGCGCCCTGGCCGCCGGCGTGGGCCTGGCCGTGGCTCTGTCCGCCTGCGGCGGCTCGTCCAACCCCCTGTCCTCGGCACCTGCCAGCGGCGGTTCCTCCGGAGGGGCGGGCGGGGCGCTCGTGGTCGGGTCCGCCGACTTCACCGAGAGCCAGGTCATTGCCGAGGTCTACGCCGGGGCGCTCAACGCCGCCGGCGTCACGGCGACCACCAAACCGAATATTGGGTCCCGCGAGGTCTACTTCAAGGCCGTGCAGGACGGCTCGGTCGACGTGGTGCCGGACTACAGCGGAAACCTGCTGCTGCACGTGAACAAGGACGCCACCGAGGTCTCCGCAGACGACATTGCCAAGGCCCTGCCGGGCAAGCTTCCCGACGGCCTGGCCGTGCTGGACGCCGCCAAGGCCGAGGATAAGGACGCCATGGTGGTCACCAAGGCCACAGCGGAGAAGTACAAGCTGAAGTCCATCGAGGACCTGGCCAAGGTCTGCAGCCAAGTCGTGGTCGGCGCGCCCGCCACCTTCGGCGAACGCGCCTACGGGCTGCCGGGCCTGAAGAAGAACTACAACTGCGAGCCCAAGAAGCTGGAGCCCTTCAGCGACGGCGGCGGCCCCATCACAGTCAAGGCCCTGCTCACGGACCAGGTCCAGGTTGCCGACATCTACACGACGACACCGGCCATCGCGGACAACGACCTGGTGGTACTGGAGGATCCGAAGAACAACTTCACCGCCCAGCAGGTCCTGCCGCTGTACAACAAGGCGAAGATGACGGACAAGGCCAAAGAGGCCCTCAACGCCGTCTCCAAGCTGCTCACCACCGATGACCTGATCAACCTCAACCGTGCCGTCGGCGGCAGCCAGAAACAGAACCCGAAGGACGCCGCGGCCGCCTGGCTTAAGGACAAGGGCCTGGTCAAGTAGTCCGGAAGACGCGCTTCCGCTGTGAGAGGAGTCTCACAGCGGAAGCGCATCCGCCTTATGGCATATTTGATGAATGGCAGAATTCAAGCAGTCCACCAAGCTTCATAATGTCCTCTACGACATCCGTGGACCGATCCTTCAGGCCGCCCAGCAGATGGAGGCGGAGGGTCACCGGATCCTCAAACTGAACATCGGAAACCCGGCACCATTTGGCTTTGAAGCGCCGGACGCGATCCTGGTGGACATGATCCGCCACCTGCCGCACGCCCAGGGCTACAGCGATTCCCGCGGTATCTTCTCCGCCCGCACCGCCGTTTCGCAGTACTACCAGACCCGCGGGATCCAGAACATCCACGTCGATGACATCTACCTCGGCAACGGTGTCAGCGAGCTCATCACGATGTCGCTGATGGCGCTGCTGGACGATGGCGACGAGGTCCTGATTCCCACCCCGGACTACCCGCTCTGGACGGCGTCCGTGGCCCTGGCCGGCGGCCGGCCGGTGCACTACCTGTGCGACGAGGACTCCGGCTGGCAGCCTGACCTGGAGGACCTCGAAGCGAAGATCACGCCGCACACCAAGGGCATCGTGGTGATCAACCCGAACAACCCCACCGGCGCCGTGTACCCGGAGGAAACGCTCAAGAAGATCGTGGCCCTGGCCGAAAAGCACGGGCTGGTGCTGTTCGCCGACGAGATCTACGAGAAAATCCTTTACGAGGATGCCGTGCACGTCAACATGGCCAGCCTCACCGGCGACGACGTGTTGTGCCTGACCTTCAGCGGACTTTCCAAGGCCTACCGGGTCTGCGGCTTCCGGGCCGGCTGGATGGCCATCTCGGGTCCTAAGAAGGACGCCGCGGACTACCTCGAAGGCATTAATCTGCTGGCCAACATGAGGCTGTGCGCCAACGTCCCGGCGCAGCACGCCATTCAGACCGCCCTGGGCGGCTACCAGAGCATCAATGACCTGGTCCTTCCGGGCGGCCGCCTGCTGGAGCAGCGGAATAAGGCTTACGACATGCTGAACGCCATCCCGGGGGTCAGTACGCAGCAGGCCCGCGGGGCGATGTACCTGTTTCCGCGGCTGGACCCCGAGGTGTTCCACATCCGCGACGACGAGAAGTTTGTCTTGGATCTGCTGCGCCAGCAGAAGATCCTGGTCTCCCACGGCCGCGCATTCAACTGGGTGCGCCCGGACCACTTCCGGATGGTGACCCTGCCGAACGTCAAGGACCTGGAAGAGGCCATCAACCGCATGGGGGACTTCCTGAGCCGGTACCAGGGCAACTAGGATTCGGGAAAGCAGCGCTGCGGGGCGGATCGGCCGGCCGGGTGCCCGAACCGGAAAGAGGCTTTGATGGCAGATGTCGTGAACTTCGACAAGCAACCCTCCGAAACCCTGAAGGCAGGGAAGAAGTTCAGCCTCCAGAAGGTCGATCCGGAGTCCACGCCGGGCTATGCCGGTGACAAGACAGCCGGCGAGGAGCTGCTGAGCGATCAGGACAGCAAACTGACCCAACTGCAGGAGCAACTCTTTGCGGAGTCCAGGAACGGCGGCAAGAAGCGCGTTCTGCTGGTCCTGCAGGCGATGGACACCGCCGGAAAGGGCGGCATCGTCAAACACGTCATGGGCCAGATGGACCCGCAGGGCGTGCAGCTGAAGTCGTTCAAGGCCCCCACCCCGGAGGAACAGTCTTACGACTTCCTTTGGCGGATCGAAAAGGAAGTTCCGGCGGCCGGCATGGTGGGGGTCTTCGACCGCTCCCACTACGAGGATGTCCTGATCCACCGCGTGCACCGCTGGGCTGACGCCGCGGAGCTGGAACGCCGCTACCGGGCCATCAATGAGTTCGAAGCCCGGCAGGCGGCCGCCGGAACGAAAATCCTCAAGGTCATGCTGCACCTGAGCCGTGATGAGCAGCAGGAACGGCTGCTCGCCCGGCTGGAGGACCCCGCGAAGAGGTGGAAATACAGCGGAAACGACCTCAAAGAACGGGCTTTCTGGGACGACTACATGGACGCGTACCAAGCCGCCTTCGAACAGACGAGCTCCGACTTTGCGCCCTGGCACGTGGTACCGGCGAACAAGAAATGGTACGCCCGGATCGCAGTCCAGCAATTGCTCCTGGAAGCCTTGGAAGGACTGGCGCTTGAGTGGCCCGTCCCGGAACTCGACGTCGAAATGGAGAGCGAGTTGGTGCGGCGGTCCTAACGGGGCCGTTCGCCGGTCAACGTTCTCCGGTCAACGTTCTTCGGTCAGCCGTCCTGGGCGGCCTGGTCACGGGCGGCGGCGAGCCGCTTGCGGGCCCCTTCGAGCCACTGCTCGCAGCGCTTGGCGAGGGCCTCTCCACGCTCCCACAGGGCGAGGGAGTCCTCGAGGCTGGCGCCGCCGGCCTCGAGCTTGCTAACCACGCCCACAAGCTGTTCGCGGGCCTCCTCGTAGCTCAGTCCGTCAACGTCCGTGTTCGACTTGGCGGGTGCCGCGTTCTCTGCTGCCATGTTGGTTCTCCTTGTCTGGGACCCGGCGGGGACCCGTCGTTGCGGGGCCGGGAAGGCTAAATTCTGGAATTATCGGGCGGACGCTCAGTCCTCGGCGGGCTCCTGGCCGCCGGTGGATTCGGCAGTAAACCCGCCGCCGGCCACGCGGACCGCCAAGGGGGTGCCGGCCGGCACCTGGTCCGGGTGGCGCACCACCTTGTGATGCGCCAGGCCCGGGACCCCGTCGTCGAGTTGAACGACGGCGTAGCCGCGGTCCAGCGTTTTTTGCGGCGACAGGGCGCGCACCTGTGCGTTGAGGTGGACCAGCTGGTCGGTGGCCCGGACGACGGCGGTGGTGACCGCCGCCTGGGACCGGCCCTTAAGCCGTTCGACGTCGTCGTGCCGGACGCTGACCATGACCTCAGGGGACGCGAGCGCAGGACGGGAGCGGAGCGAGGCGAGGCGGTCCGTTTCCCGCTCCACCAGGCGGGTCACCCCGCGGCGAAGCTGGTCGCGTGCCTGACGGACCCTGGTGAGTTCCTCGACGACGTCGGGGACGATCCGCTTCGCGGCGTCGGTGGGCGTTGATGCGCGCAGGTCGGCGACGTCGTCGAGGATGGGGCGGTCCGCCTCGTGGCCGATCGCGCTGACGACCGGCGTGGCGGCGGCAGCCACGGCCCGGATGAGTTCCTCGCTGCTGAACGGGAGCAGGTCCTCCAGGGCGCCCCCGCCGCGGGCGATGACGATGACGTCCACCGCCGGATGGGCGTCCAGTTCCCGCAGTGCGCCGAGGACTTGGGCCACTGCGGTGTTGCCCTGGACGGCCACCTCGCGGATTTCGAATTCGACGGCGGGCCAGCGCAGTGCCGCATTGCGGAGCACGTCCTTCTTGGCATCGGAGTCGCGGCCGGTAATCAGGCCGATCCGGTGGGGGAGGAGCGGCAGGCGCTTCTTGCGCGAGTCGGCGAAGAGCCCCTCCGCCGCGAGTGCCTGGCGGAGCCGTTCAATCCTGGCCAGCAGATCGCCGAGCCCCACCGGCCGGATGTCCTTGACCGACATGTTCAGCCGGCCCGTCTTCAGCCAGAACTCGGCCTTCAGCAGTGCCACAACCCGGGAGCCGCGCTCCAGCGGCGTGGCCTGACGGTCCAGGACGCTGGTCCAGACCGACGCGGGGAGGGAAATCTCCGCGTCAATATCCCGGAGCGTGAGGTAGGCGTTGGTGCCGCGCCGATTGAGCTCGATGACCTGGCCTTCGACCCAGGCCGCGGGGGCACGGTCGATGTACGTCTTGAGGTTTTGCGAGAGCAGTTGCAGCGGCCAGGGGTTGTCCGGGCTGGTGCCGGCAGCGGTGGTCGGCAGGGTGCTGGCTGCGGCGGTCTCTTCAGACATGCCGGTAGCCGCCGGCGGAGTGGGCCTGGTGCATGTGCGTGGAGTCCTTTTTGCGGAGACTGACAGTGACTGACGGGGACTGCCGGGGACGGGGGATCTGCTTCAACTCTATCCATAGCTATACCTGCGGGGCCGGACGTTTTGCGTGGCCCCGCTTTTCGGTTGGCCGCAACGCCCCCGTAGGATGGCACTACTCCCAACCCTCCTAGGAGACTTTCGTGCGCACTTTTGTCTCAGCCGTTGCCGTGCTGATCGGCCTCGCCATGGCGGCCGTCGCCGTCCCGGCCATGTGGGTGGAACGCAACATTGTCCAGGAGGACGGCTTCGTCGCGCTCACCGCGCCGCTCGGCAAGGACCCCGCCTTCCAGCAGCGGCTGGCTGCGGCCGCCGTGAACAGCATGGGCTTCGGCGGCCAGCAGCTTCCCGGCGCCCTCGCCGCGGTGGTCAAGCCGATCCTGGACGACGCCGCGCAGTCCCTCACCGCCATGCCCGGCTACTCTGACGCCTGGGCGGAGACCCTGCGCAGGAGCCACCGGCTGAGCTTCGCCGACCCGCGCACCCTCCCGCCCGAGGTGTCCGGCACCACCTCCCTGACCCTGGATGTCGCCCCGCTGGTGGGGCTGGTGGTCGCGCGGGTCTCGGCCGTCTCGCCCGTGCCGCTGAAGGCCCCGGACCAGGTGCGGATCGGCATCGGTCAATCCGACCAGCGTCAGCTGATTGAACGTGTCTCGGCCTACGCGCCGATGGGGTCCGCCGTGGCCGTGGGTTCGGCGATCGCCTTCATCCTGGCTTTCGTCGCGGCCCGGCGGAAGTGGACGGTCCTCGCCGGAACCGGGATCGGGGCCCTCGTCCTGGCAGCGGTGTGGAAGTTCGGCGCGGATGCAGCAGGCCGGCTGGTCCTGGGGACCGGAAACGGCGATGACGTGGCGGAGATTTTCAAACGCGAATTCGTGGCCGCTTCGACGGCAGGCTTCGGACAGTGGATTACGGCCGCGCTGGTGGCAGGAGCGGTCCTGCTGGGTGCCGGGATCGTGCCCCGCGTTGTCGGTGCCCGCCGGCCGGCGCCAAATGTCCGGCGGGCAACGAACACCGGTAGCATGGGGGCATGACCTCCACCGCTGTTTCCATTCCGATGCCCTCCGTTCCGCGACGTCGGCGGACGCCGGAAGAAGTGCTGGCGGCGGCACCCGTGACCGGACCGAAAAGGGTCCTGCTGGCCGCCCCGCGCGGCTACTGCGCCGGCGTCGACCGTGCTGTGATTGCGGTGGAAAAAGCACTGGAGCACTACGGCCCGCCCGTCTACGTCCGCAAGCAGATCGTCCACAACGTCCACGTGGTGAGCTCCCTGGAGGAAAAGGGTGCGATCTTCGTTGATGAAACCGATGAGGTCCCCGAGGGCGCCCTGGTGATCTTCTCGGCACACGGCGTCTCGCCGGCGGTCGTGCAGTCCGCCGAGGACCGCGGCCTGCGGACCATCGACGCCACCTGCCCGCTGGTCACCAAGGTGCACCGTGAGGCGGTCCGCTTCGCGAAGGACGATTTCGACATCCTGCTGATCGGCCATGACGGCCACGAGGAAGTCGAAGGGACCGCCGGTGAGGCGCCCGAACACATTCAGATCATCAACGGCCCGCATGAGGTGGACAAGGTGACTGTCCGCGACCCGGAGAAGGTCATCTGGCTCTCACAGACCACCCTGAGCGTGGACGAAACCATGGAGACCGTACGCCTCCTGAAAGACCGTTTCCCGACCCTGCAGGATCCGCCCAGCGATGACATCTGCTACGCCACCACCAACCGCCAGGTCGCCATCAAGAAGATCTCGCCCCAGGCTGACCTCGTGATTGTGGTGGGGTCGGCCAACTCCTCGAACTCCGTGCGCCTCGTCGAGGTGGCCCTGGAATACGGCGCCAAGGCCTCCTACCGGGTGGACTTCGCCAACGAGGTGGATGAGGCCTGGTTCGAAGGCGTCGCCACCGTCGGTGTGACTTCCGGGGCCTCCGTCCCCGAAGTGCTCGTCAAGGACGTATTGCGGCTCCTGGCCGACTACGGCTACGGCTCCGTCGAGGAAGTTGTCACGGCGGAGGAGGACCTGCTGTTCTCCCTGCCGAAGGAGCTCCGGGCCACCCTGAAGCAGGCCGGCGACGTCACCCGCGCCCTCGGCGGCCGCGGCACCCGCCCCGCGAATTAGTCCTAGGCGGCAGACTCCTCCCCGGAGTCTTCCGCGCCGGCGTCGCTGGCACGCTCCGCGGTCGCGTCACGGGAACCGTTGCCCGGCTGCAGTTCCGGCGCGGCCACCGAACGCGGCGTCGCCTCGACCGTGAGCGGGGTCGCCAGTCCGGACGCGTCCAGGGCATTGAGTTTCCGGGCCGTGGGCAGCACCCGGGCTTCCAGCGTTCCGACCAGCGAGTTGTAGCGGTCCACCGAGGTCTTCAGCGACGCGCCCAGCTTTGAGACGTTGTCACCCAGGGTGCCCATCCGTTCGTACAGCTGCTGGGCCAGTTCGAAGAGCTCCCGCGCACTGTCGGTCAGCACGTCCTGCCGCCACGTGAACGCCACGGACTTGAGCACTGCCAGCAGCGTCCCGGGCGAGGCGAGGACCACGTTTCTGGACAATGCGTAGTCCAGGAGGGCGGGATCCGCTGTAAGGGCGGCTGCCAGGATCGACTCCGCCGGCAGGAAACAGACCACCAACTCGGGGGCGTTGCCGGGGATGTCCCAGTACTTCTTGTTGCTCAGCGCGTCGACGTGCGCCTTCAGGGCCTTCGCGTGGCTCGCCAGCAGGGACTGCTGGTTGTGCTGGGCGCTCTGGCCGGGGCCGCGGCCGCCGGCGGCGGTGCCGAGTTCTTGCGCTTCGAGGTACGCCGTCAACGGCACCTTGGCGTCCACAACCAGCTGTTTTCCGCCGGGGAGCTGCACCACGAGGTCGGGCCGGACGGTGTTCTCGGCCCCGGCGCTGTGCAGCTGCTCGTGGAAATCCACGTGCCGGAGCATCCCGGCCGCCTCCACCACCCGGCGCAGCTGCACCTCGCCCCACTGGCCGCGCGCGCTGTTGGACCGCAGGGCCGATTCGAGCGCATGCGTTGACCGCAGCAGCTGCTCGTCGGAGAGTCGGGCCTCCTGCAACTGCTGGGCGAGCTGGCCGTACTGTTCCAGCCGGTCCCGCTCAAGCAAGGACACCTGCTGCTGGACAGCGGTGAGCTTCTCGGCCACGGGCGCCAGTGCGCGCAGCACACTGCCGTCCTGGCTCCTCGCGTCGCCCAGCTCTCGGTTCTGGGCCGAGAGCAGCCGGCGTTCGGCGTCGGCCGCGGCGAACTGGGCGCTGACCTCGGAGAGCCGGGCGGAGACGCCGTCGAAGTCCTCTTCCAGGGCGGCGCTGCGGCGCCGGGACATCACGAAGGTGAAGGCGGCGCCGGCAACGGCACCGATCAGCAGCATCAGGAGGGCAAGAATGAGTGCGAAAGCGTCCATGACTTCACTCTGGCACGCAGCACTGACACTTTTAGCCAGTGACGCACTCGACGCCGGCGACCGGACCGGCGTCGACGGCATCGGGTGCCCCGGCGCCGCGGAGGGACGGCCCCGTTTACCGGTAGAATCTATACTCGTGGCTCTTACTATCGGCATCGTCGGACTGCCCAACGTCGGCAAATCAACTCTTTTCAACGCACTGACCCGCAACCAGGTGCTCGCGGCGAACTACCCGTTCGCCACGATCGAGCCGAACGTCGGCGTCGTGAACCTGCCGGACCCGCGGCTCAAGCAGCTCGCGGAGATTTTCGGCTCCCAGCGCCTGCTGCCCGCGCCGGTGTCGTTCGTGGACATCGCCGGCATCGTCAAGGGCGCGTCCGAGGGTGAAGGCCTGGGCAACAAGTTCCTGGCCAACATTCGCGAGGCCGAAGCCATCGCCCAGGTGGTCCGCGTGTTCGATGACCCCGATGTCATCCACGTCGACGGCAAGGTGGATCCCCGCTCGGACATGGAAACCATTAACACTGAGCTGATCCTGGCTGACCTTCAGACCATCGAAAACGCCATTCCGCGGATCGAAAAAGAAGTCAAGATCAAGAAGCGGGAAGCAGCCGAGCTCGCAGCCATCAAGGCGGCCCAGGTGGTTCTGGAACGCGGGGACACCATCTTCTCCTCGATCACCCGCGACAAGCTGGAAATGGAGCACCTCAAGGAGCTCAGCCTGCTCACTGCCAAGCCCTTCATCTACGTCTTCAATGCGGATGAGGGAATCCTGGGCAGCCCGGAGAAGCAGGAAGAGCTGCGGGCCTTGGTAGCGCCGGCGGACGCCATCTTCCTCGACGCCAAGCTCGAGTCCGACCTCGTTGAACTGGACGAGGAAGAAGCCCGGGAAATGCTGGAGATGAACGGCCAGGATGAGTCCGGCCTTGACCAGCTGGCCCGCGTCGGCTTCCACACCCTCGGACTGCAGACCTACCTCACCGCCGGTCCCAAAGAAACTCGCGCCTGGACCATTCACCAGGGCGACACGGCCCCGCAGGCAGCCGGTGTGATCCACTCCGACTTCCAGCGTGGTTTCATCAAGGCCGAGGTTGTCTCCTTCAACGACCTGATCGAGGCCGGTTCCATGGCGGAAGCCAAGGCACGCGGGAAGGTCCGGATCGAAGGCAAGGAATATGTCATGGCCGACGGCGACGTGGTTGAATTTAGGTTCAATGTTTAAAGTCTGGCTTTAGCAATGCAATAACGCAGCTCAGGCGATGGTATTCGACTGAGCTGCGTTGTTTTGTGCCCGCACAACACTGTGCCGATAGGGCTGATCGGTGAGGAATAGCATCATCGCTGCCACCGCGCTTGGCGTCGGGCGCTGCTTCGGGTTTCACTGCCAGTTTTGGTTGAACTTGCAAGCGGTCACTCCCGGCCGGGGAATTACCCTTCCGGAACGGTGCCCACCTGCTTTGCTGGCACCCCAACGACCACTGCCCCCGCGGGAACGTCCTTTGTGACGACCGCACCCGCGCCGACTACTGCCCCATCGCCGATCGTCACCCCTGGTAACACCGTGACGTTGGCCCCGAACCACACGCCCAGGCCGATCACGACGCGTGCCGGGTGCATGTCGGCTCGTCGGCTCGGCAGCATGTCGTGGTTCAAGGTCGTGATTACCGCGTTGTGGCCGATGAGGCTACCATCGCCGATTTCTATACCGCCCTGGTCCTGAAACCGGCAGCCGCTGTTGACGAACACATCCGCGCCGAAACGGATGTTCTTGCCGAAGTCAGCGCTGAACGGCGGGAAGAGTTGAAAGGACGCGGGGACTTCGCGCCCGGTCAACTCACTAATTAGGGCCCGCACCTCACCGGGGGAGTGGTAGCGCCCGTTGAGCTCGGAGGTGATGCGCAGCGACTCCTGGCTCGCGGCGTGCATAGCCTCATGGTGCGGCGATCCTCCGGGAATCGTCTCTCCGGCGTTTAGTGCAGTCAGAAGGTCGTCGAGTCCGCGAATTTCGGCCATATGAACACGGTATCGTTTCCTTGGCTGCACCTGAGTACCCATCCAAATGAATTCAACAGAAGCTCCCGAATTGGTCCACCCACGACAAACTTTCGTCATCGGGCTGCCGCGAGACGTGTTGCCGGGACGACCTGGCTTCCAGGCTGTCCCGCAGGACCCGTGTGCCGATGCCACTGGCGCTGGTGGGTTCGTGAGGATCTTCGGGTACGGAACGTGGTTGAATTTTGATTCGCGCTCTAACCTCTCGCGGTGGTGCCAGTTCGCGTGCGCGGTTGATTAGAGGTTCTGAAGCTCGGAGTCGGGGGTTGGCGGCGTCCGCGGTGGCTTCGGTCTGCGCCGCGAGCCTGGCGGCACGGCGTTCCCGGCGTTGGTCGTTGAGCACGCATAGGCCGATGGCGGCAAAAACAGGACCAGCAGGGGCGCCGCAAAGTAGAACATGCTTGTGGCATTGGCGCCGGGGGCCGCCACGGCGGAGAACAGACACACAAGGAAGACGGGGATGCGCCAGCACTTGGAGATCTGGCGTCCTTTGACGATACCTGCGAAGTTGAGCCCGACCAGGACGACCGGCAGCAGGTCGCTCTCGCGCTCGATCGAAACTCCCAACACGTACTTACTTCTCGTGCAGTGGGACAGTTTGGATGACCACATCGTCGGATTCAGGGGATCCCGCAGTATCAGCAGTGGCGGGAGATACTGCACAAGTTCCAAGAGCCGTTTCCTTTAGTCGAACACGACGAGCTCGTAAACTCTGCTTCTCGGTCGAGCGGTCACAGGCTGGCCGTCGTCCCGGAAGCGGATCCTTGTCCGGCCTTTCGCGGAGAGCCATGAGCGAATCAACCAGCTCACCTTCCACGGGACTCTTGTCACCGGCTCGGGCGTGAATGCGTGCCGAAGTTGTTTGGTTCCGGGGTCTATTCGGTGGCTGTGGGTTGGCCGTTGGGGGCCTCCAGCGTCAGGCCCTCCAGGCTTGGAACTTGCAATCCCGCGACTCGCACGGCCGTGGCGCCCGCTCCGTTGGCGATGATCTTCCCGCCGACGGTCAGTGTGCCGACGGGGCCTTCCAGGTCCACGCTGGCCAGACCGTCGCCGTCGGTGGAGATGTCCGCGCCGATGTCAACGGAGCCGATGTGTCCGGTGGGCTTCACGCTCAGGGCGATAGCCGAGAGGGGCATGAGGACGCCCTTGACCAGACTTTCGCCGGTGCCGCCGGAGGTGGACAGGCTGCCCTTGATGGTCAGTTTGGGCAGGTCACGGCTGACCTGAACCCCCACGGATCCATCGCCCCGCGTAGTGATGGAGTCGAAGATGGCCTCGTTCAGCGAGCCATCGTAGACGTTGAATCCGCGCGCGCCCAGGCCTGTGGTTTCAATGGGCGCCTCAACCCTTAGGACTCCGATGTCGCCGAAATTCACGAAGCCGATGCCGCTGGGTCCGCGCGAGGTGACTTTGGCCTTGGCCGTCCAGTTCTCCACGGCGCCCCAGTTGTCCAGCACCATGTCGTTCTGGCCGAACGTGGTGGTGGTGCCTAGGTTCAGCACTTCCGCGGCATGGGCGCCGCTGATGATGAAGACGCCGCCGCTGATCAGGTCCGGGGTGCCGGGGGCGATGCCGCCGTCGGAGAAGACGTCTCCGGTGGAGAGCAGTTCGACGGCGACCGTGCCGCCGTCGGCCTTGCCCGCCCGGTCCCCGTGGCCGCCGACGAAAACGCCGCCGCCGCGCACCGGGGCCCCGGCACTGCCGGCGGAGATGTTTTCCAAACGCGCGGTGAGGACCACGCCCCGATCAGGCTGCCGGTTCCAGAGGGTGAAGGCGCCCTGCAGGGCCTCGACGCCGAACCCGGTGGGCCGGTCCGCGCGGCCCCGGGTGTCGGCCTCGGCGACGTGCACGCCCTCGGCCTCGATGCGGCCGGCACGGATGCTGCCTTCCGCGGTCAGGTAGACCTGCCCGAAGCTGGTGACGTTCTTCAGCCGGAGTGTGCCCAGGTCCTCCACTGTGGGGTCGTTGTAAATGGCGAGCTCATGCGCCGAGGTGCGGACGGTGACATTCTCCACCGAGTTATCGCTCGTCAGCCGCAGGCCCTTGGCCCCAAAGACCAACTCCCCTCCGCGCAACGCCACCCCGGGCGGCAGTGTCACCGAAGGCATCCCCTTCAGGATTCCGGAGATTTCCACTTCCGTGGCACCCGAGGACAAAGCCTCATTGAGCTGCGCAACGTCTGATACCCGGGTCCAGGACACAACGACACCACCATTCTTCGGATCGGAATTTCAGGGCGAGGCCCACATTAGCGCGGGCCGCTCGTGGTTGTAAGCCTTTGGCTGTGGGGCCAGACCGTAAAGGTTGCGAAGGTCGGTTCTAGAAAGCGATTCGTCTGACGCCCAGCTGACCAACGCACCTTTAAGTATCGCCGGACGCCGATGGGAGGAAAACCGGCTGATCGTGCGCCCATTACGAGGCCGGGATCAGCGTTCCGTGCACCCATGGCAAGGTCGGCTGCGGGCGACGGGCCGTCTGTGGGGCGATCAAGGTGTGGGTACAGCTTTTTTTGGGTCCTTGAGAGGGGTGGCAGGATGGCGCTGAACGCGAGTGCGAGCATGAAGGCCATGCCGATTTTAATGCTGGTGTCCGTAAGAATGCCGGTCCCCCAAGGGCTGTTGGTGCCGCTGTAAGCGATGAGCTGGAACAGTGACCCGATCACCGTACCGGTCGCCGGCCAGCCAGTTGCCGTGCCGGCCGACACCGGGAGCCGCGCCCTCGATCGCGGCTGTTCGCCGCGGTTGCCGCAGCGCTGCCCGGAGGAGCGGATGACGAGATCGCCTCAGTGGTCGGCGTTGTGTGGCGCCAGATCCACGGGCTGGTGTCACTGGATCTGGCCAGCGCAACGGCGGCAGGCTGGACCTGGGATGCGGCCTAGGACGCCGCGTCCGGCAGACTGGCCGCTCGCTGGGACGCTAAGGAAGATCAGTCCTCAACCATCCGGCGGACGACGGCCTCGGCGATCAGCCGTCGAAAACCCGGATATCGTGACGACCGGCGAGCAGGTTCATCAGCGTAAACCTCCTGTGCTGCGACAGGTTGTTCAGCTACGGAACGTGGTGGAGTTTGGGTTCAACGTCTAATTACTGACCTCCTGAGACCTTTCGTGATGGCCGCTGAGAGCATGTGTTCAAAGGGGCCATGTGCTTTCTGTGAGGTGTGAGGGATTCACGGACGAGGCGGGCACCGGCCGTTGACGATCGCTGGAATCCGCACCTGTTCTTCCAAGACCGGAAAGATTCGGGCCAGCCAAGGGTCTTCGCCCCGCCGCGCTAATGGATTGGCCCGGGCTATGAGGCGGACTCAAGCCAGGAGCTAACGGCGTCCCGTGCCGCGGCCGGCTGCTCGTGGAACAGGAAGTGGCCGGCACCCTCGACGACGGTGAACCGGGCCGTAGGCAGTGCTTCTGCTATTTCTTCGGCAGCGTTGAGAGGGATGAAGCGGTCCTGGGCTCCGTGGATGATCGCAGTCGGGCAGGCGATGGACGGCAGAATCGAGCGGAGATCGGCGCGCTGAACGACTGCCCGCTGCTGTCGGAGAAAGGCTTCTGCGCCGACGGGGATGGTCATCGAGCGCCAGGCGGCCAGGAGCGCATCGTCAGATTCGTTGCCTGCCGCGACGATGCCTGGGAAGGCGGCGTCGACCAGAGCGTCGAAATGGCCGCCTTCAACTAGCGCAGACTGGCGCGCCCGCGCTTGGATCTGCTGCGTGGTGTCGGCTCGGGCGGAGGTGCTGACGAGTGCGAGTGCGGAGACACGCGTAGGCGCTTGTCGGATGACTTCGAGGGCGACGTATCCTCCCATGCTTGTTCCGAGAACAGCAATGTCGCCGACGTTCTCGCGAAGGATCCGTTCCGCCATGGCCGCGATGGTGTTGTCGTGCCGGGTGTCGGCCAAACTGACCGACCCGCGCGCCCAGACGGTATCCAGCACCGGGGCGTAAGCGAGCGGAGAGCAGAGCAGCGGCGGTATGAGGACGATCTTCACGTTCTCAGTCTTGCTGCTGCCGTCGACATTTACCTAACGCAGGCGTTCTGGCTCACGGGAAGCATTTCCCGCTGATTGAGCGTGGCTACGAAGTGCGTCCCGCCTGCTCAACCCCCGGCCGGAGACCAGCCCAGGGCGGGACCCAACTTGGTGGCGATGTCAGTCAGGATCTGGACGTAGTCCTCATGGTCGAAGCTGAAGGGCAGCGCGAACGCCACCTCGTCGACCTCCTGAAAGCCGGCGTGCGCGTATAACTGCTCGGCAATCTGATCGCTGGTGCCGATGAGATCGGCGGCGAACAGCATCGCTTTTGGCCCCTGCGGCGCACGGGTTCGGGGAGTGCGTTCATCGACGTACCGTTGGTATTTTTCCCGCTGTTTCGCTGACGCCGCATCGGTCGGAATTACCACCAGGCCTTGCGAGACCCGGGCCTGTCCGTGCGCTGCAGCCGATGTCGCGGCAGCTTCACGGTAGGCGCGGATTTGTGACCGCTGGAGTTGGGCAAACGCCGGTTCCTCATTCGTTTCGGCGAACATCACGCTGCTGGAGAGCAGATTGAATCCGTTTGCCCCGGCCCAGATGGCCGACTTCTTGCTTGCCGCCCCATACCAAAGACGCTCGCGTAGCCCGGACGAGTGCGGCTCGACGCGGTTGGAGAATTCCTCGACGACACCCTGCTTGCCGGAAAATTCCCGGACCTGTTCGCCCGCAATCAAACGGGCAAGCCGATCCAAGCGTGCGTAGCTGAAGTCCTCCAACTCGGCGGAATCCGGGTACAACTCGTGCTTTACCGTGTCGTAGTGCATCGGTTCACCCACACTCAGGCCCGGATTGATCCGTCCGCCGGCGAGCAGATCCACGGTGGCCAGGTCCTCGGCCAGGCGCAACGGGTTTTCCCAGCCCATCGGGGTCACTGCGGTTCCAAGCTCGATCCGGGAGGTGCGCTGGCTGGCCGCTGCCATGATCGCAATGGGGGAGGAGATGCCGAACTGCAGATGGCGGTGGCGCAGCCAGGCGCTGTCGAAGCCAAGCCGCTCGCCCAGTTCGATGACCTGCAACGTCGATTCGTGCCCCGCGGCTGGATCCGCCGGATCGAACAGGCCGATCGTGAGGAATCCAAGCTTGCGCAGCGGTCGTGAGGAGTCAGGCATGGGCTTCCTTTAGGGATCGGTGTACGGCTGATCCCCATGTTATGTGGGCGGCCGGGGTTCCTACCGGCAACGGCGGGAAGTTACCCTCCACGATACTGACGGTGGAAGAGGGCCGTTCGTCCCGAGGGTTCCCCGAGCAGTAATGGCTGATTAACTCTAAAAACCCTGATTCACAAGAAGCGCGGCTTTTCTGCCTTTGTCCTTATCCCGAAGTTTCACATCCGTCAATGAATTTCGACAAGATTTTACATACGAGGCCGTCAATTGTTGCAGCTCGATAACGAACCATATCTGCGGTCAACTTTCCTGCCGTTCCGCGCCGCTGTGGGCTTACGCTTCATGCCATGTGAGACGGGCCACACTGCCGCTGGGGGAGTGTGGGACGTCTGCCTGGTGCCCTTCAGCGCCGGTCTCATCCACACCACAGAAACAAGGAGGCGGAATGCGCTTCGGTCGTATTTCCAAAGCAGTGGGGGTCGCGGCGGCAGCTGCACTCGCACTGAGTGCCTGCGCGGGCAATGGCGGCGGGTCAACCCCGTCGACTGCTGCGGCAGCCAAGTCAGGCGGATCGGCAACGGTCGTCGAGGTGAACGCGTTCAACACGTTCAACCCGAACACCGCTGACGGCAACACTGATATCAACTCGAAGATCAGCTATGCCACCCACTCCGGGTTCTACTACATCGATAACAAGCTGAACGTTGTTCGCAACGAGAAGTTTGGCAAGATGGAGAAAACCTCGGACAACCCGCTGACGGTCAAGTACACCATCAACGACGGCGTCAAGTGGTCCGACGGCACCCCCGTCACCGCCGCCGACCTCCTCCTGCAGTGGGCCGCCTTCTCCGGCTACTACAACGACGCCGACGCAGACGCCAAGACCGGAACGTCCTACTTCTCCTATGCCGGCGACCCGACCGGCATCGCGCTCACCGATTTCCCGGAAATGGGTGCCGACGGCCGCTCCATGACCATCAAGTACTCCAAGCCCTTCGCTGACTGGGAAATCGCCCTCGGCGGCCCCGGCGTCGACATCCCGGCCCACGTGCTCGCCAAGAAGGCCGGCCTGGCCGATACCAAGGCATTCGTCGACCTGCTCAAGGGCATGCCTCGCGGCGACGCGAAGGCCCCGAAGCCGGCAAATGCCCAGCTGAAGACGATGTCCGACATGTGGAACACCGGTTTTGACACCAAGACCCTGCCGGCAGACCCGAGCCTGTACCTGTCCAACGGTCCGTTCATCGTCAA
The DNA here is from genome assembly GCA_026393275.1 of Arthrobacter sp. GTDB lineage: Bacteria > Actinomycetota > Actinomycetes > Actinomycetales > Micrococcaceae > Arthrobacter. Next base: position 109,874 of record JAPLAM010000095.1, read on the forward strand.
GAGCGTCAACCAGGACCAGTCCCTGACCATGGTCAAGAACAAGGACTACAACTGGGGCCCGGCAGCAAACCTGGATGAGATCACCGTCCGCTACATCGGTGAGGCTCCCGCTCAGGTCCAGGCATTGAAGAACGGCGAAGCAGACATCATCGCACCGCAGGCTTCCGCCGACACGGTGGACCAGCTGAAGGCGCTCCAAAGCCAGGGTGTCACTGTCGACGTGGGCAACCAGCTCGCTTATGACCACCTCGACCTGAACTACAGCGGACCGTTCGCCGACAAGAACGTGCGCGACGCGTTCATGAAGGTTGTTCCGCGCCAGGACATCGTTGACAAAATCGTCAAGAAGCTTGACCCGAAGGCGGCCCCGCTGGATTCCCAGCTGTTCGTCCCGGACCAGGCTTCCTACGCCGATTCGGTGAAGAACAACGGATCCTCGGCCTACAAGGCTGCAGACGTCGACGGCGCCAAGAAGCTCCTCAACGGTGCCACCCCCGAAGTTCGCATCATGTACAACAAGGACAACCCCAACCGCGTTGACGCCTTCTCCCTGATCCGCGAGTCTGCCACCAAGGCCGGCTTCAAGATCGTCGACGGCGGCCTTGGCAAGTCCGACTGGGGCAAGGCCCTGGGCAAGGGCGGCTACGACGCCACCATCTTCGGCTGGAGCAACCCGGGTGTCGGCGTCTCCGGCGTTCCGCAGATCTTCAAGACCGGCAACGACTCCAACTTCAACAAGTTCACCGATCCCGAAGCCGACAAGCTGATGGACGAACTGATTGTCACAACGGACAAGAGCAAGCAGGACGGACTCATCCAGCAGATCGACAAGAAGATCTGGGATTCCGCCTACGGCCTGCCACTGTTCCAGTCGGTCGGCGTGGACGCCTACAGCGACCGCATCACCGGCGTGAAGTACATGCCGAACCAGACCGGCGTCTGGTGGAACTTCTGGGAGTGGGCACAGAAGTAGCCGACGACCGCAAGTAGCACTTAGCTAGCTAAAGGCGTCGGGACCACGGCTCTACGGTCCCGACGCCTTTCTAGCGGCACCACCCGACGATGGCTTGGCCGCCACCGAATCCCCGCGGCACCCGGCCGAACTCTGCGACCGGTCCTGGCAATCCCTGGGCCCGAATACCGAGGTTCTTCTTCAATGGTGACTTACATAGTCCGGCGGCTTATGACAGCAGCCCTCATTCTTCTCGGCGCCTCCTTCCTGGTGTATCTCCTGACAGCGGCGTCCGGAGACCCCCTCGAGGAATTCCGCGCCAACAACTCGCCGCAAAAACAGGCGTTGATGGACTCGCGCACCCAGCTCCTGCAACTCGACGTCCCCGCCCCTGTCCGCTACTTCAAGTGGCTCGGCGGCGCGGCCCAGTGCCTCATCCCGTTCGCCAACTCCTGTGACCTTGGCAAGAACATCGCAGGCCAGCCCGTCACCGACGCGCTGGGCCATGCGCTCATCCAGACCCTGACGCTGGTCACCGGCGCCACAGTGCTGGCCATCCTGATCGGAATCACGCTGGGCATCATCACCGCCCTGCGCCAGTACAGCACCTTGGACTACGGCGTGACGTTCATGGCCTTCCTGTTCTTCTCGCTGCCGATCTTCTGGGTCGCCGTCCTGCTCAAGGAATTCGGCGCCATCGGCTTCAACAACTTCCTACGGAGCCCGGACGTGCCGTTGCCGGTGGCACTGGGAATCGGCGTCGGGCTGGGAATCGTGGCTGCCGTCGCCTCCGGCGGCGCTCCGAAGCGGCGCCTGACCGTCGGCGGTGCAGTGTTCGCCTTTGTCAGTGCGGTGCTGATCTACTTCTCCGCCACCGAATGGTTCAAGACGCCGGGCCTTGGTCCGGTCGTCATCGCCATCGCGGGTGTCGGCATCGCCTTCGCCGTCACCCTGCTGTCCGCCGGACTGAAAAACCGCAAGGCGCTGCAGTCGGCGCTGATCGCCGTCGGCGTCGGCGTGATCCTGTACTTCTTGGTCCAGCCGCTGCTCAATGAGGCGACCTTCCTCATGATTGTGCTGCTGGCCATTGCCGCCATCGCAGTGGGCCTGGGGATCGGTTACGTGATGGGCGGCTACGACCGCGGCCAGTCCATGCGTGCCGCCGCCATCACGTCCTTCCTGGTCGGATTCCTGATCCTGCTGGACCGCTTCATGCAGGCCTGGCCGAGCTACTTCAACAACAGCCGGGTACGGGGCCGGCCGATTGCGACCATTGGGGCCGGCACGCCGAACATCGAAGGCGACTTCTGGGTCCTCGGCCTGGACTCGTTCACCCACCTGATCCTGCCGACTATGGCCCTGATCCTGATTTCCCTGGCCAGCTACACGCGGTTCACCCGGGCCTCGATGCTGGAAATCATGAACATGGACTACATCCGGACCGCGCGCGCCAAGGGCGTCTCGGAGCGCACCGTCGTGATGCGGCACGCCTTCCGTAACGCGCTGATCCCGATCGCCACCATCGTGGCCTTCGATATTGGCGGCCTGATCGGCGGCGCGGTCATCACCGAATCAGTCTTCTCGGTCCGGGGCATGGGTTTCCTCTTCCTGGACGGCATCTCCCACATCGACCCCAACCCGGTCATGGGCGTCTTCGTCTGTGTGGCCATCACGGCCATGGGTTTCAACCTCGTAGCGGACCTCGCCTACTCCGCACTTGATCCGCGCGTAAGGGTAAAAGCATGAGCCAGCCAAGCCAGCAGGACGAAATCATGGCCGAGGACGCCGTGTTGAACAGTGCCCCGGCGGCCGGCATCGAGCCCGTCCTCGAGTCCAAGGGCCTCAGCCAGGGCCAGATTGTCCGCAAGCGCTTCCTCGGACACTCCGGCGCGATCATCGGGCTCGTGGTCTTTGCCCTGATCTTCCTCGTCGCCTTCACCTCGGTGGGATACCTGGGCATCCCGGGCTGGTGGAAATACAACCACGAGCAGGTATCGTCGCTGGTCAACGACGGCGCACCCACCTCCTCGCTCTGGCCGCTGGCCTGGGGCGAGCACCCCTTCGGCCAGGACCGGATCGGCCGGGACCTGTTCGCGATGACCATGCGCGGCGCGCAGCAGTCCATCACCGTCATGGTCGTGATCGGTCTCATCGCCGGCCTGATCGGCGTTGTGGTAGGCGCCATCTCCGGGTACTTCCGGGGCTGGTCCGAGGCCATCCTGATGCGCCTCACCGACGTCATCATCATCATTCCCGCCCTGCTGCTGGCCGCCGTCATGGCCCAGATGGCGGGCCGCCGTGACTCCGGAAGCTGGTTCGCAGCCTTCGCGAGCACCAACGGTGTCCTGGCCCTGGGCATCTTCCTGGGCCTGATCAGCTGGGTCAGCCTGGCCCGGCTGATGCGCGGCGAGTTCCTCTCCCTGCGCGAACGCGAGTTCGTGGATGCTGCCCGGATCTCCGGCGCGAGCAACGCGCGGATCATCTTTAAGCACATCCTGCCCAACGCCGTGGGCGTGCTGATCGTGAACGTCACGCTGACCATGTCCGCCGCCATCCTCACCGAAACGGCGCTGAGCTACCTCGGCGTCGGCGTCAAGGCTCCGGACACGTCCCTGGGATTGCTCATCTCGCAGAACCAGCAGGCCTTCGCCACCCGGCCCTGGCTGTTCTGGTTCCCGGGCCTGTTCATCGTGTTGATTTGCCTGAGCATCAACTTCATCGGCGACGGGCTGCGGGATGCCTTCGACCCTCGGCAGAAGAAATTCAATGCCAAAAAGGCGCGCGCAGGCGCGGCGTCAACCGCAGGGACGCCCCCGGAGAAGACCGCAGTCAGTGCCTTCGACGGATCCAAGGACAGCTAGATGCGCCGCAGCTTTGTGCTGATGGGCGGCGGCCCGCTGGGCGACGGCCCGCTGGGCGAGGGGCTGCTGGGTGACGGACCGAACTGTCGGCCACCCAGCGGCCGCCTACTGGGCGGCGACCGTCCAGTAGCTGGCCGCGAGCAGGACCACGACGACGCCGACCGCGGCCCAGCGGGGCGTGACGGCCGCCGCCGTGGAGCCGGCTTCCCCTATGGCGAGGGTGCCGCTTTCCACCAGCCCCTGCCAGCGGGTGCGTACCAGGCGGGCGGCCTGGCCGGAATCGGTGGTCTTCAGGTCACCGGGCCGCACCGACTTTCCGGGGCCGTAGCTGGTGTCCGGGAGTCCGTGCAGGTCTTCTGGACGGGCATTGCGTCCGCCCCAGATACCGGGCGCCGGAGCGGCCCAGGCTGCGTAGCTCTTGTGCGCCGTGACGAGCGTCAGGGCATAGCGGGTGTCCACGTGCACCAGGGCCGCCCAGGGCACCAGGACGGTACGGAACGGGTTCTCCAAGGTGACCCCGCCGTCGTGCACCACGACGGCGGGCAGCCAGAAGAACTGCCAGCCCAGGAACGCAACCAGCAGCAACGGCGCCGTGCTCAGCAGCCCCTCCGGGCCGGCCGAGGCGACAGTGGCCGTCACGCCGACGGCCGCCACAGCCCAGGACAGCCAGGCGAACCACTTGTTCGCCCGGCCCTTGAAGATTTCAACATTTCCGGCGTCGGGCACAGTGCTCATGCCCCCCATAATTCAGTATTCCGGGTCACAGCACTAATCACCGGTGCGACGGCGGCCCGGGCGGAAGGAAGAACCCATCATGACTGACTTCATCACCCTGGATCCGGCTCCGGCTCCCGTGCCCGGAAAAGGTGACACCGTCCTGGAAGTCCGCGATCTCAGCGTCGACTTCGGCGTGGACAAGAAATGGGTTCCCGCGGCGATCGCCCTCAACTACGAGGTGCGTGCCGGCGAGGTCCTGGCGATCGTGGGGGAGTCCGGCTCCGGTAAGAGCGCCAGTTCGATGGCGCTGTTGGGCCTGCTGCCGAGCAACAGCCGGGTCAGCGGCAGCGTGAAGCTCGCAGGCAAGGAACTGCTCGGCGCCAATGAATCGAACATCCGCGCGGTGCGCGGCAAGGACGTCGCGGTCATCTTCCAGGAGCCCATGACGGCCATGAACCCGGTCTACACCGTGGGCGCGCAGATCGTGGAGACCATCCGTCTGCACAACGAGGTTTCACCGGAGCAGGCCCGGGACCGGGCCCTGCGGATGCTGGAACTCGTGGAGTTGCCGGACCCGGGAAAGGCCTTCAAGTCCTACCCGCACCAGCTGTCCGGCGGGCAGCGGCAGCGCGCCATGATCGCCCAGTCGCTCTCCTGCGACCCCAAGCTGCTCATCGCGGACGAGCCCACCACGGCCCTCGACGTCACCGTCCAGGCGGAAATCCTTGACCTCATGCGCAACCTGCGCAACAAGCTGGACAGCGCGATCGTCCTGATCACCCACGACATGGGTGTGGTGGCGGACCTGGCGGACCGGATCGCCGTGATGCGCCGGGGACGGATCGTCGAGTCGGGCACCGCCACGGAGATCTTCCACAACCCGCAGCACGAGTACACCAAGGCGCTTCTGGCCGCCGTCCCGCACCTCGGCCAGGGCGGTGAGAATGACGAGGACGTGGACGTCACGGCCGCCCTCGCCGCCGCCACCCAGGCCGAGATCCAGGCCATCCCGCGCTCGGAGCTGCTGCGGCGCGAGCGCGAAAACTCGGCCGCACTGGCCGCCGCGGAAACGGTCAAGCCGCAGGGGGAACCCGTCCTGGAGCTCACCGACGTGGCTATCGAGTACCCCAAGCAGGGCCGGGTGCCGGCCTTCCGCGCGGTTGAGGGCGCCAACCTCGCGATCTACCCCGGCCAGGTCGTCGGCCTGGTCGGCGAATCGGGCTCCGGCAAGACCACGATCGGGCGTGCCGCCGTCGGACTGCTGCCGGTTGCCGCGGGCACCATGAAGGTGGTGGGCCAGGATATTTCGGCCGCGAAGAAAAACGGCCGGCAGCTGCACGAGATGCGCCGGCACGTCGGCATGGTCTTCCAGGACCCCTCGTCGTCGCTGAACCCGCGCCTGCCGATCGGTGAAAGCATCGGCGAGCCGATGTTCCTCGCCGGAGTCGCGAAGGGCGCCGTACTCCAAGGGCGCATCGAAGCGCTGCTGGACCAGGTGGAGCTGCCCCGCGACTACCGCAACCGCTACCCGCACGAACTCTCCGGCGGCCAGAAGCAGCGCGTGGGCATCGCCAGGGCACTGTCGCTGAAGCCGAAGCTGATGGTGGCGGACGAACCCACATCGGCGCTGGACGTCTCGGTCCAGGCCAAGGTGCTTGAACTCTTCCAAAACCTGCAAAAGGAGCTCGGCTTCGCCTGCCTGTTCGTCACCCACGACCTGGCCGTGGTGGACGTCCTGGCCGACCGGATCTGCGTGATGCAGCGCGGCCGGATCGTGGAACAGGGCAGCCGGGACCAGATCCTGCGGAACCCCCAGGAGCCCTACACACAGCGGCTCCTTGCCGCCGTCCCGCTGCCGGATCCGGAGAAACAGCGCGAGCGGAGGGAGCTCCGGGCGCAGCTGCTCTCAGGCGCGAACTAGGCGAATATTCCGGGGATTTTCGGTTAACGACGCGTAACCGGAAGATGAAGACTGCGAATCATACCAGCCAGTAACGTGTGACTTGAAACAGGTTGCGGTTGACGCTGGCTGTCACGAGATTGTCGGGTCACGGTTTGGCAACAGAGTTCCATCATTCGGACTTTTTGCGGTTAGGCTACTTCCATATGTAGGCCACGTCACAGGATAGTTCTGTGCCCGGACCTGCCGGGAAGCACAAGTCTTTCCCTACGAACTCCCACAACTCTTAGGAGGCGGAATGCGTTTCACGCGCACTTCCAAAGCACTGGGCATGGTGGCTATCGCCACTCTGGCCCTGACCGGTTGCGGCGGAGGCGGTTCCAACACCGCCGGCGGCAGCACCGGTGGCGACACCAGCAAGGTCATCGTCGCCGACGGCTCGGAGCCCCAGCGCCCGCTGATGCCGGCCGACACCAACGAGGTTGGCGGCGGCAAGGTCATCGACATGATGTTCTCCGGCCTTGTCAGCTACGACCCCAGCGGCAAGCCCGTCAACGAAATGGCCGAGTCCATTGAAGGCAAGGACGGCCAGCACTTCACGATCAAGATCAAGAAGGACCAGAAGTTCACGAACGGCGAGGCCATCACTGCCAAGACCTTCGTCGACTCCTGGAACTTCGGCGCGGCTGCCAAGAACGCACAGCTCAGCGGCAACTTCTTCGAAAGCATCAAGGGCTACGACGAGGCGAGCAAAGAAGGCTCCACCGTCGAGACCATGTCCGGCCTGAAGGTCGTCGACGACCAGACGTTCACCGTCGAACTCGCGCAGCCGGAATCCGACTGGCCGCTGCGCCTCGGCTACACCGCCTTCGTCCCGGTTCCGTCCGGTGCCCTGAAGGACCCGAAGGGCTTCGGCGAGAAGCCGGTCGGCAACGGCCCGTACAAGATGGCGGACGGCGGCTGGCAGCACAACGTGCAGATCCAGCTCGTTCCGAACCCGGACTACAACGGCCCGCGCAAGGCCAAGAACGCCGGCGTGACGTTCAAGATCTACCAGAACGACGACGCCGCGTACCAGGACCTGCTGTCCAACAACCTGGACATCCTGCAGACCATCCCCACCAGCGCTCTGAAGAACTACAAGTCAGACCTCGGGGACCGCACCATCAACAAGCCGTACGCCGGCAACCAGACCATCGCCATCCCGGAATACCTTCCGGAGTGGAGCGGTGAAGCCGGCAAGCTGCGCCGCCAGGCCATCTCCATGGCCATCAACCGCGACGAAATCACCAAGGTCATCTTCAGCGGCGCCCGCCAGCCCGCCAAGGACTTCACCGCCCCCGTCCTGGACGGTTACAGCGACTCGATCCCCGGATCAGACAACCTGAAGTTCGACGCCGCCAAAGCCAAGGACGCCTGGACCAAGGCTGACGCGATCCAGAAGTGGGACGCTAACGAGACGTTCACCATCGCCTACAACGCCGACAAGGGCGGCCACAAGGCATGGGTCGAGGCTGTTGTGAACCAGCTCAAGAACACCCTCGGCATCAAGGTTGAGGGCAAGCCGTACGCCACCTTCAAGGAAGCCCGCAACGACGCAACCGCGAAGACGCTGACCGGTGCCATCCGCGCCGGCTGGCAGGCTGACTACCCGTCGCTGTACAACTTCCTTGGCCCGATCTACAAGACCGGTGCAGGGTCCAACGACGCGAAGTACGCCAACCCGGCGTTCGACAAGGCCGTCTCCGACGGCCTGAATGCCTCCTCCGTCGCCGACGGCAACAAGGCCATGAACAAGGCCCAGGAGATCCTCCTGACCGACCTTCCGGCCATCCCCCTGTGGTACCAGGTTGCCCAGGGCGGCTGGAGCGACAAGGTTACCAACGTTGACTACGGCTGGGACGGCGTCCCGCTGTACTACAACATCTCCGGCAAGTAACAACTGAACGACGGCGGGGGCTGCCTGGATTGGGGCCTCCGCCGTCGTTTTGGTTTCACCCCGTTTTATCCCTGATGGCCCAAGCCTCGGGCGTACTTTCGCAGCCCGGCGACCGTGTCTGTTCCGGCGTCGGACCGCATCATTACTGAAAAGGTTCTTTGATGAACAACTCCGCCGCATCCCAAGACGGGATGCTTGCTGACAAGGGTGGGCTTCGCTGATGTCGACCTACATCCTAAAACGCTTTCTCCAACTCATTCCCGTCTTCCTGGGCGCAACGCTGCTGGTCTACTTCCTGGTCTTCAGCCTCCCCGGGGACCCCATCGTCGCCCTGTTCGGCGACAAGCCGGTCAACGAGGCCGTCGCCGCGAAACTGCGGATCCAGTACCACCTGGACCAGCCGTTCTGGATGCAGTACCTGCTCTACCTGAAGAGCATTTTCACCTTCGATCTCGGCCAGGACTTCTCCGGCCGGCCCATCGCCGCGGTGCTGGGCGAGGTCTTCCCGGTGACCGCCAGGCTCGCCGTCATGGCACTGGTCTTCGAGGCCGTCTTCGGCATCATCTTCGGCTTGATCGCCGGTCTGCGCAAAGGCAAGTTCTTCGACGCGACCGTCCTGGTTGCTTCGCTGATCGTCATCGGCATCCCGATCTTCGTCCTGGGCTTCCTGCTGCAGTTCACCATCGGGGTGCAGCTGGGCTGGGCGAAACCGACGGTCAGCTCGGCGGCCACGGTGCAGGACCTCATCCTGCCTGCGATTGTGCTGGGCCTGGGCTCCTTCGCCTACGTCCTGCGCCTGACCCGCACGAGCGTCATCGAAAACATGAGCGCTGACTACGTGCGCACCGCCACCGCGAAGGGCCTGTCCCGCTTCCGCGTGGTCCGGGTCCACATCCTGCGCAACTCCCTGATCCCCGTCATCACGTTCCTGGGCGCCGACCTGGGCGCACTGATGGGCGGCGCGATCGTCACCGAGGGCATCTTCAACGTGCCCGGCGTGGGCAACCGGCTGTACCGTGCGGTGCTGTCCGGCGAGGGCCCCACGGTGGTTTCGATCGTCACCGTGCTGGTGCTGATCTACTGCCTCTCCAACCTGCTCGTTGACCTGCTGTACGCCTGGCTTGACCCGAGGATCCGCTATGACTCCTGATTCCAACACCGCAAGGCAGGACGCTTCGGCGCCCGCCACGCGCCACATCGAGCACTTCGTCGCCGACTTTGCCGAGACGCCGCTGCAGGCCACGGACAAGGTCAAGGAGGACCAGGCCCCGCTGAGCCTGTGGGCCGAGGCCTGGCGGAACCTGCGCCGGCAGCCCCTGTTCCTGATTTCCGCGTTCCTGATCCTGGTGGTCGTCGCCGTGTCCCTCTTCCCGGGGCTCTTCTCGCCGATCGATCCGACGTCCGAGGCATGCCAGCTGGCCAACTCCGACGGCGGCCCCTCGTCCGGGCACCCGCTGGGCTACACCCAGCAGGGTTGCGACGTGTACGCGCGCGTCATCTTCGGCACGCGTTCCTCCGTCACGGTCGGCTTGTTCACGACCATCGGCGTCCTCCTGATCGGCGGCATCATGGGTGCCCTGGCCGGTTACTACGGCGGCTGGGTTGACGCCGTGCTGGCACGTATCAACGACATCTTCTTCGCGCTGCCGCTGATCCTCGGCGCCATCGTCCTGATGCAGCTGCCGATGTTCCGGGCCCACCGCACGGTCTGGACCCTGGTCCTGATCCTGATCACCTTCGGCTGGCCGCAGATCGCCAGAATCACCCGCGGCGCCGTCATCGAGGTCCGCAATGCGGACTTCGTGACCGCGGCACGGTCCCTTGGCGTCTCCAAGTTCGGCGCCCTCACGCGCCACGTCCTGCCGAACTCACTCGCCCCGATCATCGTGGTCGCGACGATTTCGCTCGGTACCTTCATCGTCGCGGAGTCCACGCTGTCCTTCCTGGGCATCGGACTCCCGCCCAGCGTGATGTCCTGGGGTAACGACATCCAGGCCGCGCAGGCGTCGCTGAGGTCCAACCCGATGCCGCTGCTGTACCCGGCCATCGCCCTCTCCATTACCGTTCTGAGCTTCATCATGCTGGGCGACGCCCTCCGTGATGCTCTCGATCCCAAAGCGCGCAAGCGATGAAAGGGGATGCCATGAACGCCCCTGTTGAAATCCATGAAGAAGGTGCGTCCGCCCGGCGTCCGCTGCTTGAAATCAGGGACCTGGCGATCAGCTTCAAAACTAGCGGCGGCGAGGTCAACGCCGTCCGCAACGCCCACCTGACCGTGATGCCCGGCGAAACCGTCGCCATCGTCGGCGAATCCGGTTCCGGCAAGTCGACGACGGCGCTGGCCGCCATCGGCCTGTTGCCCAGCAACGGCCGGGTCTCCGGCGGGCAGATCCTGTTCGACGGCGAGGACATTTCCCACGCCAGCGAAAAGCGGATGATCGAACTGCGCGGCAACAGCATCGGCATGGTCCCGCAGGACCCGATGTCCAACCTGAACCCGGTCTGGAAGATCGGCTACCAGGTCCGCGAGACGCTCAAGGCCAACGGCCTCCCGGACAGTGCGGACGACGTCGCCAAGGTGCTCTCCGAGGCCGGACTGCCCGACGCCGCTCGGCGGGCCAAGCAGTACCCGCACGAGTTCTCCGGCGGCATGCGCCAGCGGGCCCTGATCGCCATCGGCCTGTCTTGCCAGCCGCGCCTGCTCATCGCCGATGAGCCGACGTCGGCCCTGGACGTGACCGTGCAGCGGCAGATCCTGGACCACCTGGACAAGATGACCACCGAACTGGGTACGGCCGTCCTGCTGATCACCCACGACCTCGGCCTCGCCGCCGAACGCGCGGACAAGGTGGTGGTGATGTACCGCGGCCAGGTCGTCGAAGCCGGTCCCTCGCTGGAACTGCTGCAGAACCCGCAGCACCCGTACACCAAGCGCCTCGTCGCCTCGGCGCCGTCGCTGGCCTCGCGCCGCATCCAGGCGGCCAAGGAACTCGGGATCGAATCCGAGGACCTGCTGGCACCCGACGAGGACGTCGTCGTCGCCTCTTCCATGCCGGATGAGGTCCTCCAGATCGAAAACCTGCGCAAGGTCTTCAAGCTGCGTTCGGGCCTGGGCCGCTCCACCGACTTCACCGCGGTGGACGACGTCTCCTTCAGCGTCAAGCGCGGCACCACGACGGCGATCGTGGGCGAGTCGGGCTCCGGCAAGTCCACCGTGGCGCAGATGGTCCTGAACCTGCTGGCGCCGACCTCCGGCAAGATCATCTTTGACGGCGTGGACACCTCCACGCTGAACAGCAAGGAGATCTTCGCCTTCCGCCGCCGCGTGCAGCCGATCTTCCAGGACCCGTACGGTTCCCTCGACCCGATGTACAACATCTTCCGCACCATCGAGGAACCGCTGCGGACCCACAAAATCGGGGACAAGGCCAGCCGCGAGAAAAAGGTCCGGGAACTGCTGGACCAGGTGGCGCTCCCGCAGTCCACCATGCAGCGCTACCCGAACGAGCTCTCCGGCGGCCAGCGCCAGCGCGTGGCAATCGCGCGTGCCCTGGCCCTCGATCCCGAGGTCATCATTTGCGACGAGGCCGTCTCGGCTCTCGACGTGCTGGTGCAGGCGCAGGTGCTGAACCTGCTCGCCGAGCTGCAGTCCCGGCTGGGCCTGACCTACCTGTTCATCACCCACGACCTCGCGGTGGTCCGGCAGATCGCCGACCACGTGTGCGTGATGGAGCGGGGCAAGCTCGTCGAGACCGGCTCCACGGACGACGTCTTCGACTCGCCGCAGCAGGAATACACGAAGGCCCTGCTCAACGCCATCCCCGGCGCCGGCCTCATGCTTCCTCCGGAAGTTGCCTGATCTGACCGGTGCGTTAGGCCAGGGGCGTTAAGCCGAGGAGCCGGTGTCCACCCCGCGGGGTGGACACCGGCTCCTTCGTTTTAAACATTCGTGTTGACCGGTGGGCGGGTGCGCCGGAACTCAGCCGGCGGTGGCGGCGTCGTCCGCCCGGATTCCCATTTCCTGCAGCCGCTTGCCGAGCAAGGTGCCCAGGGCCGCGTGGCCCTCGGGGTTCATGTGCACGCCGTCGGCCAGCAGCCGGGTGAGGTCGTACTTGGTGAGCCAGTCACCGACACTGACGAAGGGGATTTTCTGCTTGGCCGCGATGGTGCCGAGCAGCGTGTCCACCTGGGTGCGCCGGCCACCGCCGTAGTTCGCACCGCGGGCCAGGGTGCCGATCATCAGCATTTTGGCGCCGGGGTAGCGCTGCCGGAGGGCGGCGATCAGGCGGTCCGCGTTGGCGGCGATCTGGGCGTCGGTCGCGCCGCGGGCAGCGTCATTCCCGCCGCCCTCGATCACCACCAGGGGAGGGGCGCCGTAGGGCAGCTTCCAGTCACCGCGTTGCAGGGCGTCGATGTAGTTTCCGGTCTTGCCGTTCGCCACCACAAAACCGGTGCCCCCGAGGCCGCAGAAGTACACGCCGTAGCCGGCCCGGCCAAGTCCCTGCCGGGGCCAGCCGGTGACGGGTTCGGACTGCGAGTCGCCGATCAGCACGGCCGTGTGCCGGATGTCCTTGACGATCACTTCGTCGCGGCCGTTGGCGGGATTGCGGTACACGGAACCGGCGGGCAGCGATTCGGGATCCAGGCGGGGGATGAGCCCGGCCTTCGGGCCTGCCCCGGCCGCGACGGGCTCGCCCGGGGCGCCGGCGGGAACGCGGCTGGCCTTGCCGCTGGCGGCGGGCAGGGCGCTGGCGTCGGAGGAGGCGGCGGTGTCCGAGGACGGAGCCGTGTCGGATTGGGGCGGGGTCTGGCCGCAGCCGCCCAACAGTACGCCTACGGCGATCATCGGTGCGACGAAGCGGAACAGGGCCGAGGCGTTGCGCATTGATGTCTCCGGGCTGGCGTGCTGTTGTCTCAGCAATCATGGGGCATGGCCGGATCAAAACCTAGTGACGTTGCTCACTTTGTAGGCGTGTTTCGCGCCACGCCGCTGGCGCCGGGGTTAGGCGGCAGCGTCGGTTTTTAGGCCAATAAATGCCGGAGCGTCTAGAATGGGGGGAAGGAGCCCTGTCTTTATGGGTTGATCCGTCGTGCGTTCCGGTTGGAAATGTCGCGATACAACAGCTGACTTCACCACTGAATCGAGCACTTACGCATGTCTGAAACCACCACCAACACCGCGGTAGCCACTGCATCGCGCAGTGACCTCCGCAACGTCGCGATCGTGGCCCACGTTGACCACGGCAAGACCACTCTGGTCGACGCCATGCTCAAGCAGACCAACTCATTTGCCGAGCACAACCACCTCGAAGACCGCGTGATGGACTCCGGTGACCTGGAACGCGAAAAGGGCATCACCATCCTGGCCAAGAACACCACGGTGGCCTACAACGGTCCGTCCTCCAACGGCGAGACCATCACGATCAACGTGATTGACACCCCCGGCCACGCCGACTTCGGCGGCGAGGTCGAGCGCGGCCTGTCCATGGTCGACGGTGTGGTCCTCCTCGTCGACGCCTCCGAAGGTCCGCTGCCGCAGACCCGATTCGTCCTGCGCAAGGCCCTCGCCGCGCACCTGCCGGTGATCCTGCTGGTCAACAAGACCGACCGCCCCGATGCGCGGATCGAAGAAGTTGTGCACGAGTCCATGGACCTGCTCCTGGGCCTGGCCTCCGACCTGGCCGACGAAGTTCCGGACCTGGACCTGGACAAGATCCTCAACGTCCCCGTGGTCTACGCCGCCGCCAAGGTCGGCCGCGCCTCCCTCGAGCAGCCCGCCGACGGCAGCGCCCCGGACAACGAGGACCTTGAGCCGCTGTTCAAGACGATCATCGATCACATCCCGGCGCCGACCTACAACCCGAACGGTGTCCTGCAGGCCCACGTGACCAACCTGGACGCCTCGCCGTTCCTTGGCCGTCTGGCTCTGCTGCGTATCTACAACGGCACCCTGCGCAAGGGCCAGACCGTGGCGTGGGCACGCGCCAACGGCGAGCTCAAGAACGTCAAGATCACCGAACTGCTCGCCACGAAGGCCCTGGACCGCGTCCCGGCCGAGTCCGCGGGCCCGGGCGAGATTGTCGCCGTCGCCGGTATCGAGGAAATCACCATCGGTGAGACCCTGACCGACGTCGACAACCCGCAGCCGCTGCCGCTGATCACCGTTGACGACCCGGCCATCTCGATGACCATCGGTATCAACACCTCGCCGCTGGCCGGCAAGGTCAAGGGCGCGAAGGTCACCGCCCGCCAGGTCAAGGACCGCCTCGACAAGGAACTGATCGGTAACGTCTCCCTCAAGGTGCTCCCCACCGAGCGCCCTGACGCGTGGGAAGTCCAGGGTCGTGGCGAGCTGGCGCTGGCCATCCTGGTCGAGCAGATGCGCCGCGAAGGCTTCGAGCTGACCGTGGGCAAGCCGCAGGTTGTCACCAAGACCGTCGACGGCAAGATCCACGAGCCGATGGAACACATGACCATCGACGTGCCCGAAGAGTACCTCGGTGCCGTTACCCAGCTGATGGCAGCCCGCAAGGGCCGGATGACCAACATGGCCAACCACGGCACCGGCTGGTGCCGCATGGAGTTCATCGTTCCGGCCCGTGGCCTCATCGGTTTCCGCACCAAGTTCCTCACGGACACCCGTGGCGCCGGCATCGCAGCTTCGATCTCCGAGGGCTACGAGCCGTGGGCCGGCCCGATCGAGTACCGCACCAACGGTTCGATGATCGCCGACCGCGCCGGTGTTGTGACGCCGTTCGCCATGATCAACCTGCAGGAACGCGGTTCCTTCTTCGTCAAGCCCACCTCGGAGGTCTACGAGGGCATGATCGTCGGCGAGAACTCCCGCGCGGACGACATGGACGTCAACATCACCAAGGAAAAGAAGCTCACCAACATGCGTGCCGCTTCCTCGGACACCTTCGAGAACCTGACGCCCCCGCGCGACCTGACCCTCGAAGAGTCACTCGAATTCGCGCGCGAAGACGAGTGCGTCGAGGTGACGCCGGATTCCATCCGCATCCGCAAGCTCATCCTGGACACCAGCGAGCGTGCCAAGGCCAACCGCGCCCGCGCCAAGGTCTGATCCGGGCCTCCGGGCTCCGGCTTTAACGTGACCAAGAGAGCTGCCGGCAGGGCAGGCGGCATTGCCGCCGCCCTGCCGGCAGCTCTTTTTGTTGCCCTGGCCGGCACCGTCCTGCACCGCCAGGACGTGCAAGTAGCCGGCATCGCGCTGCCCTGGGGTGCCGCGGCCGCGCTGGTGTTGCTGGCGTCCGTGGAGCTGCTGCTGGGGGCAGCGTTCCGCTCCATTGTGCCGACGGCGGTCTGCGGCGCCGGGTGCTACGCGCTGACCGGCTGGTGGGCCACGCTGGAGCCCGGCCGGCGCCTGATCCTCGGCGACCTGGCCGGCAACCTCTGGATCTTAGGGATTGCCGTGGTCACGGTAGTCATGCTCACCTGGTGCCGCCGCTACGCCCGCCGGGGCTAGTGTCTCAGCATCGCTGTCGCGCCGTCGTGGCGGGGTGGCCGGTTGGTCACGGGGGTACGCGACATCTGGGCGCTCGGATATCTGTGCGCTCGGGACATGCCCAGTGTTGGTTCCTGCCTTGGGACATGCCCACTTTTCGTGCCTGCGGGTGGGCATACTGGCATCATGTCCGCTGGCTGCGCGAAGCGCCGGACATGTCCCTGAGCTGACCGGGGGACATGCTCAGCGCTCATGTCGGGGACCGCGCTAGCGCTTTTGCACATAGCGGAAACCGGGGCTAGGCGATGTCCCTCGCGCCACGACACCATGGGCCCATGGTCAAAATAGATGAAGTGCTTGCCAACTACGACGGCGTGGCCCGCGCCAAGCACCTCGCGGCCGCAGGCGTCTCCGACTTCCAGCTCAAAGCGGCCTTAGCCAGCGGCGCCGTGGCCCGGGTGTCCCGCGGTGTTTACGCACTACCCGCGGCGGATCCGCAGCTCGTGGCCATCAGGTCCCTGCCTGCGGAGCCAACCTGCGTGAGCGCCGCCCAGTTTGGCGGCTTGTGGGTCCTCGAGGCGCCCGAACAGCAACACGTCGCGCTAACCCACAGCCGCAGCTACCCGGGCTTCGTCTGCCACCGCGCGCCGGCGCCGCCCACATTGCTCGACGCCGTCGTCCAGAGCCTGCGCTGCCTGCCGGAGTTGGACGGCCTCGTCATTGCCGAATCCGCGGTGGTCCTCAAGGGCCTTCCGCTGTCGGCCCTTCGACAGCGGCTGTCCGGGAGGAACGACGCGCGGGCACGGAGAATCGTCGCTTCGATCGTTCCTCAGTCGCAGTCGGTCATCGAGTGCATGGCCCGCTTCCAGCTGCGGCGGGCCGGGTTCCATGTTGAGTCACAGGTGAATGTTCCCGGCATGGGCCACCTGGACCTCATGGTGGACGGCCGGCTGGGGATTGAGACCGACGGCGCCGGGTTCCACATGGACCGGAACAGTTTCGAGGAGGACCGACGGCGGTGGAACGTCACCACGCGGCGCGGGGTCCCCACCCTGGTTGTGAGCTATCCATTGCTGAAATACCGCCCTCAGGAATTCATCGCGATGGTCAGGGATGCTTTGAACAGGCTCGCCGCGGCCGCCTGAGAACGACTGGCCGGGCCCTCGCGCATGCGCCGATAAAATGTCTGCTCCCTGCTGCCATCGTTGGACATGTCCCTCGTTGCCCTGAGACCAATGGATATGCGTGGCGGCCACGGCCCGCGAAAGATGGGCATGCTCCCCCATGCGGCCCGCGAAAGATGGGCATGCTCCCCCATGCGGCCCGGGAAGAATGGGCATGCTCTCCGTTACCGGCCGCGGCTGGACATAGTGGGACTATGTCCATTGCTCAAAGGCAGGGGAGGGCATGTCCCACGGCGCGGGCTAAGGGAGGGCATGTCCCCGGGGGCGGCGCGGAGGGGCGGGCGGAACCTGCTTGGCGGCCACGACGAGTCCCAACTGGATGACGACGTCGGCGCGCCGGGTGCGGACGGTGCAGCCGCCGTCGGCCCTGGCCACGAGCTCCCCGAGCGCATCCGTGAGGCCGCCCTCGATCCGGTAGCGCACCACCACGCGGGTGCCCAGGGGCGCTTCGGAGAGGAAATGCTGCGGCCCGGGCGTCGGTGAAGTCACGTGTCCATCGTAGGGTGCGCGGGCCCTGTGACGCCCGGCTAGGTTCGCGGGATCGGACTGGGAGATAATAGGCTCAGAAGTCAGCAGCCCGGCGCCCGTGCCGGGAGCAAAGACCGGCGGGATGCCGGAACCAACGTGGAGAGGCCAGGGACGTGACGTACGTAATCGCGCAGCCGTGTGTAGATGTCAAAGACAAGGCATGTATTGAAGAGTGCCCCGTCGATTGCATCTACGAGGGTGAGCGTTCCCTGTACATCCACCCGGACGAGTGCGTGGACTGCGGCGCCTGCGAGCCGGTCTGCCCGGTGGAGGCCATCTACTACGAGGACGACACCCCGGAGGAGTGGGCCGACTACTACAAGGCCAACGTCGAATTCTTCGATGTGCTCGGCTCACCGGGCGGCGCCGCCAAGATCGGCAACACCCACACGGACCACCCCATGATCGCCGCCCTGCCGCCGCAGAACCAAGACAACTAGGACGGCGCAACAGTGACCTCTGCGGTGCGCAGCTTTGGCCTCAGCCTGCCCGACTACCCGTGGGAAGCGTTGGCGCCCTATCTGGCGCGCGCCGCTAAGCATCCCGGGGGAGTCGCCAACCTCTCGATCGGCACCCCGGTCGATGACACGCCAGCCCTGGTGCAGGAAGCCCTCCGGGCGGCGGCCAACGCCCCCGGATACCCGACGGTGCACGGCACGCCGGCCCTCCGGGAGGCGGTCGCGGCCTGGTTCGAACGCCGCCGCGGCGTCCCCGGGCTGGATCCGCAGCACGTGATGCCCACCGTCGGCTCCAAGGAACTCGTGGCGTGGCTGCCGTTCCTGCTGGGCCTCAAACCGGGCGACGTCGTCGTCCGGCCCACGGTCGCGTACCCCACCTATGACATCGGGGCCACGTTCACCGGCGCCGAGCACGTGGCCGCGGACGACCTCGATGAGCTCGACGCCGGCACCCGGCAGCGAGTGCGCTTGGTCTGGGTGAATTCACCGGCAAACCCCACCGGCAGCGTCCGGGACGCCGCGTCGCTGAAGCAGATCGTCGACCAGGCCCGCGAGCTCGGTGCCGTGGTCGCCTCCGACGAGTGCTACGCCGAACTAGGCTGGGGCGACTGGGACGTCCAGCGAGGCGGCTCCCCGGTCCCCAGCATCCTTGACCCGCGGGTGGCCGGAGGCTCCCACGAGGGGCTCTTGGCCGTCTATTCGCTGAGCAAACAATCCAATCTGGCCGGCTACCGGGCGGCATTTGTGGCCGGCGACGCCGCGATCATGGCCAACCTGGTCAACAGCCGCAAGCACGCCGGCATGATCGTGCCCTACCCGGTCCAGGAAGCCATGCGGGTGGCCCTCGGCGACGACGCCCACGTCCAGGCCCAAAAGGACCTGTACCGCGGACGCCGCGAACGGATCGTCCCGGCGCTGGAGGGCTTCGGCCTGACCATCCACGAGTCCCGTGCCGGACTCTACCTCTGGGCCACCGCGGGCGAGGCCACCTGGGACACCGTCGGCAGGCTCGCCGACCGCGGAATCGTCGTCGGCCCCGGCGTCTTTTACGGCGACGCCGGCAACGGCTTTATCCGGGTGGCGCTGACGGCCACGGACGAACGAATCGACGCCGCCGTCGCGCGCCTGGCCACGGGACCGTAACAAAGCTGTGAGGCGAGCCACAAGAGGTGCGATTTCGACGCCTTGAAGCGGCTCCGGATTAGTGCCACCCGCGAACTCCCGGTAGTTTTTAACTGACTATCAATGGTGGCTTTCCACAAGAAGGCAACGCGGCCGTTGGAATCCGTGTCCAGATACAGGTTCCGTGGGCGGCT
The DNA here is from genome assembly GCA_026393275.1 of Arthrobacter sp. GTDB lineage: Bacteria > Actinomycetota > Actinomycetes > Actinomycetales > Micrococcaceae > Arthrobacter. Next base: position 129,194 of record JAPLAM010000095.1, read on the forward strand.
TCACCACATGTTGGATCAAGCTTTCAACAGGGGCCCTGACGCCCCATGAGGAGAATCCATGACTGAGACCACCAACGCAACCCTGCGTTTTGACGGCGGCGAGCTCGAGCTCCCGCGCATCAAGGTTGTTGAAGGAAACGAAGGCTACGACGTTTCCAAGCTGCTGAAGCAGACCGGCGCCGTTGCCTTCGACCCCGGGTTCATGAACACCGCGGCCACTACCTCGGCCATCACCTACATCGACGGCGACGCCGGCATTCTTCGCTACCGGGGCTACCCGATCGAACAACTTGCCGCCCACTCGAGCTTCCTCGAGGTGTCCTACCTGCTGATTTACGGCAACCTGCCGACGCCGGCCGAGCTGGACGCGTTCGACCAGCGGATCCGCCACCACACCCTGCTGCACGAGGAGCTCAAGGGCTTCTTCAGCGGCTTCCCGCGCGACGCCCACCCGATGCCGGTGCTCTCCTCGGCAGTGTCCGCCCTGTCCACGTTCTACCAGGACTCGCTGGACCCGTTCAACCCCGAACAGGTTGAGGTTTCCACCTACCGGCTGCTGGCCAAGATGCCGGTCATCGCCGCGTACGCCCTGAAGAAGTCCGTCGGCCAGCCCATGCTGTACCCGGACAACTCCCACAATCTCGTGGAGAACTTCCTGCGCCTGAGCTTCGGTCTTCCGGCCGAGCAGTACGAGGTGGACCCGGTGGTGGCCAAGGCCTTGGACCTGCTGCTGATCCTGCACGCGGACCACGAGCAGAACTGCTCCACCTCCACGGTCCGGCTGGTCGGCTCCTCCAACGCCAACCTCTTCGCCTCCGTGTCCGCCGGCATCAACGCCCTCTTCGGCCCCGCCCACGGCGGCGCCAACGAGGCAGTGCTCAAGATGCTCCGTCAGATCCAGTCCGACGGCGTCAAGCCCGAGGACTACATGGAGAAGGTCAAGAACAAGGAAGACGGCGTCCGCCTGATGGGCTTCGGACACCGCGTCTACAAGAACTACGACCCGCGTGCCAAGATCGTCAAGGCCACGGCCCATGAGATCCTCGGCAAGCTCGGCGGCAACGACGAACTGTTGGAAATCGCGCTCCGCCTGGAAGAGAAGGCCCTGCAGGATGACTACTTCATCCAGCGCAAGCTTTACCCCAACGTGGACTTCTACACCGGCCTGATCTACAAGGCCATGGGCTTCCCGGAGAAGATGTTCACCGTGCTGTTCGCGATCGGACGCCTGCCGGGCTGGATTGCCCAGTGGCGTGAAATGATCAGCGACCCGAACACCAAGATCGGCCGCCCGCGCCAGCTCTACACGGGAGAGCCGGAACGGAACTACCCCGCCGTCTAAAGCGGTAGCCACGCTGAAGCGTGACCCACGACGCCGGCCGCGCACCTCGACCATGAGGTGCGCGGCCGGCGTCGTTTGTTAAGACCCCGGGGGAGGGGGAAGTATGGTGCTGGAGTTGCTCCTGTGGTCGGCGTGGGATGACCGGGAGAGGACACATCCGTGCTAAAAAGGAGCAATGCCCAAATTTGTCGACGCTGCTTTGCGGCGCCAGGACGTTGTCGAAGCCGTGTTCCGGATCGTCGCCGCAGACGGGCTCGAACGGGCCTCGCTCCGCGAAGTGGCGGATGAAGCCGGGCTGGCCGTAGGCTCCGTGCGGCACTACTTTGCCAGCAGCGACGAACTCCTGGCTCACTCCTTCGGCGTCGTGGTGGACCGGATCACCGGCCGGCTCGAGGCCGCCGAGACCCGCCTGGCCGACTCCGCCCCGGGATCCGCGGAGCACCGCCGCAGCGTGTTAACCCTGCTGGGGGAACTGCTGCCGCTGGACGAGGAGCGCGCCGTCGATGCCTGCGTCTGGATGGCCTTCAAGAACGCGGCCCGAACCCGGCCGTTCCTGGCCCCGGAGGCTGACCGCAGCCACCGCACGGTGGCCGCCGTCGTCGGCCGCCTGATGATGGACCTGGCCCAAGGCGCCCACGCCGCCGGCGGGGCCGACGACGGCGCGGACGAGCCGGACCGGCAGCAGCTGGTCATCGAGGCGGAGAGGCTCCTGGCAACCCTGGACGGCCTGACCATGCATGCGCTGCTGCAGCCGGAGTGGATGACGGCGCAGATGTGCCACGATGTGCTGGAAGCCCATCTGGCCGGCCTCGACAGCCGCGGCAGCCGCACGGCAGCGCTTTCCACCCATTAACCTGCGCGTGCTTGAGGAATAGACTGGGAAAGTACGGCTTGCCAAGGGAGGCAATCGGATGCATCATACCGGCGGACCCGGCTGGCGGATCACCATGGACACCTCAGGTCCAATGCTCATTGCACTGTATGTTCGCGACGCGGCAGGCCTGGACGCCGCCGGACACCCTGCACTCTGCCACGCGGCCCCGAAGGTCCGGCCCTCCGACCATGCGCACCTCGTCGATGAGGTGGGCGGCGTCGGAGCCCTGAAGACCGAGTGGGAGGCGTGGTGGGACCAGCTCCTGAAAGCCCACCCCGACATGGAACCGGAGCTTGGGCCACCGGGTTTCCGCGCCTTCGGGAACTCACCGGCCCTCCGGCGCGTGCTCCAGGCGCACTTCGGCGCCGCCCTCAGCTGGGCGCGGGAACGCCGGGGCGAGTACCTGGCCCTCGAGGCCCAACGGGACGCCAGCGGTGCCACCCAACTGCTCGCCGACATGGTGGACGACCGGCTCCTGGAAGTCGGCCGGGCCGCGCACGACTTCGAGCTGACCATCATCGAGCTGCCCCTCGCCGAGCCGCGGGCCTGGTACCTGGAACCCGACAAGATCGTCATGAGTTCCGCGTTGCTCTCCGACCCAGAGCTGTTCCGCAGTTACGTCCGGCCGGTCGTCGAACTGCTGGTCTGAGCCGGCCCGCCACCGAAGCGGTCAGCTACGGAGTCGGTTCCGCGGCCACCGTGATGGTGACCTGCCCGGCCGGTGCATCTGCGGCTTGCCAACCGTTGTTGGAGACCCGCGTCCAGCCCTGGCCGGCCACCCGGACCTCGGTGATGGACAGCGCCTTGGCGTTGGCCACCGCCCACTGTGCCACGGCCCATGCCTGCGTGTCCGCGGCCGAAACCGTCACCGTGCTGCCCGCCGCCGTCGCGGGGATGGTTCCGAAATCCGCCGCCACGCGCTGCTGCACTAGGCCGGCGTCCCCGGCCGCGGTCGGCTTGCGCAGGGAGCAATCGAGGCCTTGCGCTGTGTGGCCGGTCAAGGCCGAGGCGAATGACCGGGCCATCGCCTCGTGCTGCGCGTACGCGCCCGGATACGCCGAACGCTGGACCTGCTGGGCGGCTTCGGTGATGGGGAGCGACTCGTAGCCCGCGACCTTCACGAGTGCATCGTAGAAGGCGTTGGTGGCATGGTACGGATCCATGACCTCCTGCTCCGTGCCCCAGCCCTGCGAGGGCCGCTGCTGGAACAGCCCGCGGGAGTCGGGACCGGCCTGGTCGCCGTGGCCGATGTTGCGCAGTTTTGATTCCTGCATGGACGTGGCCAGTGCGATGCTTGCCGCGCGTGCGGGCAGGCCGCGCTGGACCGCGACGGCGCTGATGAGTGCGGCGTTCGCGGCCTGGTCGGTGGCGAGGTCTTCGCCGCCGGCGCCCGCGGCGGTGCAGCGCTCGGTGATCAGTGTCTCCGAGCGCTGCAGGAATCCCACGGCCGTGTAGATGGCACCCGCCACCAGGGCCAGGGCGAGCAACAGCACGACGCGACGTCGCCAGCCCCTTCTGCGTGCCACGTAACTACTCCCTCGGGCCCCGCGGGGCCGGTTCATCCCTGGGTCGGTCGGTTTCCGGCCCATGGCTAGTTGGCGTGCAGAGCCTCATTGAGCTCAACGGTCTGCCCCTGGCGGGGGAGTACCTCCACCTCGCCGCTGGTGGAGTTGCGGCGGAAGAGCAGGTTGGCGACGCCGGAGAGTTCGAGCGCCTTGACGATCCGGCTGGTGTCCTCGCCGTCGGCGTCCTTCGGGCCGACCACGCGGACCCGGGTGCCGGCCGTGACGTAGAGGCCGGCCTCGACGACGGAGTCGTCCCCGATGCTGATGCCCACCCCGGAGTTGGCGCCAAGCAGGACCCGTTCGCCGAGGGAAATGGTCTCCTTGCCGCCGCCGGAGAGGGTGCCCATGATGGAGGCCCCGCCGCCGACGTCGGAGCCGTCTCCGGTGACCACGCCGGCGGAGATCCGGCCCTCGACCATGGAGGTGCCGAGCGTGCCGGCGTTGAAGTTCACGAAGCCTTCGTGCATGACCGTGGTGCCTTCGGCGAGGTGCGCGCCGAGGCGGACCCGGTCGGCGTCGGCGATCCGGACGCCGGAGGGGATGACGTAGTCGACCATCCGCGGGAACTTGTCCACTCCGTAGACCGTCACGGCGCCGCGTTTGCGCAGCAGTGCGCGGGTCAGTTCGAAGCCGTCGACGGCGGCGGGGCCGAAGTTGGTCCAGACGACGTTGGGCAGCTTGCCGAAGATGCCGTCCAGGTTGATGGTGTTCGGCTTCACGAGGCGGTGCGAGAGCAGGTGTAGGCGCAGGTACGCGTCGGCGGTGTCGGCCGGGGCCTCGTCGAGGTGGATCTGGACGAAGACCACCTTCTGCTCGGTACCCCTGTCGGCGTCGTCGCCGTGGGCGGCGATGTCGAGCAGCGACTGGTCCGCGTTGGCGACGTCGCGGAGGTTTTCCGCCGCGGTTCCGAGGGCCGGTGCCGGGAACCAGACGTCCAGCACGGTGGCATCGCCGTTGCGGGTGGCGATGGTCGCGACCCCGTAACCGTAGGCGGAGCGGGCGTCGTCGGGCACGGCAGCAGAAGCGGTTTCAGTCATGTCCCCAAGTCTATAGACGGCCCCCGCGCTCCCCGAAACCCGTGACAGCCCGTCTGGCTCGCAGCAGTTGCCGTCATAACGCCCCGGAACTTCTGTTGCGGGTCAGTTGGCGGATGCCGTCGGCAATATACAGTGGAACGGTGACTGAGCCTACTGCCTCCGCTGTACCCGCCCGCCTGGACCTGCGCCGCGACGTCGCCCTGCTGACCGCGGACATCATCGACATTTTCAGCGTCTCGGGCGCTGAACGCCGGCTGGCCGACGCCGTCGAGCACGCCCTCCGCTCCGTCCCGCAACTGGAGCTGACCCGCGACGGCGACGCGCTGATTGCCCGCACCAGCCTCGGCCGTGCCGAGCGGGTCATCCTCGCCGGCCACCTCGACACCGTCCCGCTGCCGGGCACCGAGGGCTCGCTGGGCACCGTCCCCTCCTACTGGCCCTCCGGCGCGCCGGGGGAGGGCCTGCTGTACGGCCGGGGTGCCACCGACATGAAGGGCGGCGTCGCGGTGCAGCTGGCGCTGGCGGCCGGCCTGTTCGACGGCGGTGCGGCACCGGACAAGGACGTCACCTTCGTCTTCTACGACCATGAGGAAGTCGAGGGGGTCAAGAGCGGCCTCGGCCGGCTGGTCCGGAACCACGGACCCCTCCTCGACGGCGACTTCGCCATCCTGCTGGAACCCACCGACGGGACGGTTGAGGGCGGCTGCAACGGCACCATCCGCTTCGAGGCGACCACCCGCGGCGAGGCGGCCCACTCGGCCCGGGCATGGATGGGCAGCAACGCAATCCACGCCGCGGCCCCGATCCTGGCCAGGCTGGCCGCCTACGAGCCGCAGACCGTCAGCGTGGACGGTCTGGACTACCGCGAAAGCCTCAACGCCGTGCGGATCAACGGCGGGACCGCGGGCAACGTCATCCCGGACCGCTGCGTGGTGGAGATCAACTACCGCTTCGCGCCGGACAAGTCCCTGGACCAGGCCGAGGAGCACGTGCGCGAACTGCTGGCGGGCTTCGAGTTGGTCCGCACCGACGGCGCCGCCGGTGCCCGCCCCGGACTGAACCACCGCGCCGCCGCGTCCTTCGTTGCCGCCGTCGGGGCCGAGCCGAAACCGAAGTACGGCTGGACCGACGTCGCACGGTTCAGCGAACTGGGCGTGCCCGCCGTCAACTTCGGCCCGGGGGATGCGCTCCTGGCGCATACGGACGATGAACACGTCGACGCGGCGGCGGTCCGCGAATGCCTCCGCGCGTTGCGGACCTGGCTCGGCGTCCAGCAGCCCTGAGCCGTTCGGAACGAAGAAGGTCCGGAACCCGTCGTGAACTGGTCCCCGAAAGTTGGACTCGTAAATGTGCGAGTTCCACTTTAGCGGCCAGCGATCGGTTCTTCGAAGAAGTCCCCGTCCCATCTGGGACGGGGACTTCTTCGTTGCTGGCAGTTCTTTGGCCGCTGAATGAGTGTTCGTTTAAGGTTTCTACTACGGTCACGGCGCCTGCGAACGACCGGCTCATGGGCAACTGGCTCCATACATGGGCACTGAAACGGTGGAGAATTTGGCGGTCGCTTTCTCCGTCACTCTGATAACTACACAGGCTGGCCCCTGAACCAACGTCATCCCCGGGAACTGAGCAGGTCGGTCCTCACACGCGGTGACGGTGTAGGAACTGGGTAAGTCGGGGTCTCCGTGGCGGACTGCTTCGCTGGTTTCCCACTCTGATGCCGAGGCGATAATGAGGGAAGCGTCTGACGGGGCGTCGATAGTGATGGTCCGTTCCCCAGATCCCGCTGCCACAGTTATCGGCGTCTTCCATGCCCCGTATGTTTTGCCTCCGTTGCCCGTATAGGGGTACCCGTTCATTTCGTCGCGGATGGGCCAGGAATAGTTTGCAGGGCTACCCGACCAAGAAAGCGATGAAACGCCTTCGGCAGCGGGAGCTTCGGGGGCGGGAGGAGCACTGCCTACCCATGCATCTTCACAGGTCAACTTAGAGGCAAGCTGCAGCCGTGGATTGGACGTACCTGGGGCGGGGCCTGGCTGCGTAGCCGTGCAGCCATTGACTGCTACTAGAACAACCAGCCGCTGCTGCCTTGATCTGAAGTGACCGCATAGCTTCCCCCGTCGAGCTATTGAACTGCTATAAGCACACCACGGAAGAGAATAAACTGCTATCAATTTGCCGGCTGCTGCGACGCGGCGACGTGTGCCGATGACGGTTGGGTAAGAGGGTCCTATGCCGCAAGCATCTGAGCACGATACTCTACCGGGCTCAAGCCCTTGAGCTTGGTGGAAATTCTTTCGGTGTTGTACCAGCGGATGTATTCGTGCAGCGCGGCTGTCAGTGCGTCCGTGTTGAGGAATCGGACGCGGTGGAAGAGCTCTTCCTTGAGGTGTCCGAAGAAGTTTTCCATGACGGCGTTGTCGTAGCAGTTGGCTTTGCGTGACATTGATTGGACGGCGCCGGCGTTCTCCAGGAGTGTGCGCCAGGAGTTGTGCTGATACTGGAATCCCTGGTCGGAGTGCACGAGGGGTTTCTGCCCGTTCTTCAGCGTGGCCAAGGCACCGCGCAGCGAGGCATTGGCCAGTTCCAGATTGGGCGACGTCCCAATGGCATAGGAGATGATCTGCCGGTCAAAAAGGTCCATGATCGGTGAGAGGTAGAGCTTCCGGTCACCGACGCTGAACTCGGTCACGTCGGTAACCCACTTCTGATTTGGGGCATCCGCTTCGAACTGGCGTTTCAGCAGGTTCGGGGCCACGATGCCCTGCTCGCCCTGGTAGGAGTTGTACCGTTTTCTGCTTCGGACCTTGCAGACCAGCCGCAGGGAACGCATCAGCTTCAGAACCGTCTTCTTGGCGACCGTCCATCCTTGCTTGAGCAGTTCAATATGGATCCGGCGGTGCCCGTAGCGGCCGTGGTTCTTCGTGAAGATCTCTGTAGTAGCGGCCTTCAGGGACGCCCGACGATCGGGGCCATTGAGTCGGGACTGGTGGTAGAAGAACGTGGACCGGGCTAACCCGGCTACGTCCAGGAGAACTTCCAAACGGTGTTCAGCCTTGAGAGCGATGACAGCACGGACCTTTACCGCCGTTCCTCGTCCCTCAAGGCGTTTACTTTTCCCAGGAACGCCACCTCTGCGCGCAAGCGTTCGTTCTCACGGTGCAGTCGCTCTACCTCAGACTCAGGGTTCCTGGCTGTCCCAGGATTCGTCCTCGGACGGCCTTTCGGCTTGGGGCGCAGCCCTTCTTCGCCTTCGGTCCGGTACTGACGCGCCCACTTCTCGAGCAACATTGGAGAGGACAGCCCAAGCTCTTTCGCCAGGGCGACTTTGGGCTCACCCCCGCGGTATCGCTGCACAGCATCAAGTTTGAACTCAAACGAGAACACCGGTCGTGTTGGCTTCGCCACCAGCGTCGTACCTCCGCGTGTCCGCCATCGACCATACAAACGTTTGATGGCACCTCTACCTACTCCGAGTCGGGTCGCTACCGCCCAAGCACCCCAACCCGTTTCAAACAACGCTACCGCGGCCTCGCGCTGCTCCTCGGACAACGAACTTCTTCCATGCATAAAACTGCTCCCCGAAAGTCAGAACTGATTTCTCAGTCCAACTTTCGGGGAGCAGTACATCGGGGTTCCGGACCTTCTTTATTCGGCGGCTTGCCTGCTGGATCGGCCTACTTGGCCGGGACGGTTCCGGCGACCGGGACGTGGGCCATGCCACCGGCGGCCTTCTTGGAACCGCGCCGCTCAATCCAGATCGCGAGGCGGGAAACCGCCAGGTTGATCGCGATGTAGATGGCCGCTGCCACGAAGAACACGGGGAAGAGGAACTGCGGACCGAGGAAGTCGGCCATCACCTGGACCGCGCGGAGCAGTTCACCGTACGCCACGATGTACCCGAGCGAGGTGTCCTTCAGCAGCACCACAAGCTGCGCCACGAGCGAGGGGAGCATCCGGCGGATGGCCTGCGGCAGTTCGATGGTCAGCCGCGACTGGAAGCTCGTCAGGCCGATGGCAAGTCCGGCTTCACGCTGCCCCTTGGGCAGCGACTGGATGCCCGCCCGGATGATTTCGGCGAAGATTGCCGAGTTGTACAGGACCAGCCCGGCGACGACGGCGACGAAGGAGCTGGTGGCGAAGACGAGCAGCACGAACAGCATCATCAGGACCACCGGCATGCCGCGAAGGAATTCGAGCACAATGCGGGTGGGGATGCGGATCCAGGCCACATCGGAGATCCGCATCAGGCACAGCAGGAGGCCGAGCGGGAAGGCGATCACAGCGGCGACCGCGGCGGCACTGAGGGTGGCGCCGACGCCGTTGAGGATCAGCGACCAGACGTCGGCCTGGCCGAAGATGGCCCAGCGCTGTCCTTCGAAGATTCCCTGCCGGGCAAGGGTCATGATCGCCAGCACCACGATCGCGGCGATCACGATCACGCCGATGATCGATCCGATGAGGGAAATACGCCGGGCTTTGGGCCCCGGGACGTCGTAGAGAACTGAAGTCATCGTGCGATCGCCACCTTTCGTTCAACCACGGTGGCCAGGTAGCCAAGCGGGACGGTAATCAGCAGGTAGAAGAATGCGACACCGATGAGGACCGACATGACGGCGTCGCCGTGCTCGTTGGCCAGTTGCTTGCCGTAGCCGAAGAGCTCCAGCACGTAGAAGGCGCCCGCGACAGAGGAGTTCTTCACCAATGCGATCAGGATGTTGATCAACGGCGGGATCACCGTGCGCAGGGCCTGCGGAAGGATGATCAGGGAGAGCACCTGGCTGAACTTCATGCCGATGCTGCGGGCGGCCTCGGCCTGGCCGATCGGGACGCTGTTGACGCCGGAGCGCACGGCTTCGGCGATGAAAGCGGAGGTGTAGGCGCTCAGGGCGATGATGGCCGCGACTTCGAACTGCTGGAACGTGACGCCCAGGCGGGGCAGCACCACGGCTGCGAAGAAGAACGCGATGGTCAGCGGCGTGTTCCGGACGATTTCCACGTAGGCCATGCTGAAGCCGCGCAGCGCGGCGATCGGGGAGACCCGGGCCGCGGCGAGCAGGGTGCCGAAAATAAGGGCGATGATGCCCGAGACCACGGCCAGGAAGAGGGTTCGGAGAAAGCCGTCCCAGTACTGGGGCAGGCTTTCAATGATGACGTCCATAAGTTCCTTCGGCTGCGTTGAGGGGAGTCAAGCGTTAACAGGTGAGTGGCGGCCGCCGGATCGCACGGGTCGCGAGTCCGGCGACCGCCACGCCCGGCTCAGTAGCGGTTGATGGCGGGGAGCTTCGGAGCCGTCTTGATGACGGCGCCAGCGGTAGCTTCCCAGGCCTTCTTGTAGGAACCGTCCTTGTCGAAGGCTTCCAGCTGGTCATTGATCCAGCTGCGGAAGACCTTGTCGTCCTTCTTCAGGCCGATGCCGTAGGGCTCTTTGGTGAAGGTCTCGTCGGAGGCGAGCTTGAAGGCGTCCGGCTCCTTGTTGACGAAGCCGGCCAGGATGACGTTGTCGGTCGTGATCGCTTCGACCTGCTTGTTGCGCAGCGGCTCGAGGCAGGCGGAGTACGTCGCGGCCGGGACCAGGACTGCTCCGTACTTCTCCACGATCGTGGCGGCGGGGGTCGAACCGGTCACGGAGCAGACGTTCTTGCCCTTGACGTCCTCCGGCTTGGTGATGGAGTTGTTGTCCTTGTTGACCATGAGTGACTGGCCTGCCTCGTAATACGGGCCGGCGAAGTCGACTTCGGTCTTGCGCTTGTCATTGATCGTGTAGGTGGCGACGATGATGTCGACCTTGCCCTGCTTGATGAACTGTTCGCGGTTGGCGGAAACCGTCTCGACCCACTCGATCTTGTCGGCGCCGATGCCCAGCTTCGCGGCGATCAGCTTGCCGATCTCAACGTCAAAACCAACCGGCTTGCCGTCGAGGCCTTTCTGGCCGAACAACGGCTGGTCGAACTTGGTGCCGATGGTGATCTTGCCGGCGGAAGAAAGCTTTGCCATGGTGCTGTCGGCGGCGAAGCTCGGCTTCTCGGCCACAGGCGGGTTGGTAGTGGACGAGCTGCCGCCGCAGGCGCTCAGGCTCAGGGCCAAAGCTGCGGATGCGGCAACCAGAAGGGATTTCCTTCGGGTCAAAAATGCCATCATGACATTCCTTTCATTGGGCGGCCGCCTCACGGCGGCCTGGGTGCGAACTCTGCGGAGGTTCAGGAGTGATGTGTGCAGGAGCGGAACGGGTCAGTGCGTCAGGAGCTTGGACAGGAAGTCCTTGGCGCGGCTGCTCTTCGGGTTGGTGAAGAACTCTTCGGGCGTCGCGTCCTCGACGATCTGGCCGTCCGCCATGAAGACCACGCGGTCTGCGGCCTTGCGGGCGAAGCCCATCTCGTGGGTCACCACGATCATCGTCATGCCCTCCTTGGCGAGCTGGATCATGACGTCGAGGACTTCGTTGATCATTTCCGGGTCCAGCGCGGACGTAGGCTCGTCGAAGAGCATGACCTTCGGCTTCATGGCCAGGGCGCGGGCGATCGCGACGCGCTGCTGCTGTCCGCCGGAAAGCTGGGCCGGCAGCTTCGGCGCCTGGTGGCCGACGCCGACGCGCTCCAGCAGTGCCATGGCGTCCTTGTCGGCCTCGGCCTTGGCTACGCCCTTGACCTTGATCGGTCCAAGCGTCACGTTTTCGAGGATCGTCTTGTGCGCGAACAGGTTGAAGGACTGGAAGACCATGCCGACGTCGGCGCGCAGCTTGGCCAGTTCCTTGCCCTCGGCGGGCAGTTCCTTGCCGTCGATCTTGATGACGCCGTCGTCGATGGTTTCCAACCGGTTGATGGCGCGGCAGAGCGTTGACTTGCCGGAGCCCGAGGGGCCGATGACAACGACGACCTCTCCCTTGCGGACGTTCAGGTTGATGTCCTTGAGGACGTGCAGCTGGCCGTAATGCTTGTTGACGGCATTCAGGGAGACGAGGGCATCGCCGGGCACTTGAGTAGTCATAGGAAGAATCTAGCGAACATTAGCCGACTATGACGCCAATCACTCAGAGTTGGTCCACATCGTGACCCAAGAGATATCCGCAGGCCAGCGGCGTACCACGCCGCGATCCGGGCCGAGGCGGTGCGGCGCCGCGCCCAAAGATCCGCGCTAGCCTATGGGGATGAGTACCGAGCAGCAGCCCACTCCAGAGCAGAACCCCGCCGGGAACGCCGGTCCGGCCCGGCGGGATGTCCCGCCCGCCAACGGCATCCGGCATAAGGGGCCACTGGAGCTGCGACGCAAGGCAGCGAAGGTCACGATGTCGGACCGGACGCTGCTGGACACCAAGGGCCCCGGCCAGTTTGTGCACACCGACCCGTGGCGGGTGCTGAGGATCCAAAGCGAATTCGTGGAAGGCTTCGGTGCGCTCGCCGACCTGGGCCCGGCGGTCAGCGTGTTCGGTTCGGCCCGGACCCAGCCGGGCAGCCTCAACTACGAACTGGCCGTCGACGTCGGGCGCAGTCTGGCCGAAGCGGGCCTGGCGGTCATCACCGGCGGCGGTCCGGGCTCGATGGAGGGTGCCAACAAGGGCGCGGTCCAGGGCAACGGGGTCTCGGTGGGGCTGGGGATCGAACTGCCGTTCGAGCAGGGCATGAACCAGTGGGTGGATCTGGGCATCAACTTCCGCTACTTCTTCGCGCGGAAGACCATGTTCGTGAAGTACGCCCAGGGATTCATCGTGCTGCCGGGCGGCCTCGGCACCCTCGATGAACTCTTCGAGGCCATGGTCCTGGTGCAGACCCGGAAGGTGACGTCCTTCCCGATCGTGCTGATCGGCACCGCCTTCTGGAACCCGTTGCTGGAGTGGCTCCAGTCCACCCTGGTTGGCGAGGGCATGATGGCGGAGGAGGACCTCGACCTGGTGCAGGTGGTCGACGACCCGGCGCTCGCCGTGGAGCTCATCGTCGAAGGCGCCGCCCGGCACCGCAACCCAATGGGGACCAGCAGCACGGGCAACGGCAGCACGGCCGACGGCGCCGCCGGTAACAGCCAGCGGGCCTGAACTGTGCGCCCGGCCGCGTCTGGCACGATGGAACCGTGAGTTTCTTCCTGGTTTTCGTGGCGATCGTGCTGGCCGCCGTCGCCATCCTTGTCGGTACCGATCTGGCGCCGCGGGTCTTCCGCCGCCGCAGTGGCGAACAGCCGTTCGAGGACGGCTTCGACGAGCCGGTGGCCTCGCTGCCGGCCGTGCTGCTCCCCGCTGAGGTGGAACCGGCCGACGTCGACCGGATCCGCTTCGCCGTCGGCGTGCGCGGCTACCGGATGGACCAGGTGGACCAGGTCCTCGACGAGCTGCGGGACCAGATTGCCCGGAAGGATAGTGAGATCGCCGCCCTGCGGAACGAGCTGAGTCAACCGCGCCTGCATCAACCGCGGCCGGACCACGCGCGGCCGGAGCGGAAGGGCGCCCCGGCCGCCCCGGCGCCGGACCCCGCTCCGTGAACGGAACGGCCCAGGACGGACGGACCACTGCCGTTCGGAGCCGAATCGCGGCCGCCGGCGCCCACACCGCCCGCTGGCCCTGGTGGCTGCAGCTCGGGGGCCTGTACCTCGCTGCCCGCCTGGTCAGCGCCTGCATCTTCATGGCCGCCGCCCTGCAGCAGGGCGTGAACCCGTGGTTCCCGCCGAAGCCGGACTACTGGAACTTCATCAACATCTGGGATGCGCGCTGGTACGGTCAGGTCCTCGGCAGCGGCTATCCCGCCGCACTGCCGACCGACGGGGCCGGCAACGTCCAGGAGAACGCGTGGGCGTTCTACCCGCTCTTCCCGCTGCTGGCCCGTTCCCTCAGCGGGCTGACAGGGCTCGCCCCCGCCGCGTCGCTCACGGTCATCGCGATGCTCTCCGGGCTGGCGGCGGCCCTGGTCATCTACCGGTTGTTCCGGCAGCGCGCCTCGCACCGCACGGCGCTGTGGGGTGCCGTGTTCGTGTCCACGTTCCCGGTCTCGCCGATCCTGCAGGTGCCGTACGCCGAGTCGCTGAACCTGCTGCTTCTCGCCTCGGCCCTGGTGCTGGTGGTGCGCCGGCGATACCTGTGGGCCATGCCGGTGGTGCTCCTGATGTGCCTGTCGCGGCCCACCGGGGTGCCCTTCGCCGCCATGGTCGGGCTGCTGTTCCTCTACCGCGCGTATCCGCACCTCCAGACGCTGTTCCGCGGCCGGTCCCTGCGGGCCGCCCCGGGCGTGTCGGCTCCCGCCGTCCCCGGCGCCGGACAACACAGCCCCGGCGAGCTTTGGTCGCTGGCCGGGCTGACCGCCGTCAGCGGCCTCGGCGCGCTGCTGTGGCCCGGCATCGCCTGGGCCGTGACGGGCGACATCCAGGCCTACACCAAGACCGAGACCGTGTGGCGGGGCCACGACCTGGTGCCCTTCAAGCCCTGGTTCGACACCGGCGTCCAGCTGTTCGGCCCGGTCCTGGGGCTGTTGGCGCCGTTCGTCTTCGTGGCCGCCTTTGTCCTCTTGATGAGGTCCCGGCCCGTGGTGGCGCTGGGCACCGAGCTAAGGCTTTGGTGTGTTTGCTACATGGGCTACCTGCTGGTCTTCCTGCACCCGCAGACCAGCACCTTCCGGATGCTGCTGCCGCTGTTCCCGCTGGCGCTCAGCGCGGCCCTGGTTTCCCGCTCCCGCGCCTACCGCGGGACGGTTGTGGTGATGTTTTTGCTGCTGCAGCTGGTCTGGGTCGTGTGGCTGTGGGCGTGGGCCCAGCTGCCTGGCGGGGGTGACTACCCGCCGTGACCCCGGACACCTTTGCTGGCCGGCGGTGCAGCATTCCCGCAGGCCCGGGGAAAGTCCAACGATTAGCTACAAGCGCGTAATTACGGGATAATGGGCGGTAAGCAAAGGAAAACTGAGTGTTGAGCCATGGCGGCCGCCATCACGGTCGCCGGGCGGCATGTTTGACCAAGCGGACACAGCCCGGCCGGGCTGGTAAGTCACGGGACTACTGGAGGGGATATTCCTCATGGCGGCTATGAAACCACGCACCGGCGACGGCCCTATGGAAGTGACCAAAGAGGGCCGCAGCCTGATCATGCGGGTTCCGCTCGAAGGCGGGGGGCGGCTTGTGGTCGAGCTCAACGCCTCAGAAGCGACAAACCTCAAGGAATGCCTGGTCGGCGTTACCGAATAGCTTTGGCGTCGCATGGAGAGGGGGCCCGTTGCCGAAAGGCGGCGGGCCCCCTTTTGCGTCCGTCCGGGGCTACTTCTTGACCGCCACCAGCAACCCGTCGCCGGTGGGCAGCATGGCGGAGGCGAGGCGGTCGTCGTCGCGGATGGACTTCCCGATCTGCCGCAGCACCACGGTGGTTGCCTCCCGTGCCGCCGGGTTGGAGACCCGGTCCTTGTCCAGGGCGTCGTTGACGATCAGCAGGCCGCCGGACTTCAGCAGCCGGATGGCCTGCTCCACGTAGCTCGGGTAGTTGGGCTTGTCCGCGTCGATGAACACCAGGTCGTACGCGCCGTCGGTCAGTCGGGGCAGCACGTCGGCGGCACGCCCGGAAATGGTGCGGGTACGGTTGGCCGGGCTGCCGGCCTCGTGGAAGGACTCCCGGGCGGCACGGAGGTGCTCGACGTCGACGTCGATCGTGGTCAGGACAGCCTGCGGGCCGAGCCCCCGCAGGATGCACACGCCGGAGACACCCGCGCCGGTGCCGATTTCCACCGCCGTCTGCGCCTTGGAGGCGGCGGCGAGTACAGTCAGGACGGCGCCGACGCCGGGTCCGATGGGGGTGACGCCCAGTTCGAAAGACCGTTCGCGTGCGTGCAACAAGACCTCATCCTCGGCAGGCAGATCTTCTGCGTAGGACCAGCTCGTGGACTTGTCGGCGCTCATGGGTATCGCTTTCCGGGCAGGAGGGGGAGTGTCTCATACAGCGTACTGTGTTGATTGCCGTGTTCCGGTGCTGCGTCACGGTTCCGCGTCCCGGCGCCGCGTTCCGCCGTCGGCGGAAGAAGGGGTGGCGTCAGGAAATTCCCAGTTTATTTTGAAATGATGGAGATCCGCTCATCCCCGTGGTGACCGGCGTCGAATCAAGGGTGAAGGGGCTTGCAGCAGCAAGAGCCATCCGGGCGTAAGGACCATCCGCGAGGGGAGTGGGCAATGTCGGTTGTGGCAGCTGTCCCTGTAAATGACGAGACCCAGCCTGCGGCCGAGGCCGAGTGGGTCAGGCCGACGTGGGAAGAAGTGGTGACCAACCACTCCGCCAAGGTCTACCGTCTGGCATACCGGCTTACCGGCAACAAGTTCGACGCCGAGGATCTCACCCAGGAAGTCTTTGTCCGGGTTTTCCGCTCGCTGGAAAACTTCAAACCGGGCACCCTGGACGGCTGGTTGCACCGCATCACCACCAATCTCTTCCTAGACCAGGCCCGGCGCAAGAGCCGGATCCGGTTCGACGCGCTGGCCGAGGACGCCGAGTCGCGGATCCCGGGCCGCGAGCCCGGCCCCGAACAGAGCTTTGAGTTCAACAACCTCGACCTCGACGTGCAGGCCGCCCTGGAAGAGCTGCCGCCGGACTTCCGCGCCGCCGTGGTGCTTTGCGACCTTGAGGGCCTGTCATATGACGAGGTCGCCGCGGCGCTGGACGTCAAACTCGGCACCGTCAGGTCCCGGATCCACCGCGGCCGGACAATGCTCCGCGAGAAGCTCGCCCACCGTGACCCGCGGCCGACGGCAGCAGCAAAGCAGTCGTTGAAGCCGCGGCTCAAGATGCCGCGCATCGCCGGCCTTCTGTGAACTGGCAGTGGGGCAGCTGAGACCCTTCCTGGGTAGCCTCGCGTGCAGGTACCTCGCCCGCAAGACGGGCAGCGTCCGGCTCGGCGCGGCCCCGCTCAACGGCAGGGCCCAAGAGCGGCGCCGGAAACACCTTGAGCGGTGCGCAGCGTGCCGCGTCCGTGCCCAGCGGGAACAGCAATACCTGGAGCGGCTGCGCGGCGCAGCGGTGCCGGCCGCCAGCAAGGACCTGACCGCCCGTCTGCTGGCACGCACCGAGGAGCTTGCCGCCGGGCCGGAGCAGGCACTGCCTGGGACGGGATCGGCCCCCGAGCGGAAGGAAGCTCCGCCGCACCAGGCCGCGCCCAGCCTGACCGCGCCCAGCCAGGCCGCGCCGCACCAGACCTTGCCGCACCTGGCTTCCGCGGATGAGGCGTTCCCGCCGCGCCCCGGTCCGCGGCCGGCCCGGGCGAGGCCGCTGCGGCTCGCCGTCCAGATTGCCGGCGGTGTCGCCGCCGCAGCGGTCCTGATGAGCGGCGCCACCTACACCCTCGGCGGCCAGGCCGCGCCCTCGGCCGAGGGCGCCTTCAGCTCAGACTTTCCCGGGCAGCTCACAGTTCCGGCGTTGTCCACCGAAACCGTGGCCGGGGCTGCGTGGTCGCTCAGCGGCGAGCCCGACGTCGCACCCGCCGGTGCGCTGAGTTCCGGACAGCTCTCCGCGTTGCGCGCCCGGGGCTGGGCCTGCCCGGAACTGCGGGAGCTCGGCTATCACCTCGTCTGGGCCCGCGGCGGGGTCGCCTACGGCTCGGAAGTGCTGGAACTCCGCCTCACCGACGGCGTGCACTTTGCCACCGTCCTGGAACAACATGCCGCAGGACGTCCTGAGGCCGGCGGCACCGCCGGGCCAGGGCAGCCGGACCAAGCGGCGCCGGTCAACGTCCTCACCGGGCACCAGGCCACCGCGGACGGCTTCGTGGCCGCGCGGCTGGGAGCCGCCGGGCTGGACGGGACAGCGCAGCCGCAGGACCCCGCCTCGGCGGCCGGCGCGCTCTGGGTCAACACGCAGCCGCCGTTCCGGGCCATCTACCGCACGCCGGAGGCCACCTTCACGTACATCTCTGAACTCCCGGCAGCGCAGGCCGACGACGGCGTCGGCGCGCTCGTGCACGCCGGTCTTGGCCCGGCTGCGGCGGCCCGGAGCGACGAGGAGCTACCGGTCCGGCTGGAGCGGGGACTGGAACGAATTGCACAGCTGGTGGCTCGGTGAGGGGACAGGACCACCCGGCACATGGCGGGCCTCGTCGGCCGGGCTGCGGCAGGGGCTTCGCCGAATCGTCGCACGCCGGACTGAGAGGGTAATCTTCCTAGAGTGTTTGGAATCAACGGACCGGAGTTCATTCTTCTGCTGATCATCGGCCTTTTGGTGATCGGCCCCAGCAGGTTGCCCGAATACACCCAGAAGCTGGCGAACATCGTCAAGGAAGTCCGGCGGATGGCCTCGGGCGCGCGCGAGCAGATCAAGGATGAAGTCGGCATCGACATTGACGATGTGGACTGGAAGAAATACGATCCCCGGCAGTACGACCCGCGCCGGATCATCAAGGAAGCCCTCCTCGAGGACGACACCAAGCCCGTGAGCGCCGGAGCGCCGGCGGCCGTCGCCAACGCCGAGGAGCGTCCCCCGGCCCGGGTCGTCGAGCGGCTTCCGGCGGGCGAGGCCGCGCCGTTCGACTCAGAGGCCACCTAGGCGGGCAGCCCCAGCCAGCAGGTCCGGCCCTGCGTCAGCGGGGCTGAAGGCCCAGCGACATTCCTTTGAGCCCGCGCGGGCTGGACGCCAACGTTCCGGCGATGTCCGCCAAGACCTGCGCGGCCGGTGTTTCCGGCCGGCCGAGCACCAACGGCACGCCGGTGTCCCCGCCTTCACGCAGCAGCATGTCGAGCGGGATCTGGCCCAGTAGCGGCACCTCGGCGCCCACGGTGGCGGAGAGCCGCTCCGCGAGTACTGCGCCCCCGCCGCTGCCGAAGAGTTCCATCCGGCCGCCGTCGGGCATTTCCAGGTAGGACATGTTCTCAACCACGCCGGCCACCGTCTGGCCGGTCTGGACCGCGATCGCCCCGGCCCGCTCCGCGACGTCGGCAGCGGCGGCCTGCGGGGTGGTGACCACCAGGAGCTGTGCCTTGGGCAGCAGCTGGGCCACCGAGATGGCGATGTCGCCGGTGCCGGGCGGCAGGTCCAGGAAGAGCGCGTCCAGGTCGCCGAAGTACACGTCCGTGAGGAACTGCTCGAGGGCGCGGTGCAGCATCGGTCCGCGCCAGGCCACCGGCTGGTTGCCCGTGACGAACATGCCGATCGAGATGACCTTGACCCCGTAGGCCACCGGCGGCAGGATCATGTCGTCCACCCGGGTTGGCGCCTGGCTGATGCCCATCAGCGCCGGGACGGAGAACCCGTACACGTCCGCGTCGACGATGCCCACCCGCAGCCCCTGCGCCGCCAGGGCGCAGGCCAGATTGACGGTGACCGAGGATTTCCCGACCCCGCCCTTGCCGCTCGCCACGGCGTAGACCTTGGTCAGGGAGCCCGGAGCGTTGAACGGGATACCGCGGCGGCCGCCCGGTCCGCGCAACTGCTCCTTGAGGGCATCGCGCTGGTCCTGGCTCATGACCTTCAGCTCGACCTCGACGCCCGTGACCCCGGGCACCGCGGTCAGCGCCGCTTCACAGTCGGCGGTGATGGTGCCGCGCAGCGGGCAGCCGGCGATGGTCAGGAGCACGGTGATCCGCGCCCGGCCGTCGTCGGAAACCTGCACCGTATCGACCATGCCCAATTCGGTGATGGGGCGTCTCAGTTCCGGGTCTATCACGGTGGCCAGTGCCGCGTGCACGGCCTGCGCCAGGGGGGACGCCCCGGGGTGTCCCTGCGGGGTGCTCATTGCGGGCTTTGCTCGGCTTTCGGGGAGGTGCGTGGGGTGGACGGCGGAGTGCGCTCCGGGGCGCCCTCGGTCCGGGCTTCCGGAAGGCCCTCGGTTCTGGGCTCGCTCCGAACCCGCGGGATCTGCTGGGTGCGGGGGCCGCGCTGCTTGTCCCGGCGTTCCTTCAACTTATCCTTGGCCTTGTCGCGCTGGGTTTCGTGCGCCCCGTTCGAGGGGTCGTGGCCGCGCCGTTCCTCCTGCGCTTCGAGCATGTCCTCGAGCAGGCTGCGCAGTTCGGCCCGGACGTAGTCGCGGGTGGCGACCTCGCGCAGGGCAATGCGCAGCGAGGCCAGTTCCCGGGTCAGGTACTCGGTGTCCGAGAGGTTGCGTTCGGCGCGCTGGCGGTCCTGTTCGAGCGAGACGCGGTCCCGGTCGTCCTGGCGGTTCTGTGCGAGCAGCAGCAGAGGTGCGGCATACGAGGCCTGCAGGGACAGCATCAGGGTCAGCAGCGTGTAGCCGAGCGCCTGGGAGTCGAACTGCCAGTCCTTCGGGGCAAAGGTGTTCCAGACCAGCCAGAATACGCAGAACACCGTCATGTAGACGAGGAACGTCGGCGTGCCCATAAAGCGGGCGAAGCCCTCGGTGGCGTGGCCGAAGGCATCCGGGTTGGGGGAGAACTTCGGCAGGATCCGCTGCCGCCCGCTCAGCGGGGTATCGAGGCTGCCGGTCCGTGCTCCCGGGCTGGCAGTGGAGTTCCGTAGCGTGCTGTTATCAGCCAATGCGGCCTCCAAGCTTCCTTATCGGGGCGTCGTCCTCGTGGGCGCGCCAGTCATCGGGCAACAGATGATCAAGCACGTCATCAACAGTCACCGCCCCGACAAGCCGGCCGTCTTCGTTGACCACGGGGAGCGAGTTCAAGTTGTAGGTGGCCAGGGCGCGGGCGACCTCACTGATGTGGGCCTGGTCCGAGACCGGTTCTAGATTTTTGTCCACCAGGTTGCCCAGCGGTTCCGGCGGCGGGTAGCGCAGCAGCTGCTGGATATGCACGACGCCGAGGAAGCGCCCCGTGGGCGTCTCCAGCGGTGGGCGCGTGATGAAGATCGAGGAAGCCAGGGCGGGCGAGAGCTCCTCGCGCCGGACGTGGGCGAGCGCCTCGGCGACGGTCGCTTCCGGGGGGAGGATGACCGGGACCGGAGTCATCAGGCCGCCGGCGGTGTCCTCGTCATATTCGAGCAGACGGCGCACGTCCTCGGCGCCTTCCGGTTCCATCAGCTGCAGCAGTTCCTCGGCCTGGGCGCTGGGGAGCTCGGCGAGGAGGTCGGCGGCGTCGTCGGGATCCATTTCTTCCAGCACATCGGCGGCGCGCTCGACGTCCAGGGCGGAGAGGATCTCCACCTGGTCACCCTCGCGCATTTCCTGCAACACGTCGGCGAGGCGTTCGTCCTGGAGTTCGCTGGCGACCTCGAAGCGGCGCTTGTCGCTCATCTCCTGGAGGGCCTCGGCAAAGTCGGCTGGCTTCAGATCCTCGTGGGTGGCAACGAACTGGGTGGCGGCCTGGGGCTCGGTCTTGGCGCCCTGCTGGGCGTCGGCCCAGTCGATGATCAGGGTTTCGTTGCGGCGCAGCCGGCTCAACGGGGACAGCGAGTGGCCGCGCCGGACGAAGAGCTTGCTGACGATCCAGTCGCCGGAGCGGTGCCTGTCCATGGCGATGTCCTCGATGGTGGCGTCCCCGCTGCCGTCGGCGAGGGTCACCCTGCGGTCAAACAACTCGGCGACCACGAGGGTCTCCGCGCCGCGCTGTTCAAACCGGCGCAGGTTCACCAGCCCGGTGCAGATGATCTGGGTCTGGTCGATCGAGGTGATGCGGGTCATCGGCACGAAAACACGTTTCTTACCGGGGACCTCGACGACGATGCCAACCACGTGCGGGGCGCCACGGTTGCCACGGGAGAGCACCACGACGTCGCGCAATCGGCCCAGACGGTCGCCCAGGGGGTCGAAGACGTCCAGTCCGAGGAGGCGCGCGACAAATACGCGAGAAAGTGTTGTGCTCACTCCTACAGGCTACCGAGTCTGCTCTCTTTTAGCTGAATTTGCAGGCACCGCACAGCTGGATGGGCGAGAATGGGCGTATGTCAAACATTTTTGGTGGTCCAAGGGCCGGCGCTTCCGGCGGGGCGGACGAAGCGCGCGCTGTTCCCAAGGGCGACACCGTCGGTTCCTACAACTCCTACCTGGACGCCCAGAAGGCGGTGGACTACCTGGCGGACCAGCAGTTCCCCGTGCAACTGGTCTCGATCGTCGGCAATGACCTGAAAATGGTGGAACGCGTCACCGGCCGGCTCACGTACCCGCGCGTTGCGCTCTCCGGAGCGCTGAGCGGGATGTGGTTCGGGCTCTTCGTCGGCGTCATGCTGTCCTTCTTCTCCACCACGCCGGGGTACTTCTCGATCGTCACCTCGGTGCTGATGGGAGCGGCGTTCTTCATGCTGTTCGGCATCGTCACGTACGCGATGCAGCGCGGCAAGCGTGACTTCACCTCGACCAACCAGGTGGTGGCGACCAACTATGACGTCGTGGTGGCCTTCGAAGCCGCGCATGAGGCCCGCCGCCTCCTGCACCAGTTGCCGATGACCCGGAACGACGCCGCCACGCCCGGCTACCAGCACTATGACCAGCAGAACCAGCAGCGCCCGCAACAGCCCGGCCCGCAGCAGCCGCAGCAGCCCGGCCCGCAGCGCCCCGCGGGCTGGAACGACCCCTACGGTCAGCGGACCCCCGAGGCCGGCCAGCAGCAGCCGGCCAGCGTTCACGCGGCGCCGGAACCCGAGCCGGCCCGCCCCTCCGGTGTCAGCTACCCGGATCTGCCCGACGGGCGCCCGCAGTACGGCGTCCGGGTCAACGACCCCGCGCCGGCCACGGCCCAGCAGGGAGAAGTGCGGCAGGGAGAAGCCAGCCAGGGCGCGCCGCGCCCGGAGGGCGAGCAGCGCTAGCGCGGCCCCAGAGGCTCCGGCGCAAGGCAAAAGGGAGGGTCACCGCCGGTGACCCTCCCTTTATCTTGCCCAAGTGCATGTCTTGCCCGCTTGCTGCCCTGCGACACCGCAGGGCAACAAGCCAGGGGGCTACAGTCCGCTGGCTACGGCAGCTGGGCCTCGACCTCCTGGTAGATGCCTGCCATCCAGGACTCGACGTCGTCGGCCTTGCGGGGGAGCGCGGCGCTGAGGTTGACCGGGCCGTCCGCGGTCATCAGGATGTCGTCCTCGATCCGGACGCCGATGCCGCGGTATTCCGCCGGAATGGCGAGGTCCTCCGCCTTGAAGTACAGCCCGGGTTCGATGGTGAAGATCATGCCGGGGGTGAGGACGCCGTCCAGGTACAGCTCGCGCTTGGCCTGGGCGCAGTCGTGCACGTCGAGGCCCAGGTGGTGGCTGGTGCCGTGCGGCATCCAGCGGCGGTGCTGCTGGCCTTCGGCACTGATGGCCTCCTCGACGGACACCGGCAGCAGGCCCCATTCGGCGAGCCGCTCGGCCAGCACGGTGGTGGCCGCGGTGTGGATGTCGCGGAACTTGATCCCGGGTTGGGCGGCGGCAAAGCCGGCGTCGGCGGCGTCGAGCACTGCTTCGTAGACCTTGCGCTGGATCTCCGAGAAGGTGCCGTTGGTGGGCAGGGTGCGGGTGACGTCCGCGGTGTAGAGGGAATCGGCCTCGACGCCGGCGTCCAGCAGCAGCAGCTCGCCGGCGTTGACCTTGCCGGTGTTGCGGGTCCAGTGCAGCACGGTGGCATTGTTGCCGCCGGCGGCGATGGTGTCGTAGCCGAGCTCGTTGCCTTCCTCGCGGGCACGGGCGAAGAACGCGCCTTCGACCACACGCTCGCCGCGGGGGTGGGAGAGGGCCCGCGGCAGGGCCTTGACCACTTCGGTGAAGCCCTGCACCGTGGCGGCCACGGCCGTCTTCATCTGCTCGACTTCCCACTCGTCCTTGATGAGGCGCAGCTCGGAGAGGGCCTCGCTGAGCTTCTCGTCGAGCGCGTCCAGGACGCCCAGGTCCAGGTTCTCAGGGTCCTTGGCGGTGTTGTAGCGGGCGGTGTCGACCAGCGCGTCGATGTTCTCGTCCACCTTGCGCACCAGGCGGATGGAGATGCCGCCGATCTCCGGGGCGCCCACGTTCTTGGTGATGGCGAGCTCGAGCTCGGCCAAGTCGGCCGTCTCGAGGCCCAGCTGGGCCTTGAACTCGGCGAGGGTGGGCCGGGCGCCGATCCAGAATTCGCCCGAACGGGAGTCAGCGTAGAACTGCTCGGTGTCGCGGCCGGCCAGCGGACGGAAGTACAGGGTGGCGCGGTGGTGGCCGCCGTCGTCGCCCTTGCCCTCATCAGAGGGCTCAAGGATCAGCACGGCGTCGGGCTCATGGTCCAGGCCCAGGCCAGTCAGGTGCGCGAAGCCCGAATGCGGACGGAAGCGGTAGTCGCAGTCGTTGGAGCGGACCTTCAGCGGGCCGGCGGGAATGACCAGGCGTTCGCCTTTGAACAGCTCGGAGATGGCGCGGCGGCGGCCGGCTGCGTGGCCGGCGACTGCGTCCAGTTCGGGAAGCTGCTCCCGGAACGGGGCCCAATTGCTGGCCATGAACGCCTTGAAGGCGTCGGAGCTGGGCCGCTGCGAGCGGTTATTGAGGCGCTCCTCGAGGGGCTGGGAAGCGGAGATTTGGGTGTTATCTGCATCGTTCACCGTCCCATAGTCTCACCAGCGGCGCGGCTTAGGCCACCAACCCGCCCGCGCGGATCTACTACGCTGGGCAGGTGAGGATTGACCTGCATGCCCACTCGAATGTTTCCGACGGCACCCAACCGCCCGCGGACGTGATCGCGTCCGCCGCGGAAGCCGCGCTCGACGTCGTCGCCCTGACCGATCACGACTCCACTGACGGCTGGACTGCGGCAGCCGCCGCGGCCAGGGAACTGGGGGTGGCCCTGGTCCCCGGCATGGAGATCTCCTGCCGCACCAGCGAGGGCATCAGCGTCCACCTGCTCAGCTACCTGCACGACCCGGACCACCCGGGGCTGCTGGAGGAAATCACCAAGGCCAAGGACGCCCGCTTCACCCGCGCCGAACGGATGGTCAGCCTGCTCGCCGAGGACTACCCGCTGAGCTGGGACGACGTCATCCACCACGTGGCCCCCGGCGCCACCCTGGGCCGGCCGCACATCGCCGACGCCCTCGTGGCCGCGGGCGTCGTCGCGGACCGCAGCGAAGCCTTCGACACGATCCTGACCTCGCGTTCACGGTACTGGGTGCAGCACTACGCGCCGGACCCGGCGTACGCCGTCGAACTGGTCCGCGACGCCGGCGGCGTCCCGGTGTTCGCGCACCCGGTGGCGTCCTCGCGCGGACGGATCGTGGGGGATAAGACCTACCGCGAAATGATCGACGCCGGGCTGGCCGGGCTCGAGATCGACCACCGGGACAACCCCGAGGAGGGCCGGGTGTTCCTGCGCCGCCTGGCCCAACGGCACGGGCTGCTGGTGACCGGGTCCTCCGACTACCACGGGGCCGGGAAGCCGAACCTGCTGGGCGAGAACCTGACCGCCCCGGAGGTGTTGTCCCGGATCGAGGAGATGGGCACCGGATCGTCCGTGGTGCGCTGATGGAGTGGATCGACCTGCAGCTCCTGGCCTCCGTGATCGTGACGCTGTTCGTGATCATGGACCCGCCCGGGACCGTGCCGATCTTCATGTCGCTGACGGCCCAGATGAACGCCAAGGATCGAAACATTTCGGCGCTGCAGGCCCTCCTGGTGGCCACCGGGGTGATTGTGGCTTTCGCGATTTTCGGGCAGTCGATCCTGAACTACATGCACATCTCGCTCGCCGCATTGCAGGGGGCCGGCGGACTGCTCCTCGTGCTGATCGCGCTGCAACTGCTCACCGGTTCCACCAGCGGCGAAGAGAATGCGGCCAAGTACAAAAACGTCGCGTTTGTGCCGCTGGGGACGCCGCTGATGGCCGGCCCGGGCGCAATCGTGGCAGTCATGGTATTCGTCCAACGCTCCAACAACATGGCGCAGTTTCTGGCCGTGGGGCTCGGGATTGCCGTGACGCTCGCGTCGCTCTATCTGGCGATGCGGTTCGCCGGGGTGGTCCAGCGCGTCCTGGGGGAAAACGGCGTCGAACTGGTCACCCGGATCGCCGGATTGCTGCTCTCCGCGATTGCCGTGCAGATGATTGCGGACGCCGTGCACGCCTTCGCCAAGAGCTGGACCTGACGCCGCTCGCCGTCCCAAAGTAACTCGCAATTGTTGTCGTTTTGGGGCCTCAAAACGACAACGAATGCGAGCTAGTTGGGCTGGGCGGCGGGTTCCGACTGGGGCTGGGCGGAAGGCATTGCCGTGAAGTGCGCGTGCGCGCCGAGCCGCTTGGTCATGACGTCGACGGCGGCCTGGTTCTGGTCCACGCAGACGAACTTCCGTCCGAGCTTCGCGGCCACGGCGCCGAGCGTGCCGGAGCCCGCGAAGAAGTCCAGGCACCAGTCGCCGGGCCGGCTGGAGGCAGCCACGACCCGCCGGATCAGGCCCTCGGGCTTCTGCGTCGGGTAGCCGGTCTTTTCCCGGCCCGTCGGCGAGACGATGGTGTGCCACCAGACATCGGTGGGCAGCTTGCCGAGTTCTCGCTTCGCCGGCGTGACGAGGCCCGGCGCCATGTACGGCTCGCGGTCCACCTCGGCGCTGTCGAAGTGGTATTTCGCCGGGTTCTTCACGTACACGAGGATGTTGTCGTGTTTGGTGGGCCAGCGGAACTTGGCGCGGGCGCCGTAGTCGTACGCCCAGATGATCTCGTTGAGGAAGCACTCGCGGCCGAAGATCGCATCCAGCATGACCTTGGCGTAGTGCACCTCGCGGTAGTCGAGGTGCAGGTACAGGGTGCCGTCGTCGGCCAGCAGCCGCCAGGCCTCGACGAGCCGCGGCTCCAGGAAGGACCAGTAGTCGCTGAACGCGTCGTCGTAACTGTGCAGCGCGCCCTTGATGGTGTCGTAGGAGCGGCCCTTGAAGCCCACCCGGTCGCCCGCGCCCCCGGCGTTCAACACCATCTTGGTTTCCTGGCGCTTCTGGACCCGGCCGGTGTTGAACGGCGGATCCACATAAATGAGTGTGAAGGCGCCGTCCGGCAGCGACGGGAGGTATTCCGCGTTGTCCGCGTGAACCACCAGATTGCTGCCGTCCGGCGCCCAGACGGTATCAGTCATAAAGGGGTTAGGCCTCGGCGCTGCGTGCCGGGGCGCTGCCCTGGGCGTCGCCGGTCACGACTTCGCCGTTGTGGCGGCGCGTGCGGGTACGGCGGCGCGCCCGGGTGGCGCGGTCGACCTCGGTCGGGGCGCTGGTCCTTGCCGCCGGGGCGGTTGCCTCGGCGGGTCCGGCTGCGCTTTCCTTTTCGGGGGAACGACGACGTCGCTCGCCGGAGCGCCCGCTCTCACGTCCGCCCTCGCGTCCGCCGTCCCGGGACCCGGAGCGTCCGCCTTCACGTCCGCTGTCGCGTCCGGCGTCGCGGGGGCCGCGGCCGTCGCGTCCGCCGGTCTTGGCGCTGTCGCGTCCACTGTTTTGTGCGCCGCCGCGCGCGTTCTTCTTGCCGGTCTCACCGAGGTCCTCGAGGACTTCGGCGTCGACGCCGGCGAGTACCCGCTTGTCGCGGGGCAGGCGGCCCTTGGTTCCCGCCGGGATGTCCAGCTCCTCGTACAGGTGCGGGGATGAGGAGTAGGTCTCCACCGGCTCGGGGTAGCTCAGGCCGAGGGCCTTGTTGATCAGGCCCCAGCGGGGCATGTCATCCCAGTCGACGAAGGTCACAGCGGTGCCCTTGTTGCCGGCGCGGCCGGTGCGGCCGACGCGGTGCAGGTAGATCTTCTCGTCTTCGACGCACTGGTAGTTGATGACGTGCGTGACGTCGTCGACGTCGATGCCGCGGGCGGCGACGTCGGTGGCGACTAGGACATCCACCTTGTTGTTGCGGAAGGCGCGGAGGGCCTGTTCGCGGGCGCCCTGGCCGAGGTCGCCGTGGATGGCCGCAGCGGCGAAACCGCGATCTACGAGTTCCTCGGCGACCTTCGCCGCGGTGCGCTTGGTCTTGGTGAAGATGATGGTCCGGCCGCGTCCGCGGGCCTGCAGTATGCGCGCCACTACCTCGACTTTGTCCATGCTGTGGGCACGGTAGATCAGCTGGCGGATGTCACGCTTCGTCAGACCCTCGTCGTCGGGGTCCGCGGCTCGGATGTGGGTGGGCTGGCTCATGTAGCGGCGCGCCATCGCGATGACCGGGCCGGGCATGGTGGCGGAGAACAGCAGGGTCTGGCGGACGGCGGGGGTGCCGGCAATGAGGGTCTCAACGTCCGGCAGGAAGCCGAGGTCCAGCATCTCGTCGGCCTCGTCGAGGATGACCATCTTGACGTTCTTGAGGACCAGGTGCTTCTGCTTGTACAGGTCGATCAGGCGTCCGGGGGTGCCGACGACGATCTCGACGCCCTGCTGCAGTGACTCAATCTGCGGTTCGTAGGCGCGGCCGCCGTAAATCGTGGCGATGCGGGCGTTGCGTTTGCGGGCCGCGTTCTGGAGATCGCCGGCGACCTGGACCGCCAGCTCGCGGGTCGGCACGATCACGAGGGCCTGCGGCGCGCCGGGGGCGGGCAGCGCCGCAAAGCCGGCGTCGTCGCGTCCGACGACCCGCTGCAGGGCCGGGATGCCGAAGCCGAGGGTCTTGCCCGTGCCGGTCTTGGCCTGACCGATGATGTCGTGGCCGTTCAGCGCAACGGGCAGGGTCATGGCCTGGATCGGGAACGGATGGGTGATGCCGGCGTCGGCAAGGGATTCAACGATGTCGGCGCGGACGTTGTAGTCCGCGAAGGACATTTCCGCGATTTCGTGCGGAGTTTCGTCCGAGATGATGGTCTCTTCCGGTTCGATCGATTCCGTGCCGGATTCGTCGGTCAGAAGCTGGTGCGTGTGCAATTCACTCACAGGGAGTTTCCTTATTCATTTGGGCTGCGCTGCTTGCTCAACGGGGCCGGCCGAGGGCCGTTCCGGAGCACGCTCAGGCGCGCGAGCAGGTCCAGTGGAAGCCGATCGCGGGCTATCTGAATGCTGGCACTGGGACCAGCGGGTGTATCTCAAGATCGCGTAGGGGCGGGCTTGTTGAATTCGAAAAACTTGGAAATCAACGACCGGGCATCCATTACTACCCTTCCAGTCTAGCCGTTCGCGGTTCGGAACCTCGACCGGGGCCCGCGGTGCGGCGCGGCACCGCGGCGGCAGCGGCAACCTGCCGGGCCCGCAGAAACTCAATCCCATTTACAGGCACCCTCGTTTGATTCATAGTCGAGGCATGAGAGCGGCTGGCATTCTCCCCGAAGACGCCCCCGACCCCCGTGCCGAATGGGTCGAGAAACTGAAACTCATGCCTATTCCGGTGCTGGGGCTCATGCCACAACCGTCGCTGGAGGACACGGACTCTGTCGGTCTGAGCTACGGCCTGGATGATCGTGGGTACAGCGAAATGACGGCGAGCATCAACTACACGCTCTGGCGAAACCCGGATGACCGCTCAGACCCGGTCAACCTCGCGGACCTCAATGAGAAGACACGCAGATCGATCGAGGAAGTTCCGCCATGGCCGCGGCCCCCTTGGCTGATCGAGTACGTGGAGCGCCTGCGTTACCCGCAACTTGAGGAGGCCGTGCGAACCACCTAGCACCGCGATCCATCCGAGCGTTCTTCGGTTCGAAGCCTGTTGGCTGACCATGTCAACCACATCCTAATGAACCAGTACCGGCAGGAGCTCTGGCCGGGCGGCAAACCATGGGACCAGCACCCACCCGCCGTAACCGGCCGGATGGTCAACGGCCAGGCCAGGACCGTCATCAACGGAGTGGACGTGCCCGGTGCGGAGGTCGATACGGACCCGTTCGTGTACGGCATCGGAGCCCAACTGGCCGGCGGCGGCGTGGTGACCGCTGTGCTTCCCCGCACTGAGCTCAAGCACATCCAGGTCCAGTTCACGACCCGGAGCTAACGGCCACACCCCAGCGTCAGTAAGCGGAACCTCCTACGGAACTTTCGCCGACGTCTATATGGGACGTCCCTTCCTGGACGGCACCGCAGCCACGTACTCAAGACCTCGCCAAATTTGCGGCCGAGTACCGACCGTATCCAGGCCGGATGGGTGAAGCGAACCCCGGCGCTCAACGGGGTGGCGCCCAGGGTGGGGCAGGATGATCCTGTGACCACCAATGACGAGCAGCTCTTTCTGGCCTATATCCACAAGAACCCGATCAACGGGAAAATACTTGATCTGGCGCCGCTTCTTGGCGTCTCTGACTGGTGGTTGACTGCCGGGGCCTTGTTCCAAACCGTTTGGAACGTGCTGGAAGGGAAGGACCCCCGAGCTGGCATCCGGGACTACGACCTGTTCTACTTCGACGAGGACACCTCTTACGAGGCGGAAAACGCGGTGATTCTGCGGGCGCGCGAGCTATTCAAGGACCTGGGAGTCGACGTCGAAGTCCGCAACGAAGCCCGCGTGCACGTTTGGTACGAGGAGCACTTCGGCGTTCCGGCCATCCCCTTCACCAACACCACTGATGCGATCGATCATTTCGCCGCGACGACCTGCTGCTTCGCCGTCACCTCAGATGAGGCGGGCGCCCCCATAACGTACGCCCCACACGGCTACGAGGACCTTTTCGCGCGGAAGATAGTGCCGAACCCGGTGCTTGCTCCCCAGGATGTGTACGAGGCGAAGACCAGAAGGTGGAGCGCACAATGGCCTTCGCTGACAGTGGTGCCATGGCCCACAGACAGCTCCTGCAATGAACTACCGCTGCCGTTCACAATGACGGGGAGATTGTGACCACGGCGGATGTCCTTCAAATGCGGTGGTTGACCACCCCGGTTATGGCCGACCCCATTGTTCGGCAGCAACTTCTGGAATGCTGGCGGGACGTATCCAACGCCGGCGGCGCCGTGGGGTTCCATTTTCCACCGGTGACTGACGAGCAAGTCCGGTCTTCCCTTGAACGCATGGTCCAGTCACTCGAGGAACCGGCCAATCGACTTCTGCTGGCCGCTGTCAACGATCAGCTGGCAGGGTGGCTGTTCCTGGCCGGCAATTCCAGCGAGCTCACCGCACACTGGGCACGAATACTTCGTGTCCAGACCGCACTTGGCTTCAGGAAACGCGGCGTCGGGCGGGCACTCATGACCGAGGTAGCCCGTGCAGCCGCCGAAGACCTGGCCCTTGACCATCTGCGCCTTGAATTGCGCTCCGGCATGGGCCTTGAAGTCTTCTACAAGTCATGCGGTTGGCGGGAAATTGGGCGTTGGCCAGGAGCTCTCCGGTTCCCGGAGGGTGACCAAGACGAGGTCCTCATGGGCCTGCCCCTAAGCAAGGCCCCCGAACCGGCCGCCTGCGCCCGGTAAGCGATCCACCGCCGAGCGCCTCAGCGGAGGGCAAGAATTGCCCCGTGGGATTGCTGCCCGGTGGTCGTCCGTGCGTGCGTCTCGACCACATCGAAGCCCGCAGCTAGCAGCTCGTCGCAGAGATCACTCACCGGCCACCGGTATGCCGGGAAGACCGCATGATCGAACTTCTCGACAACGTGACCAGCGAAGAAGCCGACCAGCAGGGCGCCACCAGGGCTGAGTACTCGACTGAACTCCAAGAGAGGAGTGCGGATCGTGTCTGGCTCATGGTGGATCAGTGAGTACCACGCGAGCACTCCACCAATTGTCCCGGTGCTGACATCGAGGGCGTCGAGGCTGCCTGTCCGGAATGGAATGCCGGGGTAGGCAACGCGGGCTTGCTCGATGAACTCCGGAACCAGATCCACGCCGAGAGCAGGAATCCCAGCTTCATTCAGAAAGTTCGTCCAATGGCCCGGACCGCAGCCGGCGTCGAGTACCGCACCCTCGACGCCGTCCGCCCAGGTCGCCACCAGTTGACGATCTGAAGGGTGCACAGCACCCATTGAAGCAAAGCGTTCGACGTACTCCGCGGCCCTGCTCGAATACGCATCGCTCACAACGTTGACCATGCGTTCGAGTCTAGGCAAGCCACGGATAAATGCCCGGTAGTCGATCCTGCATCGGGACGTGATGGGTTCCGTTAACGCCGGTCCTCCTGTGGCCAGATAATGAGCGCACGTCTCATTATCGACCTGGCGATAGGAATGCGAGCCGATGGTCCGGCGCCCACACATACATGTCATCGCACCGATAACCCCTGAGCCAGGCCTGCCCGTCCACGACCCGGAGGTAGAAACCTTTGGGGTACTCCACGTCCTCGCTTAGCGGCTCGGAAGCGATGTGGATGGCTCCGGTCGGCGCGCGACCTGCCGACAAAACGGAGTCCGGCGCGCTCGACTGGCCCATCATCGCCATTCGGAGGTAGGGGCCCGCCACCAAGGGACAGAGCGCGAGGCCCTGGTTCCGTGCAGCGCTGAAGACCCGGGACTGAACCGCGCCATGCTCGAAGCCAAGCTCTTCTACGGTTCGCTCTACGATTCGTAAGTTTTGACGCTCTGGGTTGTCGAAAACGGGGTGAGCGAGCAGCGTCTCGGCATGGACATTGAGCATTACGTCCGCGATGCGCAGCAACCGTAGGATCTCAACTCGTGAATGACCCCCCGCTCGAACCACGAAACCCTCATCCTTTTCCGTGCTGATCATGCACCGATTCTCCATCACTGCCGACCGGCCAACGACATGACGTCCTGATTGGGGATGTCCCGTTCAAAGAAGGCTAAACGGACGTTTCTGGACTTTGGACGGGCCGGCCCCTGGACGGTAGGTGGCTAGAGTGGGCGGATGCTCAGTATTCGTCAGGCGCGCTCAACCGATACACCCAGTCTCATACGACTGCGGGCCGCATGGGTCGCGGAACAAACGGGGGAAGAGACCGAGGATCCAGACTTCGATAACAACTATCGAACCTGGCAGGTTAACAACGCGCGCACCATGTTCGTCGCGGATCTGGACGGCACGCCTATCGGAATGCTGAATCTCATGGTGTTCGAGCGCATGCCGAAGCCCGGCAAGAAATCAACGTGCTGGGTCTATCTCGGGAACGCATTCGTCGTGGCGGATCAGCGCAACGACGGGGTCGGCAGCATGCTCCTCGACGCGGCAATTCATTTTTCGCAGAACATCAAAGCAGCCCGCATCGTGCTTTCTCCTTCGGATGAGTCACAGACCTTCTATGCCAGACGTGGGTTTGAGCCAGCGGAGGAATTGCTCGTCAAACGATTTGAATACGAGCCATAGATCACCCTTCGGGGGAATCTGAGGGAGACATCGTATGTTGGCACTTTCCGCAACGGGATCCTTCACTGGGCGGAATTCGGGGCTCGGCACTGTCAGTTGCGCAGTCCGAAAGGCGACGCCAATAACCGCTCCGGTTATGTGGCCCGGGGACTTTCGGCTAAGGCTGGATGCCAGAGGGCGGTAGTACGACCCATTCCGGCTCGGGCTCTGGTCCGGCAGCTTGCCGAGGTTGATCGTAAGGTCGCCGACAACCCAGATGCCGGGATGCTTCGCGGGGTTATCGGCCCGATCATCAGCGCGTTAGAAAGCTATCGCGGCCAGCTTCAGACGTGCCGGTAGCGGATCCCTCAGCGGCATCTTAACGCCCGGCTCAGTAGCATGGCGGGTAATGCCTCGCTCGCCGGGTGAAGCCTGATTGAGAGGTCGTCAGCAGTTCACATGGGAGGGCGGAGGATGGCGTTTAGGGCGGAAGAAGAGCACGCGAGAATCGTGCTCGAAGGCGAGCTCGGAGTGGAATTCCAACACCACGACGACGGATCCAAAGCGAGAATGCCCGACCTCCTATCTCTGGACGGGAATCACGTGGCGGAAGTGATTACGACCACTCCGCCTGCCGTCCGTGAAGCACAAAAAAGCCTGGACCCGATGCCGGATACGACACTGCCCCACTGCGTACGGGTGATGATGCCGTACACGATCGTGGGAGGCGCCACCAAAGCCGTGCGCCACAAAATCAAGGCAGATGTCCTGCGGTGGACGGCGAAGCCCGGATGTAAGTATCACTGGTCATCGCGCGACGAACGGCAGTTGCGCCCGGGCGTCGATCCCGACCCAATCCTCGGCCTTCGGGCTTACGACGATGGGGTCAAAGTGCTGTGCCTCCAACGCTGTCAGCATTCGGACGTTCAGTCTCATCAGATCGAGTGGTCTATCGTGCACGAACCCTCACCTGATGATCCATGGGAGTTGATTCGGCAATCGCTGCACATCGTCGACGAGGAGCAGCATGGCGGAGTGCAAGCCCTGGCCAAGAAGTTGAACGGGTACCCGAACAAGCACCTGGTGATGTACCCGTTCGGTCCGCCAGGGAATCTGACAGCAGCGTTCGGCCGCTATGTGCCCCCGTCGAATTCGCGCGACCTCATGCCGCCGCAATTGAACCCGCCGCTGGCCGACATTCACGTTTGGCTCTTATACCGGTACGGGAACCGTGATGTCGTAGAGGGACTTCACGTCTGCAGCGGCCACTGGGCGAAATTCGGGACGACGTTCCCAAAGCCGGACGACCCGTCCTCCCGACTCCGGCGCCTCCACTACCGGGATGCCTAGGCTCGCATCATCCCGCGCGACTGCCCTCTAGCTGGTCGGCCATCATGCACGAATAGGGATCCGCTTGCGTGCGTCCGTCGGCCATAAAGCGCTGCGGAAACCACGCCTTTTACCGCTGCGATCCACAAGGTCCTTTTCCGGCTTCCGCAACACGATTGGGCGAGGGTCTAGAAACGATGCAACGTCGGGCTGCCGCATCGTCCCGTTAGTGGGATCGCCTGAGCGTCCGGAGGGTTAGGCGCCTCTTCCTCACGATGTCGTCAGGGGCTGGTGTAAACGTTGTTTATTGCCGTCGGACCTTAATGTCGGGGTGGTTCTTCTCGACCCAGTCGGCCATCCGGTTGCCCCGCAGCGTTATG
Source organism: Arthrobacter sp. (assembly GCA_026393275.1). GTDB lineage: Bacteria > Actinomycetota > Actinomycetes > Actinomycetales > Micrococcaceae > Arthrobacter. Next base: position 163,634 of record JAPLAM010000095.1, read on the forward strand.
AACTTCAGCGAGGCTTCCCGAACCCTGATGTACTCGTCCTTCGTGGTCGGGAAGCCGGGGCGCTTGAAATTCTCGTCCTCCTCTAGGAAGAAGTCGATCTTTCCCTCCGGCGTCACGAGGTCCTGGAGGTGGAAGAACTCCACGAACTGCTTGAACGTGCAGAAGAGTTTGAAGAAGTCCGCGTAGTTAGTGGTGACATCGGCGAGTGGACTGCCTGGCTCTTCAGCTTAGTGGCGCCGGATGCATTCCAGAGTTAGGTCCATCCGGTCCGCGATCCGTAGTCGCATTCCCCTGGCGGTGTTTAGGGTGGGCCGGTGTATTTTCCTGACGGGCCAGATCATGGCACTGCCGATCGTGTACGACGGGTTGAAATAGCGGCGCTTCTGCTCCTCGCTCAACTCGGCCTTAGCCTCGACCAAGTTCCTCGGCTTCCCCCACCTGGTGTAGGAGTTCGTGATGGCGTCACTGCCGAACGTGAACCCTTTGTCGGGGGTCTGCTCGAACATTAGGTAGTTTTTGCGACGCTCATTTGGCTCTGCTGGGACCTGCACTTTGAACAGTTCTCCGTCGCATAGCTCCTTGGTCCAGAGCAGCTGATGGTCAGCCTTGAGCAGCGGACTATGGGAGTCCGGGTCCTTTCCTGGAGGGCTGTCGACCTTGTAGTTGAAGGTGATGTCGAAGACGCGCATGGAAGGGAGTCTATGTGCCCGCCTATTGCGAACCGCGGAACCTACAGCTAAAACAACGGCAGTCGTCGCTGGCACTTGCTACTGCGTAGACCAAGGTGGCTCCGCTACCCAGTTCTGCACCCACCCAACCTGACCGGCAACGTCTCACAAAGGAACCGCAGCCGGACGCAATGCCGAATGACCTCCGTCGTGCAAGAATCGCCGCATGGATGAGGATGAGCGGCGGATAAGGGACGAATTGATGATCCTCGATGCCTTGCTACGGGCGATGGACCGGCGTGACGAGGTCTTCCAGGTGATTGAAGATTCGGAGGACGAGGACGAAGCAAGACGTCGGGTGGGTCAGCTGTTGGGCGTGGACGATTTGGGCAGCAGGGTAGTCCTCGACATGCAGGTTAGAAGGCTCACCCGGGACCAGTGTCAGAGGCTCGCTTCCCGGGCAGCAGAACTTAGATCAAAGTTGCCGGATGGCCTCTGAAGACATCGTGTTCTCTGTCGATTACTGGTTCTGCCAGCGTCAAGCGACTGAGACGCGGCTGATCGCCGTAGTGGCCGCGCCCTCTTACGACTCGGGCTTGCAATCCCTTCCCTGTGGGGCCTGCCGTCAGAAGCGCCGCTGCAGTTGCTTGCTTGAATCTTCGCGGCGATTCTCTGCCTCTGACCTCGCCGCGATGCACGCACCCTAAGCGCGCCGATCTCGGGCAAAGCAAGTCAAAACTCATCAACGCCAGGCTTTCGCCCTGTGATATTCGATCGTTTTTGATTATGTCGCCCCCACTTCCCGAGGCGAGGCTTACGCCACCTCATCCTCCGTTACAACCCAGCTGGAGAGCCGTCATTATCAGAAGTCGCCTGCACACACTGGATGTCAGAGGTCGTCTGCACTGCGATTGTGCGCCCGCAAGCGGTTCCTCTAAAGCAACTCCAGGCGGCCGAAGATGCAGCGGTACCGAAGTCTGCCTGGCACTGTCGGTGGGCTGAGGGCAACAGGGAGCCCAGCCGAGCCTGAGGCCCAGGTCTGGTCAGACTGGGGCTGGGGAATCGGCCGATATCCCGGTCCGCCGGCGTGAGGTGAGCATGCCCATGAACGCAGTCACGACGATGACGAAGGTTGCCAGGACTGATGCGTTGATGAGGAGCGAGAGTTCGGTTTGATGCGGCAGGAGCATGCTGGTGTCCCAGCCCGCGGCGTCAGCGCGATTGATGATGTCCTCGTCGATTGGGTTCCACAGGATGGCCACGAGACTTGTCGTGGTCAGGGCGAAGAGACCGAGGACGAAGGAAGTCACGGACCATGCCGAAGGCTTTCCAAAGTGGTTTGCTCGACGCTTATCCATTGATTCCCCCACATGATCATGACGGCATCGGTTGCTGTCACTGTCATGGTGCCAGAAGTCCGCAGTCTGACGGGGGAAGAGACACACCGCCGGTGAGATCAGAGGCCTACCTTGACGGGACGGTCGGTGCACGCGCCGTTGCGTCGACGGCTGCCAGAGAGCCGTCCGAGAAGCGCCCGCTCCGGGAACGCCCGCGGGGACAATTTCCAGCCCCGGGCCGGGTCGGTCCGTCGGGGTTTTCGGCCTGCCTATTCCCGCCCTGCCCGGGGTGGCTTGAAGACGTTATCGGAAAGCGGTGAGTAGGCGAACCATCCGGTGTTTTCTCCACGCTGGGCTGCTGCCCGGGCCCGGGAGATTTCGTGCTGTTTTGCCTGCAGTGCGGCTGCCAGGGCATCGAACGCGGCAGCCGCCCGGGCGTTGAGGGCGGGTCCCGTTCCGCGGAACCGGCGGGCCGGCACGTCTTTCTCGTAGGAGGCGAACTCGATTTCGTAGCCGTCGCCGAGTTCATCCGCTACGCGCCGGGCCAGGCGGTTGCCTTCCACGGTGAGCCGGCGTGCGAGCTCCGCGGATTTCCAGTCGAGGTCCGGGGTCAGTGACTCGTAATAGGACTGTTCCCAGACCCTCAGGTCGCGGGCCAGTCCTTGCGTCAGGCCGGCGAGGTCATAGTCAACGGGGTCGTCAAACCAAAGCACGGTGTCGGCATAGTCCGGAAACATGCGCACCGTCGGACACCGGTCCTCTCCCGGGGTTTTCATATGGCGATCGTACTGCAGCCGCCGGCTCCGGTGAACTGACGTCCGGTCGACCCGGCGCGGCAGGGGACCGGCGTATTTACCGGGCTACGAAGCTCACCGTCCGAAAGGGGTGACCCGTATAGAGCCGTCGAATCGTCCCGTAGGCCGGTCCTCCGCCGGTCGCACACGCCGCTGAACAGCATCATTGCGAGCTGCGGTCTATCAGCGTCCCGTAAGATCCGTCCGGTGACTTGACCGGTGACTTGACCGGTGAGGGTGTGCTACGTGACACACTATTTTTCATGGCTAAAATATTGGTCGGCTACGCGCGCGTGTCCACCGAGGCGCAAGACCTCACTGCGCAGCGTGATGCCTTGGCTGCCCTCGGCGTTGAGTCTGAACGAATTTATGTTGACCACGGCTTTACTGGCACAAACAAGAACCGGGCCGGACTTCGCGAAGCCCTGGCCGCGTGTCGGGCGGGGGATACCTTCGTCGTCACGAAACTTGACCGCCTGGCCCGTTCGGTCCGGGATGCCCACGAAATTGCAGATGATCTCGCTAACCGCGGAATCAAACTCAGCATTGGTGGATCGGTTCATGACCCCGCTGACCCGATGGGCAAACTGCTGTTTAACGTGTTGGCGATGATCTCCGAGTTCGAAGCCGACCTCATCCGCATGCGCACCCGTGAAGGAATGAAGGTTGCCAAGGCCAAGGGCCGGCTACGGGGGAAACAACCGAAACTCACCGTCAAACAGGAAAACCACTTCCTCGAACTGCACGCTGCGGGGGAATACAGCAAGGCCGAGCTGGCCGAGCTGTTTGGCGTCGGTCGCTCCACTGTCTACCGGGCCATTGAACGTGGGCAACGCAGGGTGGCAGAACCAAAACGCCCTTGAGAACCAGGGTGCATAGGAGAATGGAGCAAGGGCTGCGAATCGTGCCGGGAAGTACTGAAAATTCAATGCTCAATACTGGCCTGCACAACCTTGGAAACACGCGGCCCGCCCGTAACCGGCACGCAGTATCAGCCGACGAGTTCCAGCCGGACTTCCCGCGAGACGATGTCCGAGGATACGACGCGCACCCGGACCTGGGTGCCTGACTCCAGTTCGCCGGGGCAGCGGGCCGTCACCGCTGGCTCGGCGATCTGCACGATCCCCGACGGGCCGGTGCCGTTGGCCTTCCCGTTGCCGTTCGCCTTTCCGTTGCCGTTTGCGGCGGCCGCGCCACCCTTTGCCGGTTTCGAGCCGGAGATGACGACGGCGTCAAACTCCTGCCCGACGTGGTTAATCAGCAGGGCCGCCTCCACCGTGTCCAGCGCGAGCCGTTCCAGTCTGGCGGCCAGCTGGTCCGAGGCGGCCATGATGGCCGGCAGCGAGGGGAGGGCTTCGCGGGCCCAGCCCGGAACCTCGGTCCCGTTGGATAGTGCCTCGCAGATGACAAGGACGAAGCGGTCGATCAGGCGCCGCAGCGGGGCTGTGGAGTGGGCATACGCCGCGCCGATGGCCGACTGGACGGCGTCCTCGGGGACGGCGCCGTCGAACGGGGTGTAGCCGGCGCCGCGGAAGAGCATGCCGGCCGAATGCAGGATCGCCAGCTGGCGGGGGTCGGTGGGGTCCAGGGTGCGCAGGTATTCGCCGTAGCTGACCTGGCCGTCCCAGGGCTTGCCGAGCGCGCCGGTCTGGCGGCGGAAGTGTCGCAGCGAGCTCTCGTCCGGTGCGGGCATGGTGCGCAGGATGCCGACCTTGCCCCGGAGCATGAGCTCGGCCGCGGCCATCCCGGTCATCAGCGAAATCTGGGCGTTCCAGTCCTCCACCGGTAGCGGCGGGGCGGCGACGATCCGGTAGCCGCCGTCGGGGAGCTGCTCGATTTCCTGCTCCGGCATGTTCAGGCTGGCACCGCCGCGCAACCGTTCAAGTTCCACCCGCTTGCCGCCGACTTCCTTGAGCAGCTGCAGCACCGGGTCCGCGGTGCCGCCGTCGAGTTCGGCCTGCACGCCGTGGTAACTGAGCTTGGCCCGGCTGCGGACCCGGGCCCGGCGCACCAGCACGGAGGACACCTCGGCGGCGGCGTCGAGCTCAAACTCCCAGACAAAGGCCGCGCAGAGCTGGCCCGCCAACAGGCTGCCGGCCGCCTCGCTGATGACCTCGGGATGCAGCGGGATGCGGCCGTCGGGGGTGTAGAAGGTCTGGCCGCGGCGGCGGGTCTCGGCGTCGAGGGCACTCCCTGGCGCCACGAAGGACGGCACATCCGCGATTGCGTAGAAGACCTTGTAACCTTCACCGGCGCGGTCAAGGTAGAGAGCCTGGTCCAGGTCCGTCGAGGACGCCGGATCGATGGTCACGAACTCAACATGGGTCAGGTCCAGGTCCGGCAGGTGGTGGCCGGCCACGGCGGCCTCAGCATCCCGGAGCACATCTTCCGGAAAGGGCCCCGGCAGTTCCAACGTGGTCCGCAATGCCTTGAGCGCTTGGGCAAGCTGGTTCTGCTGCTGAAGCACTGTCGGAGTCAGGCGATGATGGGACACGAAAATCAGGTTAGCCGGATTTCCGCTATTAGTCTTGAAACATGAGCATCTCCCCGGCAGACCAGGCCCGCGGCAATCATCTGCGCCGGGATTTTCTGGGAGTGCTGGCGTACGTGGAGCTCTCGGCCTTTGAGCGGCTTTCCTCTGACGCCCGGTATTCGCCCACCTTGCACGACCGGGCGGTCCTGGGCCGGCTTGCCGTCATCGAGTTCCAGCACTTCGAACTGGTCTGCGCGAAGCTGGCGGAGTTGGGCCTCGAGCCGGAGGACGCCATGCTGCCGTTCCAGCCGCCGGTGGATTCCTTCCATGAACGCACGCGCCCGGCCGACTGGTACGAGTCCTTAATGAAGGCCTACGTGATCGACACGGTGTCCGCGGACTTCTTCCAGGCCATTTCCGGCTTTGTCGACGCCGACACGGCCGGGCTGATCGGACGGATCCAGTCCGCCGGGGACGCTTCGGCGGTACTGCGTGAGCGGCTCAGGGCGGCGCTCGCCGATGATCCCCGGTTGGCGTCCAGGCTGGCCTTGTGGGCGCGGCGGTTACTCGGCGAGGCGCTCACGCTGGCCCAACTGGTCAGCAGGGAACATGCCTTCCTCCGGGGTCTGACCGGTGCGGTCGGCGCCGGGGGAGGCGACGCGACCCGCGGCCTGACCGTCGAGCTTGCCGCCGCCCATTCCCGCCGGATGTCCCAGCTGGGGCTCGCCGGCTAGTTTGCGGCCCCGCCGGTGACGGCCGTGTTGGTGACGGTCCCGGCGTCGAGCGCCGCCCCGGCGTCGAGGGCGTTGAGCAGGGCCCGCGCCGCCGCGGCCGGATCCTCGGCCTCGGTAATCGCCCGGACCACCACGATCCGCCGGGCGCCGGCGTCGACCACCTGCTCCACGTTGCCCAGATCGATGCCGCCGATCGCGAACCACGGCGCCGCCCAGGAATCCCCAGCGGCGGTCCCCGTCCCGTCGTCTTTGCTCACGCGTGCGGCGTAGCGCACCAGGTCCAGCCCGACGGCGGCGCGGCCCGGCTTCGTGGGGGTGGCCCACACCGGCCCCACGCAGAAGTAGTCCAGCCCGTGCGCGCCCCGCGAAGCGGCGATGGCCGCATCGACCTGCTCCGGGGTGTGCGTGGACATGCCGATTACGGTGCTCCCGCCAAGGAAGCCCCTGGCAGCGCTGAGGGGGATGTCCTTCTGCCCGATGTGGAAGACTGGGGCGCCGGCCAGGGAGGCGAGGTCGGCGCGGTCGTTGACCGCCCAGGGGCGGTTGTGCCGCCGCGCCACTGAGTGCAGGACCTCAAGGAGTTCAAGTTCCTCGGCCGCCTCCAGCGACTTGTCCCGCAGTTGGATGATGTCGACACCGCCGGCAAAGGCGGCGTCAACGAAGTCTGCGAAGTCGCCGCGGTCCTTCCGGGCATCGGTGCAAAGGTACAGGCGGGCGGTGGTGAGGGCTTCCTGGCTCATGACCCAAGCCTAGTTCCCCTAAACTGGTCGCATACCGCGGGAGCCCGCACGAGCCGTCATACGGTGAAGGGCTGAGAGGGCGTCAGAGCCGACCGCTTGACCTGATCCGGTTAGTACCGGCGTAGGGAAGGAAGCCATGGCCTCACCAACTGTCATATCCGCCACACCACCCGGGCAGTACGACGTCGCCGTGATCGGCGGCGGGGTGATCGGTCACGGCATCGCCTGGGAAGCGTACCGCTCCGGCCGCTCCGTGGCGCTCATCGACGACGCCCCCGGCACGGGCGCCAGCTGGGCCGCCGCCGGAATGCTGGCACCGGTGAGCGAACTCCATTACCAGGAGGAGGAGCTGCTGGCCCTCATGCTGGAAGCCTCCAGGCTCTGGCCCGGCTTCGCCGCCGGGCTGGGCGAGGGCCGGTCAGATGCGAGCGGCACCGGGTATCGCACGACGCCGACCCTCGCCGTCGGCGCCGACGCGGCCGACCGCCAGGCGCTCGCCGACCTGCGGGGCGTGCAACAGGCCAGCGGCCTGGCCGTGGAACCACTCACGGTGCGCGAGGCTCGCGGGCGCGAACCCCTGCTCAGCCCGGGCATTTCCTGCGCTTTCGACATCCCGGCCGACCACCAGGTGGACCCGCGCAAGTTGCTCGCCCGGATCGGCGAGCTCCTGGCCCGGGACCCCCGGTACACGGCCGTCCCCCGCCGCGCCGCCGCACTGCGGTGGGAGGGCGGCCGCGTCTCTGGGGTCGGCCTCGAGGGCGGCGGGGAGATCCGCGCCGGCGAGACGATCGTGGCCAACGGCCTCGGGGCGGCCGGACTGCAGGGACTGCCCGGGGGACTGGACCTGCCGTTGCGGCCGGTTTACGGGGATATCCTCCGGCTCCGTGTGCCGCAGGCGCTCCGGCCGCTGCTGCGCTGCACCGTGCGGGGCCTGGTCCGCGGGATCCCGGTATACATCGTCCCGCGGGAGGACGGCACGGTCGTGATCGGCGCAACCCAGCGGGAGGACGCGCCGTCGGATCCCGGCGCTGTCTCCGCCGGCGGCGTGTACCAGTTGCTGCGCGACGCCCAGCAGCTGCTGCCCGCCGTCGCCGAACTGGAACTGCTCGAGGCCACCGCCCGGGCACGGCCGGGCACTCCGGACAACGCCCCGCTGCTGGGGCGGGTGGCCCGCTCCGGGACCGGGCCGGACTACGAAGGCCTGATCATTGCCACCGGCTTCTTCCGGCACGGAGTCCTGCTCACCCCGGTGGCCGCCGCCGTCTGCCGGCAGCTGCTGGACGGAGAGACGGATCCGCGCTGGGCCGGATTCCGCCCGGATCGTTTCTCCATACGCCCCCCGGGCTCTTCGGCCGGCGACACGACACCGCGGGACACCGCAACGACAGAAAGGAAGACAGCATGAATATCAGGCTCAACGGAGCGCAGCATGCGGTCGCCGACGGCGCCACCGTCAGCGCCCTGGTCGGCGGGATCACGGGCCGGGCGCTGGGTACGGACGGCCGGGCCACGGACGGCCGGAAGCTCGGAGTCGCCGTCGCCCGCAACGCCGAGGTGGTGCCGCGCAGCCAGTGGCACGCGACAGCGCTCGCCGAGGGCGACGACGTCGAACTCGTCACGGCCGTCCAGGGAGGATGAACGACATGGGAGAAACGACACTGGCCACGGCACAGCAGGCACGCCGGGATCCGTTGACCATCGACGGCGTGGAACTGGGCTCGCGCCTGATCATGGGCACCGGCGGTGCGCCGAGCCTCGACGGCCTCGGCGCCGCGCTGGTGGCCTCCGGAACGGAACTCACCACCGTGGCCATGCGCCGCTACTCGCCGGCCGAGAGCGGCTCACTGTTCGAGCTGCTGGCAGAGCGCAACATCCGCGTGCTGCCCAACACCGCCGGCTGCTTCACCGCCCGGGACGCCGTCCTCACGGCCGAACTGGCCCGCGAAGCGCTGGAGACCGACTGGGTGAAACTCGAGGTGATCGCGGACGAGCACACCCTGCTGCCGGACGCGCTGGAGCTGGTGGACGCCACCGAGCAGCTGGTGGGCCGCGGCTTCAAGGTCTTCGCCTACACCAACGACGATCCCGTCCTGGCACTGCGGCTGGAAAACCTCGGCGCCACCGCCGTCATGCCCCTGGGCGCCCCGATCGGCACCGGCCTGGGCATCCTGAACCCGCACAACATAGAGCTGATCGTCTCCCGGGCGTCGGTGCCGGTGGTGCTCGACGCCGGCATCGGCACCGCCTCCGACGCTGCGCTCGCAATGGAACTGGGGTGCGACGCAGTGCTGCTCGCCACCGCCGTGACCCGCGCCCAGGATCCGGTGCTGATGGGGGAGGCCTTCAGGCACGCCGTCCTCGCTGGCCGGCTGGCGCGGCAGGCCGGCCGGATCCCGCGCCGCGAGCATGCCCTTGCCTCTTCCGCGATGGAAGGCCGGGCCGAGTTCCTCTAGCGGCCCTCGGAGCCTGGGCGGACGCTGCACCGACGCCCAGGTTTCCAGCCCCCGAGACGTCACAACGCGGGCATGAAGGCACTGTTGAAGAATTAGTCCAGTGTCTATTCTGTTTGTAACGACCGCGCTGATCCGCGGTCCGCAGGCCGCCGGCACGTCCCGGGAAGCCTTCCCGCTCCGGGGGCCCGTCTCAATGAGGAGGCGTCGATGTCCAGTCCCGATGTGCCAACGCGGGGCCCGGCGAGGCCCGGACCCTATGTGATTTCAGGAATCCTGTTGCTGGCCGCCATTGTGGTGCCGTTGTTTGTCCCCGCGTATTCGATCGATAAGCCGCGTCTGTACGGTATCCCGTACTTCTACTGGTATCAGATGGCGTGGATTCCTGTCACTGCGGCCCTGGTGGGCATCTCCTACTGGCTGGTCACCAGGGAGGATCGCCGCCGGCGCGAATCGGTGCGCGGCGAGGCCGGCGCGGGGGAGGAGCAGTGAACGCGGCTGCCGTGCCGCTGGCTGTTCCGGACCGCCCGGTCAACGGCGTAGCGCTCACCATAGTGATCATCCTCTTCGTCCTGGTCGCAGTCCTGGGGTTCTTTGCGGCCCGGTGGCGGCGGGAAGAAACGACAGGGTTGCACAGCCTAGACGAATGGGGACTCGGCGGCCGCAGTTTCGGCACCTGGGTGACCTGGTTCCTGCTCGGCGGCGACCTCTATACGGCCTACACGTTCGTGGCCGTGCCGGCCGCGATGTGGGCCACGGGAGCCGTGAGCGGGTTCTTCGCGGTCCCGTACACGATCGTGCTTTATCCCATCGTGTTCCTCCTGATGAGCCGGCTGTGGTCCGTCTCGCACCGGCATGGATTCGTCACGCCGGCTGACTTCGTCGGCGGCCGGTACGGCAGCCGGGCGCTTACCCTCGCGGTGGCCGTTACCGGCATCGTCGCGACCATGCCCTACATCGCGCTGCAACTGGTCGGCATCAAGGCCGTGCTCACCGTGCTCGGTCTGGGCAGCGCCGAGAATGTGCTGCTGACCGACCTGCCCCTGATCATCGCGTTCGTGGTCCTGGCCGCCTATACGTACATGTCGGGCCTGAGGGCCCCGGCCCTGATCGCCGTCGTGAAGGATCTGCTGATCTATCTGGCGGTCATCGTCGCGGTGATCTACCTGCCGATCAAGTTCGGCGGCTGGGGCACCATCTTCGACTCCGCGGAGGCGAAGCTGGCGGCGGTCAACCCGGCGACCGGAAAACCGGTGGGAGTCTTCATCCCGGGCGCCACGAGTTACTCGGCCTACTGGACGCTGGCGCTCGGCTCCGCCCTGGCCCTGTTCATGTACCCGCACTCGATCACGGGCGTTCTCGCGACCAAGAGCAGGAACACCATCCGCCGGAACGCTGCGGTGCTGCCGCTGTACTCGTTGCTGCTGGGCTTCCTGGCGTTGCTCGGCTACGCGGCCATCTACGCGGGAACCAAACCCGTCGACCTGAACGGCAGCGTCAACCCGCAACTGGTGGTGCCGCAGCTGTTCCTGGATCACTTCCCGGCCTGGTTTGCCGGCATCGCCCTCGCCGCCATCGCCATCGGGGCGCTGGTCCCGGCGGCCATCATGTCTATCGCCGCGGCGAACCTGTTCACCCGGAACATTTACCGGGACCTGATCAAGCCTGACGCGACACCCCGGCAGGAAGCAGGCGTGTCCAAGGTGGCGTCCCTGGTGGTGAAGTTCGGTGCGCTGATCTTTGTCATAGCCATGGACCAGTCGGCGGCCATCAACATGCAGCTCCTGGGCGGCATCTGGATCCTGCAGACTTTCCCGGCGATCGTGGCAGGGCTCTACACCCGCTGGTTCCACCGGTGGGCGCTCTTTATCGGCTGGGCGGCCGGCATCGCCTATGGCACCATCGCGGCCTACAACGTGGTCAACCCGGTCACGAAAGCCCACTTCGGCGGTTCCATCGCGGCTATCCCCGGCACGGACGTTCAGGTCTACATCGCCGTCGTGGCCTTCGCGATCAACCTCGTCATCGCTGCGGCCCTGTCTTTGCTCTTCCGCGCCATCAAGCTCCCGGACGGGCAGGACATCACCCGTACCTCGGACTACGGCGCCGACGAGAATGATCCGAAGGTGGCCCAGATTCAGCGCAAGTATCCGCTCGCCGGGCCGGGGACGCCCACGTTCTGAACCACCGCAACCGCGGAATCAGGGGTACTGTGATGCGCATGGAGATGCGCCTTGAGGTTGTACAGGTACCGGTCGCCGACGTCGACGCGGCCAAGTCGTTTTACACCGACCGGCTGGGCTTCGCCCTAGACCATGACGTGGAGTACATACCGGGCATGCGTGTGGTCCAACTCACCCCGCCGGGCTCCGCGACGTCCATCGTCATCGGCACGGGCATGAACACCATGTCCCCCGGGAGCCTGGAAGGCCTGCAACTGGTCGTGCCGGACATGGCCGCCACACGGGCCGAGCTCCTCCGGCGCGGTGCAGAGATCAGTGAGGTCCAGGACATGGGCGGGATCGCCTTTGCGTATTTCAGTGACCCCGACGGCAACCGCTGGGTCATCCAGGAATCCACGTCCCCAGAGGTTGAGGAAGCGTTCCAGCACTAGGAACCGTTAGGGAACACGGGAGCCGGGTCACACGCCCTGTTGGGCTGCAGGCGGGTGTTCGGCCACGCAGAAGAGGTTCCCTTCCAGATCTGCAAGCGTGGTCCACTGCACGTGCGGGAATTCGTCCAAGACGTCCCACCGGTAAGTGGCACCGAGGCCGAGGAGGCGGTCGACCTCGGTCTGCCGTGACCCCCATGGGACAGTCAGGTCCAGGTGGAACGCCTGGTGTTCGGGGCGGGGACCGGTCCTGGGTTGGAAGAACATTGCGAACCCTCCGGGGCCGGCAGGGGGCAGATAAACGCTGTCACCACCGGGTGAGGGAACCGCGCCGGTCACGGATGCCCAAAATTCGGCAAGCGTGGCTGGATCCTGCGCCTCCAGGTTGATCGCACCGAGGGTGATCTGATGTGCCGTCATGGTCGCAACGCTAGCAGGACCCACAGACAGCCTCTCGATTGTGCACGTCGGCGGATTTCCTTTAACGCCACACTTTTTGCATGTGGGATTCGCAGCACACGGATGGCTATAATCGATCTGCCCCCGCCAGGGAGGGTGTGGACTCAATACGTTGGAGGCTGATGTGGACGAGATTTTGGCGCGTGTTTGGGTGGCTTCCGCAGACAGTGAGTCCGCGGACTTTGCAGCGGATCAAGCGAGGATGGACCTACGCGATGCCATGTCGGAGGCCATGGAGGGCGGCGCCGATCCGCAAAGTGTTTGGGCCGCTTCCAACGCCACTGACTCTGACATGATGCGCGGCCAGGAGGATGCGGATCTGCCCGGTTCTGCGTAGACGAGAGGCGTCGGGGGTGCGGCGGGGGCGCGGCCGCCGTCGCTTTGAAGTTGAGTGCTCTACGCGGCAGTGCTCGCGCGCCTCGGCTCGCACCGGGTGCAAACCGGCCACCAGCTGGCCGGTTTGGGGATGGACTCGCAGTGTACATGGGGCGACTTCGTCGCCCACGATGCGGGTCGGGTGGTCACTCGTGCATATACGGACCTCCTGGTCGGGTGCGACGGGATTTACTCCACCGTTCGCAGCTGCCTTTACCCTCAGGGATCCGGTGCTGGATTGGGGAGACACCGTTCAGTGAGGAGCGCTAGGCCTGCACGGCTGGCGGCCAGCTGGAGTGTTGTGTCGTTTGACCTGATGGTCATCACGAGCCCTCCAGGAAAAACAGTCCAGGGGGCCTTAACAGGCTCTCCGATGGCTGCGGGAGCCGAGTAGATTTCCAGTGGTCCGGCAAGAGGTCCGTCTTCGTTTGCACCCAGCTGGAAGATCAGTCGGTTTGGCTCTGCTCTTGCATAACCTCGAGCCCATCTACTCAGAAGTCCCGATCCGGGCTCTCGGTGGGCACATTCGAAAAGGCCTCGTTCCGCGTCACAAGCTGCTCGCTTTTTTCGCAGGGAGCAATGACAGTGAGCTGGACGGCCGTTATGAAGACAACGCCGGTCGTGATAACGATGACCAGAGTAGGCCACCAGCCCAAGACGGACTGCACAGGGACGAAGAGAACACCGGCCAAGACGACCAGCGGCAAGGAACCGAAGGCGTCATATGCCCGTTCCAGCCGGCTCCTCGGTGTGGGTTCCAAGTCCGGTTCGCGCATGTGAAACCTGCTTCCTGTGAGGCCGGGAGTCTAGTCACCAGGATGGTCTCTTGATAACGCTGGTCGTGACAGGAGGCCAGAGGAGTCGAAGGACCCTGTCGGGCTGCCCGTTCGCCGGTCCATAAGTGGAACCTTTAGCGGACGCCAGCGCGTCGGAGCCTTTCGGATGCTTGCCGGGTGAGGGCCTGCAAAGCGATAGGCGGGGATTGGATCAAGCTCTCACCCCTGGCATTGTGAAGCGCCGGCCAGAGACTCGCGGCCCAGGCAACTTCACGCTCTTCAATGGTGAATACTTGCCCTCTTGCCCTCTCATAGCAGTCAATGAATTCTTCCGAACCCTCCACGGATGCAAGTGTCGGGACGGTGGTGCTGGCGAATGCTCCCGATGCTGCCCCGACAATAGCCGCTGCCGGAAGGGCCACGAGGCTGTCCCAGTCATGGACCGCCCAAGGGCTGGCACCTTTCCAGCGAAGATTCTGGCTCTCCCAGTCACCATGGCCGATAACCCGCGGAAGCGTCGCTCGGGCGAGCCGTTCGGAAACGGTGCGGGCAATTGCGTGCACGTAGCCAGGTACGCGGTCCTGGTCCCTGGCATCGACAACTGGATTTGGCGGCCACAAACCACCTGTCGGGGGATTCCAATGCATCCACGGCGGAGGTGTGCCAAGACCGGTCGGAGACTGCACTTCGAGGATTCCTGCCAGATCCGCCAGGAGTGAAGCCGATTGACCAGCGAAGAGCAGGTCTCCATCGGTGTGCATCGTACCGCCGGGACGCCAGGACTCAGCACTGACCACCATCCCAGGGCCGAGCCTGCCAGCGTCCGTCACGGGCCGGGCACACGGGAACCCGGCATCGGCTGCGATCGCCTGTAGTTGAAGGCATCGGCTGATTCTGTCCTTGGAATCTTGCCGGACTTTAACCGCAACGGTTCCCCGTTCGTCGGAATCGAAGCGGAACAAGTTGGACATTTGGCCGCCGGCGTCGGATAGCAACGGCGTGAGCGTGCCGTGCCCGAGTGCGCGGACACACCACGCCTCAACTTGAACGTGCATCGCAGCGGTCATCATCGTTTGATCCTACAAACAGGAAGCCAGACGGGCGGTTCCCACGATGGCCATCCCCTACGGATCAGATGCCTTCCCTGTTCGAAAGAGGATGGTGGACGGCCTATGACGCCCGACGATGGCCGGCTAAGACGGCGGTAGTGCAATCTAACCGCGAAGCGGCCGCATCGTTGTCAGGACCTCCTGGAGCAACGGGCGCCGAACGGATTTGCGGAACTCTCGGACGTCATCGGCCACAAGGAACTCGAAGAGATCGCCGACGAATACAAAGGGATCGCGCTTCGGGGCCTTCAGAAGATGGAACCAAGTGGGTCCGCTAGTCGTGCAGGACCACCTGGTAGAGGTTGTGGTCTTGCCATTTTCCGGCAATCTGCAGGTACCGCGGGGCCATGCCGATCTGCTGGAACCCGGCCTTCTGCAGCACCCGCTGCGAGCCAACGTTGTGCAGAAGGGTGCTCGCCTCGATGCGGTGAAGTCCGAGCTCGTCGCGTGCCATTTCGACTATCCGCTGGACCGCCGCGGACGCCAGCCCGCGGCCTGCATAACCGCGGTCCACCCAGTAGCCCAGCCCCGCGTTCTGGAACGGCCCCCGCACGACGCCTGCCACGTTGAATCGGCCGACGAGTGCGTCCCCGTCAAACAGGCCTAGCGGATACCCCTCGCCGGCTTCATTCGCAACGAGTCGTTGGGCAATGTCGGCAGCCTGCCAGGACTCGGTGTAGTACTCCTCGGGCCGAGTCGGCTCCCAGCTGGAAGGTACGCGCGGTTGCGGATATACGCGGCGGTAAGCGCCGCCGCATCACCCAAGCGCAGTACACGCATGCAGATGCTCGGGCTGAGTTGGTGCGATTCAATCATCGGTCAAACACTAGTCCAGATCGCCGGTCCCGATCAGGCGCCGCCGGTCCCCAACGACCCGCTGGTCGGCTGTCAGTTGCTGCCTATCACGCAGCTTCACAGCTGGACTGCTGCGCCGATGATCACCGAGAGAATCGCGACGGCTCCGACGACGATTGTCGGCAGGTTCCATGTGGAGACGACATCGCCAGCCGTGGAAGTTGATCCGGTGAAGCGGGCGTCATGCCAGGCGGCGACGATGGCATCGCGGCCGGTCTTCGTCGCTGGCTGGCCGATGCGTTCGTTGCTTGGAAGGACGCTAAACGGATGGCTCTTCAGCTCGCTGACATGCTGGAAACCCGAACCGAACGCCGTCGGCGGGTTTGGGGCTCCCCAGCTCACATACTTCTTCCCGGCCGCCCAGATAGCCGTGGTGAAGCGGACCTCGATGTCTTCAACCCTCCCGAACGGTATCCAGTGGTCGCGCAGGCCGTTGATCACCTCAAACCCGGCGCCGTCAACGCGCAGACAGGGGCGCCACTGGGACAGGTAGAGGAACCAGCAGACAAGGAAGAGCCAGGGGCCGCGTGTACAGCGGTCTTGGTGTCATTGGCGGCCACCAACCAGCCCAGCGTCCCCGCCGCGAGAAGCCATCCGCCTATGGCCACCGGACGGGCGGAGGCCGACCGATGCGTCACGGCAGGCCGCGCCGTCGCCGAATGACCGGAGCCGCTGCGCAACTGTCCCCTGGGAGGGCCCTCGTTTGATGTCTGCAATGTTCCCCCAAATGCTCCGGGGCGATCGCCCGGTGAGAAAAACCTATCCCAAGACGGGCCCATCCTCGGGTTGCCCTGTCCTGTGGGGTCAGCGGAAGGTCAAGTGCGAGACGCTCATGCAGCTGGCTCTACCTCCGGGATAAAGCAGTGTGGCCACTCACCCGAGGGGGGAGTGGCCACACCGCTTTAGGGCTTCGCGGGCCAGGTCAGGCCCGGCTGGTAGCCGAAGCCGGCCGCAAGGAAGATGATCCAGCTCAGCATCCCGACCCCCAGGGCAACCCCGGCCGGCACGGCGATGCCGTACTTGGCATGCCGCTTGTCGTTGGCCCAGACCACGAACCCCACGGCCACGGCCACCAGGGCCACCACAATCAGGGACAGCATTCAGACTCCTTCGTGAACTGCGGGGTAAACAGCAGGGGGATGATCGCGGCGGTCGGTGCCTAGAGGGCGCCGAACCCGACGCGGCGGACCTCTTGGGCACCGATTTCCACATAGCCCAGAACGCCGGCCGGGACGATGATCTGGCGGCCCTTCTCATCGGTCAGGCGGAGCTCAGTGCCCTTCGCCAGGGCCTCGCCCACCAGCTTCGCCACGGCGTCGGCGTCCTGATCCGATTCCAGGGCAATTTCGCGGCCGATGTTCTGAATGCCGATCTTTACTTCCACAGCAAGGCCTCCAAGCCAATCAAAGTGTTCACACGTGTCCTCTATTTGTACTCTAGGACTCTTTGGGGAAGCGCGAGATTCCGCGCCAAGCTAAACGGTAGATCAGGTCGCTGGCCACATCGAGGTCCAGGTTGCCGTCAGTTTCCAGCCAGTACCGCGCGCTGACCTGCGCCATTCCGGACAGTCCGCGGCCCAGGAGCTGGGCCTCCAGGAGCGGCAGGTTGGTGTCCTCGGCGATGACCCGGGCGATCGCGTCCGAGAAGGTCTTGTTAAAGGTTTCCAGCCGCGCGCTCACCTCGGGGTCGTTGACCAGGCCCGATTCGAAGACCAGCCGGTGGGCCTGGTCGTCGCTCGCGATGAAGTGGAAGTAGGCGCGCATGACAGCCTGGACGCGCTCGTCATTGTCCGTCGTCGAGTTCATGGCGCCCAGCAACAGCTCGGTCAGGGCGGACAGATGACCGTCCAGCAGGGCAAGGTACAGCTCCCGCTTGGACGGGAAGTGCTGGTACAGCACCGGTTTGCTCACGTGCGCGGTCTCCGCGATTTCGTCCATGGCGGCGCCGTGGTACCCGTTGGCCACGAAGACCTCCTGGGCGGCGGCAAGCAACTGGGCGCGCCGTTCGTCGCGCGGCAGCCGTGCCGAGCGCGCCGCCCCACTCCGTGCGTGTACAACCGACGTTTTCCCGGTATCGCCCCGCTCTACCGGTGACTGATGAACCATTGTCGGCCTTCTTTCCCTCGCTGTTGGCTCTACTTTACGCGCGGGTAATATGACCTGGCGGTATCTTCGGGCATACATTGAACTATGGCTTCGACGTTGACCGCAAACGGCACCCCCGCAACCCCGGCCCCGGTCCCCGGACCGCTGGTCGAACCGGCAGAAGACCTGACGCCGGACGAGGTGGAACGCTACTCCCGGCACCTGATCATTCCCGAGATCGGATCGCTCGGGCAGCGCCGCCTGAAGAACGCCCGAGTCCTGGTAATCGGCGCCGGCGGCCTCGGCTCGCCCGCCCTGCTGTACCTGGCCGCCGCCGGGGTGGGAACCCTGGGAATCATCGACGACGACGACGTGGACCTGAGCAACCTGCAGCGCCAGGTGATCCACGGCGTGGCCGACGTCGGCCGGCCCAAGGCCGAGTCCGCCCGCGATGCCATCGCCGCGCTGAACCCCCTGGTCGACGTCCGGCTGCACAACGTCCGGCTCGATGCCTCCAACGCCCTCGAGCTCTTCGCCGGCTACGACCTGATCCTCGACGGCGCGGACAACTTCGCCACCCGGTACCTGGTCAACGACGCCGCCGCAATTCTCGGAAAACCCTATGTGTGGGGCTCGATCTTCCGCTTCGACGGCCAGGTCAGCGTCTTCTGGGAGCAACACGGGCCGACCTACCGCGACCTGTACCCGGAGGCGCCCCCCGCCGGATCCGTGCCCTCCTGCGGGGAAGGCGGCGTGTTCGGCATGCTGTGCGCAGCCGTCGGCTCCCTCATGGTGACCGAGGCGGTCAAGCTGATCACCGGCGTCGGGCGTTCGCTGCTGGGGCGGGTGGCACTGTTCGACGCCCTCGGCGGGAGCTGGCGCGAAATCAGGGTCTCCCGGGACCCGGAGGCGCCCCGCATCACCGAACTCACCGACTACGAAGCCTTCTGCGGGATTGCCCCGGCCGCCGACGCCGGGACCGAGCACACCGTGACCGCGACTCAGCTCGCCACCATGTTGGCCTCCCGGAAGGCGGGGCTGAAGGATTTCGAGCTCGTGGACGTCCGTGAGAGCGGGGAATTCGCGATCGTCAGCATCGAAGGTGCCAGGCTCATCCCGCAGGGCCGGATCCTGGCAGGCGACGCCTGGGACGAACTGCCGCGGGACAAGGACATCGTGTTCCACTGCAAGGGCGGGACCCGCTCTGCGGCGGTGTTGGCCGCCGCGCGTTCGGCCGGCTACGACCGGGTCAGTCACTTAGAAGGCGGGATCCTTGCCTGGGTGCGCGAGGTCGAACCGGGCAAGCCGGTCTACTGACCCTGGCCTGAAGACGTCGGACTGAAAACGCTGTACTGAAGTAGCTGTGCACCGGCCCGCCGGGCCCCGACCGGAAAGGTACCCCAATGAGCCAAGACACCGCACTGACCCCGCAGCACAAGATCGATTCAGGTTTCGGACCGCGCTCGACGGCGGCAGACGTGATAGCCGGGCTGGACCTCAACGGGAAGACCGCCGTCGTCACCGGCGGCTACTCCGGGCTGGGCCTGGAGACGGTGCGGGCCCTTGCCTCCGCCGGGGCCCGGGTGATGGTGCCGGCGCGGCGCCCCGAACATGCCCGGGAGGTCCTGGACCAGGCCGGTCTGGACGGCGTCAGCGTCGCCCGGCTGGACCTCGCCGATCTGGCCGACGTCAAAGAATTCGCGGCCGGTTTCCTGGCCTCCGATTTCCTTGGCGAAGGTGCCAGCCTGGACATCCTGATCAACAACGCCGCCATCATGGCGAGCCCGGAGCGGCGCGTGGGGCCGGGCTGGGAGTCGCAGTTCGCCACCAACCACCTGGGCCACTTTGCGCTGACCAACCTGCTGTGGCCCGCACTGTCCGCGGGGAACGGCGCCCGGGTGGTGGCCCTTTCCTCCACCGGCCACAAGATTTCGCCCATCCGCTTTGACGACATCGGTTTCGAGGGCGGCTACGACAAATGGAAGGCCTACGGGCAGGCTAAAACGGCGAACGCGCTGTTCGCCGTGCAGCTGGACGCGCTCGGGAAGGGCTCCGGCGTGCGGGCCTTCGCGGTCCACCCGGGCGGCATCATGACCGAACTGCAGCGCCACCTGCCCCGGGAAGAAATGATCGCCTCGGGTTGGATGGACGCCGACGGCAAGCTGGACGAGCGGTTCAAGACACCCGCCCAGGGTGCCGCCACCTCGGTCTGGGCTGCCACCTCCCCGCTGCTTGCCGGCAAGGGCGGGGTCTACTGCGAGGACTGCGACATTGCCGAGCCGACGGAACAAGGAAGCCCGGAAGCGCGGGTCAGGGGAGTGGATAGCCACGCCGTGGACCGGGCGGACGCGGAGCGCCTGTGGCAGCTGTCCGCGGAACTGACGGGCATCAACGCCTTCGCCTAACGCGGGAAGGACGCCGGGACAGCAGACGCGGGTGGGTTAGGCCGTTTCCCGGTTGCCTTCGGCGGCGGGGAGCGTGCCGTGTTCGACCGGGCACTCGGCTGCCGCGCCGGAGGCGGCAGGGCGGGCCGCGGGCTGTTCCACCGTGATGCCGTAGACGGCTTCAAGGCCTGCCACGTAGTCGTCCTGCTGGCCGTTCGCGGCGAGTTCGCGGGCGCGGACGGTGGGCACGTGCAGCAGCTGCTTGACCATCCGGCGCAGGGCGAACTCGACTTCCTCGGCCGCCGCGGTGCAACCGTGGCGGGCGCGCACCTTTTCCATTTCGGCCTCCAGGACGTCCATGGTGTGGCGGCGCAGGGCGACGATCGCCGAGTCGACCGAGCGGGCCTCGCGTTCCTGCTCGAAAGCGGTCGCGGCGCCGGCGACGATGCCGCTGGCGTGGACCAGGGACTCCGCCTGTTCCTGCGGGGCCGCCAACCGGACGGATTCCAGCGTGAGCAGCTCGACGCCGTCCAGCTCGGCGACGGCGGGATCAAAATCGTGCGAGAGGGCCAGGTCGATCGCGATCAGCGGCTGGGGCGACGCCGAGCGGATCCGGGCCAGTTCGGGGGCTTCGACGCGGCTGTCGGAGCCGCTGCAGCCGATCATCACGTCGGCGGCGGCGACGGCGGCCGGCAGGGAGGCGCTGTCCAGGGCGGTGCCGCCGCGGCTGGCGACAAAGCCGGCGGCGCGGCCGGAAGAGGAGAACACGGAGATATCGGTGCAGCCGCGTTCGCGCAGCAGCGACATGGTGGCGCCGGCGTAGGCGCCGGTGCCGAAGACAACGAGCTTCTTGCTGGACCAGTCGGCGTTCTCGGAGAGGTCGGTGGCGAGATCCAGGGCGACCGAAACGATCGAGAGCCCCTGCGAGCCGAGCGCCGTCTGCGAGCCGACGTCCTTTGCGGTCTTGGAAGCCGCCTGGAAGAGCCGCACGAGGCCGGAGCTGGCAGTGCCTTCGTGCTGGGCGCTGATCAGTGCCCGCCGGACCTGGCCGGCGATTTCGCGTTCGCCGACGACGGCGGAGTCCAGGCCCGAGCTGACGGCAAATAGGTGGCGGCTGACCTCCGGGCCGGTGCGCGTATTGAAGGCGCGGGAGACGAGCTGTTGGTTAAGGCCGCTGGTGTCGCTGATCTGGGCGACCAGCGCGGCGCGGGCGGCCTCGACGTCGTCCGGGTGCGGGGCTTCGCCATAGATTTCGAAGCGGTTGCACGTGGCCAGCACAACGGCACCCGCCACTGCCGGCGATCCGGCGAGGGCGGATGTGGCGAGCCCGGAAGCGCCGGTGCTCAGTTGAGCAACGGTCTCGAGGTCGATGTCGGCGTGTGTAGCCACCAATGAGAAAAGAACCACAGCACGACCATCATAGCTTTTTCGTACCGCGGTAGAACAACTGCCGGGCGTGGGGCTGCCCACCCCGGGCTGTGATTGCCGTCACCCCGGCTTCCCCCGTGGCCCAGCTGACAGGCTGTCGTTATCTTTTGGGGCCGATTTTCGGCACAATCGATGGCATGACTCCTAGCGCGGCGGCAAACGGCACGGCAACCAACGGCACGGCAACGGGCGGCCTCGACGCCGGCCACCCCCTGATGGACGGCCGGACCGCCGACTCGCCCCTCATCACCGCCTACCGCGGCGGCAAGCCCTCCCGCCGGCCCGTCTGGTTCATGCGCCAGGCCGGCCGCTCCTTGCCGGAATACCTCAAGGTGCGCGAGGGCGTGGCCATGTTGGACTCCTGCCTGCGCCCCGAGCTCGCCTCCGAGATCACGCTCCAGCCCGTGCGCCGGCACGACGTCGACGCGGCCATCTTCTTCTCGGACATCGTCATCCCGCTCAAGCTCGCCGGCGTGGCCGTGGACATCGTTCCCGGCGTGGGACCCGTGCTGGAGAAACCCGTGCGCACCGCAGCGGACGTTGCCGCCCTGCCGCAACTGACGTGGGAAGCCCTGGAACCGATCCGCGAAGCCGTCCGGCTCACCGTGGCCGAACTCGGCTCCACCCCGCTGATCGGCTTTGCCGGCGCGCCGTTCACCCTGGCCGCGTACATGGTGGAGGGCAAGCCGTCCCGGGACCACCTCGGCCCCCGCACCATGATGCACGCGGATCCGGAGACCTGGGCCGCCCTGGCGAACTGGGCGGCGGACGCCTCCGGGATGTTCCTCCGCGCGCAGCTGGAAGCCGGCGCCTCGGCGGCTCAGCTCTTTGACTCCTGGGCCGGCTCCCTGAGCCTGGCCGATTACACCCGTTTCGTGGCCCCGGCGTCCACCCGCGCACTGGACCACGTCCGGCACCTCGGAGCACCCCTGATCCACTTCGGCACCGGAACCTCGGAACTGCTGGTTGCGATGCGCGACGTCGGCGTCGACGTCGTGGGGGTGGACTACCGGCTGCCGCTGGACGAGGCCAACCGCCGGCTCGGCGGCACGGTGCCGCTGCAGGGCAACATCGACCCGGCGCTGCTCTCCGCGCCCTGGGAGATCCTCGAGGCCCACGTACGGGACGTCATTGCCGCCGGTGCCTCCGCCCCGGGCCACGTCCTGAACCTGGGCCACGGAGTACCGCCGGAGACCGACGCGGCGGTGCTGACCCGCGTTGTCGAACTGATCCACTCGATCGCCCCGGAGTAACGCCGTGGCAACCGACGCCGACGCCGTCCAACCTACGGCACCGGCACCGGCCCTACCGCCCACCGCCGTGGTGGTGGGCGGCGGCATTTCCGGCCTGCTCGCCGCCCGGGAGCTCGCCCGGGCCGGCGTCCGGACCACGGTGCTGGAAGCCGCCGGGGAATGGGGCGGCTGCGTGGGCAGCCATGTCGTGGCCGGATTGACCCTGGACAGCGGCGCCGAATCCTTCGCCACCCGCACCACCGCCGTGGCCGGGCTCGCCGAGGACCTGGGCCTCGGCGCGCAAATCGTTCCGCCGAACCCCGGCGGCGCCTGGGTCCAGCTGCCCGAGGGGCCGCGGGAGCTGCCGAAGACCGGCGTGCTGGGCATCCCCGCCAGCCCCTGGGACCCCGAAGTCCGACGTTCCCTTGGACTGCTCGGATCTATCCGTGCATCCCTGGACGCCCTGCTGCCCGCATCCGTGGGCACGGCCGCCGAAGCCACCAGCATTGCCGCCCTGGTCCGCGCCCGGATGGGTGCGCGAGTGCTGGACCGGCTCGTCTCGCCCGTGGTCGGCGGCGTACATTCGGCCGACCCGGCCCTGCTCGACGTGGACATGGTGGCACCCGGACTGCGCGCCGGAATCCGCACGCATGGCTCGCTCGCCGCTGCCGTGGCCGCGCAGCGCCGGGGCGCCCCCACGCCGGCCACTGCCCCGACGGCTGCTCCGCCGCCCGGCGCCCAACAGCCCGGCTCCCGGCGGCTCGGCCTGCAGAAGGCGGGTTCCGCCGTCGCCGGCCTCCGCGGCGGCATGCATACCCTTATCCTTGCGCTCCTCACGGACCTGCGCGGGCTGGACGTGACCCTGCTCGGCGGGACCCGTGCCGACGCCGTCCAGCGGATCCCAGGCGGCTGGCGGGTCACCGCGGGCCGCTCCGAGTTTGACGCCGAGCGGCTGGTGGTCGCCGTGGAGGGTCCTGCCGCCGTCACGCTGCTCGCCGGAGTGCTGCCGGCCCTGTCCGCCCTGCGCCCGGCGGCGGGCCCGGACGTGCGGCTCGTGACCCTGGTGCTGGATCGCCCGGAGCTCGATTCCGCACCGCGTGGCACCGGCGTCCTCGTGGCCCCGCAAAGCCCAGGCATCCGTGCCAAGGCCTTGACCCACGCCACCGCCAAATGGGCCTGGCTGGCCGAACGCACGCCGCCCGGCAGACATGTAGTGCGCCTCTCCTACGGACGCGGTGACGTCGTCCAGGCCGGCCGGACACCCCCGGAGCCCGGCACCGACGAGGAATTGTTCGACGCTGCGCTGGAGGATGCCGCCACGCTGCTGGCCGTCCCGCTGTCCCGCTCCGACGTCGTGGGCTGGGACGTGGTGCGCTGGTCCGGGGCGCTGCCCTTCGCCTCGCTCGGCCACAAGCGGCGCGTGGACGAGGTCCGGCGCCTCTGCGCGGCTGAGGGAAGCCTCGCCGTCGTTGGCGGCTGGCTCTCCGGAAACGGCCTCGCCGCGATTGTTGCCGACACCCCCGCGCAAGTGGCCGCCCTACTGCCCTGACGTCCGCCGGGGCCGGCGGGGCACGGTTTTTTGGGTCCCGCAGCGGGCCCCGATACCCGGACAGCAGCCGTTTCGGCAAATTTTCCCCGACGGCTTTCCGCGGCTAGGCTCGATGACCATGGTTACGCACAGGTCCGAAGTTTCAGAAACGCCGGCCGGTCACCATGGGGGACTCCGGCGCGGCGCGGCAGCGGCAGCGATAGGAGCGGTACTGGCACTCACGGCAGGGGTTCCTGCCGCTCACGCTGCGACGCCGACGCCCAGCCCGGACGCGCCGTCGGCCTCCATTTCGGTCGGCATCGACGGGGTGCTCGGCGGCCTCCTGGGCTCTCCGTCTCCCTCGCCGACGTCCGGCTCCGCCACTCCCGGGCCAACTCAAAGCACTGCCCCGCCGACGTCGACGGCGCCCGCACCCTCGGAGAGCCCGGATCAGCGCGCTTCCCGGCGGGCCACCGTTCCGCCGGCCGCGCCCACCACTCCCGCGCCACAGCCGGTTCCGTCCGAATCCGCGACGTCGACGCCGCAGCCGGTAACCGGCCAGCCGACCGGCAGCCAGCAGGCCCCTGCGCCGGGCCAAGCGCCAGCACAGGACACCGCGGGCAACGCCGCCCCCGGCGCGGGCGCCGACCCAGCCGCCGCCGGCAGCACCGCCCCCGGCGGTGCGCCTGGCACGCCGTCGGCCGCCCCCGGCGGCGCGCCCCGGTCCGGCGCCATGACGGCCGCAGCCACGGCAGCATCCCCGAGCGCCGCCGCCAAGTCCGGGGACGGGATGCAGGCCGCCTCCGCCGTCGAACCGGCAGGCCCCTCCGCCCTGGTTGGCTGGGGAATCTGCCTGATTGCCGTGTCCCTGGGCGCGGGCGTCGTCGTCCTCCGGCTGCGCAGGATCTAGGCCGCCCGCTTCTTCCGAAGAGGCATCGAAGGGTGATCGGGTGCGCCGTCGATTTGCCAGGAAAGGCCGTTTTGGGGGTCCCTTAGCGGCCATCTGCGGCAAACGGGTGCTCGCCGATTCTTCGGGAGAGACTCAGGCCTGGTGATCGGCGCCGACCGCCCTGTTCCGAGACGAGCGGCGGGCCGCCGGAACCGCCCCGTGTGAAATTAAGCACTTCTACGCGCTGTAGAAGTGCTCCATTTCGACTTAGCTCGGGGGAGGGGGCAGACTGGTATCCATGAGCCACACTTCTGCCGAATCTGTCACTAAAACCGGAAAAACAGCAGCCGAAGAATCGACCGAGCAGTTCTTCACGCTCTGGACGGTCTTCAAGCGCTCTGCCGACGTCCTGCGCAGCGGCGACGCCGCCGAGGACTTCGAGGCGCTCCTCGACCGACTGGCGGAGGACGGGGTCGTCCACCGCGGCAGCTACGACGTTTCCGCCATGCGCTCGGACGCGGACATCATGATCTGGCTCCACGGCCCGCGGGCCGAAGCGCTGCAGCGTGCGGTGCGTGACATCCGCCGCAGCAAGCTGTTCACCGGTACCGAGATCGCCTGGTCCGCCATGGGCGTGCACCGCGAGGCCGAGTTCGCCAAGAACCACACCCCGGCGTTCTCCCGCGGCGTGGAACCGGCCGAGTGGCTCTGCGTCTACCCCTTCGTACGCTCCTACGAGTGGTATCTGCTCCCGGACGCCGAACGCGGCGCGATGCTCCGCGACCACGGCATGCTGGGCCGCGACTTCCCGCAGGTCATCTCCAACACCGTGTCCTCCTTCGCGCTGGGGGACTGGGAATGGATCCTGGGCCTCGAAGCCCCGGAGCTCGTGGACCTCGTGGACCTGATGCGCCACCTGCGCGCCACCGATGCCCGCCACCACGTGCGCGAGGAAATCCCCTTCTACACCGGCCGCCGGGTCAGTGCCGTCGAGATTGCCGAGGTCCTCGCATGAGCCCGCTGGATCATCAGGATCCTCAAGGGGCTGCTGTCACCGGCGTGAATCCCGTCACCGAGGCCGGCCGGCTGGCGCCCAAGGACTACGACGCCGTGCTGCTCGCCTCCTTCGGCGGCCCCGAAGGCCAGGAAGACGTCATCCCGTTCCTGCGCAACGTCACCCGGGGCCGCGGCATCCCGGACGAACGGCTCGAAGAGGTCTCGCACCACTACCGCGCCAACGGCGGCATCAGCCCCATCAACCAGCAGAACCGGCGGCTCAAGGCCGCCATGGAAGCCGAACTCGCCGCGCGCGGCATCGGCCTGCCGGTCTTCTGGGGCAACCGCAACTGGGACCCCTACATCCCGCAGACCCTGCAGGACATCTACGACGCCGGGCACCGCAAGGTCCTGATGGTCACCACCAGCGCCTACTCCTGCTACTCCAGCTGCCGGCAGTACCGCGAGGACATCGGCGTGGCGCTGACCGCAACCGGGCTGGACGGCAAACTCGAGGTGGACAAGGTCCGCCAGTACTTCGACCACCCCGGCTTCGTGGAGCCGTTCATCGAGGGCACCGCCGCCGGCCTCGCCGACGTCCGGGCGCAGCTGGCCGCCGCCGGCACCCCGGACGCGCCGGTCCACATCCTCTTCGCGACCCACTCCATCCCCACCCGCGACGCCGACGCCGCCGGCCGCTCCGACGCCGAGCCGCGCCAGTTCGAACAGGACTCCGCCT
Organism: Arthrobacter sp.; assembly: GCA_026393275.1. Lineage (GTDB taxonomy): Bacteria > Actinomycetota > Actinomycetes > Actinomycetales > Micrococcaceae > Arthrobacter. The sequence continues at coordinate 190,295 of JAPLAM010000095.1, forward strand.
ACGTCGCGCAGCACCTGGCAACCGGCACCGAGGTCATCCGCCGGGTCGAAGCCGAGACCGGCCTGACCGCTCCGTGGTCCCTCGTGTACCAGTCGCGATCCGGTGCGCCGCACGTGCCATGGCTTGAACCCGACATCAACGACGCCATCGAAGAGCTCGCGGGCCAAGGCGTCAAGGGGGTCGTGATCGTGCCGCTGGGCTTCGTCAGCGACCACATGGAAGTCGTCTGGGACCTCGATACCGAGGCCCTCGAAACCTGCGGCAAGCTGGGCCTCGCGGCCACCCGCGTCCCCACGCCAGGGACGCACGCCAAGTTCGTGAGCGGGATCGTGGACCTGATCTGCGAGCGGACCGCCGCCAACAACATCGCCGACCGGCCGCACCTGACCAAGCTCGGCCCCTGGTACGACGTCTGCCGGCCCGGCTGCTGCGCCAACTTCCGCGGCGAAAAGCCCACCATCGCGGGCGCGGACACAACCGTCGGGACGGGGCACGACCCCTACCCGGCAGCAGCACCGGCAGCCGCGGATACGGCGTCCCCGGCTGGCTCCTCCGCTCCGGCAGGCCAGGCCGCGCCGTGACCATCCGGATCGGCACCCGGGCCAGCAAACTTGCCCTCACGCAGACCCAGCAGACCGCGGACCAGTTGGCCGCCGTCGGCGGGTTCCCGGTGGAACTGGTGCACATCCGCACCGACGGCGACGTGCTCACCGGATCGCTCGCCCAAATGGGCGGCACCGGCGTGTTCGTCGCGGCGCTGCGCGACGCGCTGCTCCTGGACGCCTGCGACGTCGCTGTCCACTCGCTGAAGGACCTGCCCACCGGTGCCGCCCTCGGCCTGACCCTCGCCGCCACGCCGAAACGCGTGGACGTCCGGGACGTGCTCTGCGCGCGGGACGGGCTCAAGCTCGACGAACTGCCGGCCGGCGCCAAGGTGGGCACGGGCTCCCCGCGGCGGGCCGCCCAGCTGCGCGCTGCCCGGCCGGACCTGGACATCCGCGACATCCGCGGCAACGTGGACACCCGTCTGGGCCGCGTGCCGGGCCTGCCGGGCAACAGCACCGACGCCGTCGTCGTAGGAAAGTCCGGCGACCTCGACGCCGTCGTGCTTGCCGCCGCCGGGCTGCACCGGATCGGCCGGCTCGACGCCGTCAGCGAGTACCTCGAGACCGACGTGATGCTCCCGGCCGCCGGGCAGGGATCCCTCGCGATCGAATGCCGCACCGCCGACGCTCCCCGCAAGGCGGGTTCCACCGAAGGATCCCAGGGCGTCCTCGCCCAGGCCCTCGCGGCCCTGGACGATCCGGACACCCGGCTGGCCGTCACGGCGGAACGGGCGCTCCTGGCCCGGCTGGAAGCCGGCTGCGCCGCCCCGGTGGGCGCCTACGCCTTCCGCAAGGGCAGCATGCTGCACCTCGAAGCCGTCGTCTGCGCCGTGGACGGCACCGCGACGGTCCGCGACAAAAAGGCCACCGACGGGCTGACCGAAGTCGGCGCCACCCTGCTGGGAATCGAGCTGGCCGAAGCACTGCTGGCGGCCGGCGCGGCCGACATCGCCGACCTGGCTGCCTCCTGAGCCGGAGGGATTCTCACCTGATGGGACGCCGCAGCGCTACGCCCCGGCCGGACGGGACCGCCGGGCCGAGGGCGCTTGAAGGTGCCCGGGTCCTGGTCACCCGCAGCCCGGACCGGGCCAGTGCGCTGGTGTCCGCACTGCGCGAGGCCGGCGCCGAGCCGCTGCTGTTTCCGCTGATCGACTTTGAGCGCGCCTCCGACCAGCACTCGCTCGACGTGGCCTTCGACGCGCTCGGGGCCGGCGGCTACTCATGGCTCGTGGTCAGCAGCGTCACCACTGTCCGGGTCCTCGAGGTGATGGCCGCCGAGCGTGGTGCGCAGCTCAGCGCCTGGCTGCCGGGCAGCCTGCGGGTGGCCGCCATCGGGCCGGCCACCCGCCAAATGCTCAAGGCCCTGGATATCCCGGTCGATCTCGCTCCCGCCGGTCAGCAGTCCGGGGCGGGTCTGCTCGACATCTGGCCCCGCGGCCGGTTCAGCGTACTGCTGCCGCAGGCGGACATCGCCGACCCGGGGCTCCGCCGGGGTCTGGAATCCCTCGGCGCGTTGGTCCAGGCCGTCACCGCCTACCGGACCGTCGACTACCCGGCCGACCCGGGACGCAGCCTGGCCGGCGCTCCGGCGCCGCAGGAGCACGACGCCGCCGTCCTCACCCCGGCGGCCGCGAAGGCCGCCGTCGACGCCGGCACGCTGCACGCCGTCGTCGCCGCCTCACCGAGTGCCGCCCGCCGCGTCCACGCGGGACTGTCGCCGCTGGGCGACTGCCGTTTTGTGGCGATCGGACGGTCGACGGCGGCCCAGGCCGGGGCGCTCGGCCTGACAGTCGCCGCCGTCGCCGAGGAACCCACCGCCTCCGGACTCGTCGCCGCCGTCATCGAGGCCCTGGATCCCGGGCAGCCCCATTCCACCCCGTCCACCAGCAAACTGTGAAGGACCAGCCATGAGTTTCCCGACCCACCGTCCCCGCCGGCTCCGCACCACCCCCGCGATGCGCCGGCTCACGGCCGAACACAGGCTCTCCGCGGCCGACCTTATTCTGCCTGCCTTCATCCGCGAGGGCCTGTCCGAGCCGAATCCGATCGCCTCGATGCCCGGCGTGCAGCAGCACACCACCGAAACGCTCAAGCGTGCCGCCGCCGAGGCCGTGCAGCTGGGCGTCGGCGGCATCATGCTCTTCGGCGTTCCGGCCGAACGGGACGCCCTCGGCACCGCCTCGCTGGACCCGGAGGGCGTGCTGAACAAGGCGATCCGTGACGTAAAGGCCGAAGTCGGCGACGAGCTGGTCATCATGAGCGACGTCTGTCTGGACGAATTCACCGACCACGGCCACTGCGGCGTCCTGGACGCGCACGGCTACGTGGACAACGACGCGACGCTCGAGATCTACGGGCAGATGGCCGTGGCCCAGGCCGAGGCCGGCGCGCATGTGCTTGGCCCCTCCGGCATGATGGACGGCCAGGTCGCCGTGATCCGCCAGGCCCTGGAAGATGCGGGACACGCCAACACCGCGGTGGTGGCCTACGCCGCCAAGTACGCTTCCGCCTTCTACGGCCCGTTCCGCGAAGCCGTCGACTCGCAGCTCACCGGGGACCGGCGCACCTATCAGATGGACGCCGCCAACCGGCGCGAAGCGATCCTCGAGGTGGAACTGGACCTTGAGGAGGGCGCCGACATGGTGATGGTCAAACCCGCCATGAGCTACCTCGACATCCTCGCCGACGTCGCCGCGATGAGCCCGGTGCCGGTGGCCGCCTACCAGATCTCCGGCGAGTACTCGATGATCGAGGCCGCCGCCGCGAACGGCTGGATCGACCGCCGCGCGGCCATCACCGAATCCGTGCTGGGCATCAAGCGCGCCGGCGCCAACCTGGTCCTGACCTACTGGGCGAGCGAACTCGCCGGCTGGCTGAAGGAGTCCTGATGAACACCTCGACACTGCCGGACTCCGCCTCCGCGGCCAACCCCACCGCCCCGGTGGGCGCAGAAACCATCCTGCTCGGACTGAACACCTTCGGCGACGTCGGCGTGTTCCCCGACGGGCAGCCCGTCCCGCACGCCCAGGTGCTGCGCCAACTGCTGGAACAGGCCGAGCTCGCCGACCAGGTGGGGCTGCACGCCTTTGGCGTGGGGGAGCACCACCGCCGCGACTTTGCCGTGTCCGCCCCGGAGGTGTTCCTCGCCGCCGCGGCCGCCCGGACCAAGAACATCCGGCTCGGTTCCGCCGTCACCGTGCTCAGCTCCGATGACCCGATCCGGGTCTTCCAGCGCTTCGCCACCGTCGACGCGATCTCCAACGGCCGGGCCGAGGTCATGCTGGGCCGCGGCTCCTTCGTGGAGTCCTTCCCGCTGTTCGGCCTGGACCTGGCCGACTACGAGGTCCTGTTCGAGGAAAAACTCGAGCTTTTCGACAAGGTCCGTGCACAGAAGCCGATCAAATGGGAGGGCCGGACCCGCCCCGCCATCAACGGGCTCAGCGTCTACCCGCCGCTGGAGCACCACCTGCTGCCGGCCTGGATCGGCGTCGGCGGGACGCCCGAGTCGGTGCTTCGATGCGCCGAATACGGCTACCCGATCATCTTCGCCATCATCGGCGGCGAGCCCCGGTCCTTCGGCCCGCTGGCAGGGCTCTACCGCGAGGCGATGGCCAAGTACGGGCATCCCATGCAGCAAGTCGCCACGCATTCGCCCGGCCACGTCGCCGCCACAGACGAAGAAGCGCGGGAAGAGTTCTTCCCGCACTGGATCGCGATGCGCAACCGGCTGGGCGCGGAGCGCGGCTGGGGCCCCGGCAGCCGGGGCGAGTTCGACGCCATGTGCACCGCCGAGGGGGCACTCTACGTCGGCTCACCCGAAACCGTCGCCGCCAAGATCGCCCTCTTGAAGAAGAACCTGGGCGTGGACCGCTTCGACCTCAAGTACAGCAACGGCACGCTCCCGCACGCCGCCATGATGCGCTCCATCGAGCTGTTCGGCACCGAGGTGGCGCCCCGCGTGGCCGCCCTGCTGGCCGGCGCGTAGCCCGGCCGTGACCGGCCACAGCCATCACTGAAAGAATAGGAACCATGACTTCCAGCCACCCTCGCAATGAGGAACTTTTCGACCGTGCCCGCGGACTCATGCCCGGCGGGGTCAACTCGCCGGTCCGTGCCTTCGGCTCGGTAGGCGGCACGCCGCGCTTCATGGTCGCCGCCAAGGGACCTTACCTGACCGATGCCGACGGCGATGAGTACGTGGACCTGGTCTGCTCCTGGGGC
>JAPLAM010000041.1 GCA_026393275.1 Arthrobacter sp.
CATGGGCCAGCGGCTGGGGATCGCGGCCGCGTTGCTCGGCGACCCGCAGACCGTCATCCTGGACGAGCCGGTTAACGGACTGGACCCGGAGGGCGTGGTCTGGGTCCGCAACCTGGTCAAGTACCTGGCCTCCGAAGGCCGCACGGTCTTCCTGTCCAGCCACCTGATGAGCGAAATGGCCGTCACCGCGGACCATCTGATCGTGATTGGCCGCGGCCGGATCATCGCCGACGCCCCGATCCAGGAGATCATCAGCGGCAACGGCCAGGGCCGCACCCGGGTCCGCACCGACCAGCCGGACCACCTGATGCGCCTGCTGGCCGGCGCCGGCGTCTCCGTCGAGGCGCGGGAGAACGAACTCCTCGAAGTAACGGGGCTGGACCCGCGGCAGATCGCCCGCACCGCCCTCGACAACCACGTCATGATCTACGAACTCACCCCGCTCCAGGCCAGCCTCGAGGAGGCCTACATGGAGTTGACCAAGGATGAGGTCGAATACCACTCGCTGATCACCACGGGCGCCCCGGCTCCTGTCCAGTCCGGAGGCAACTAAGCCATGAGCTCAACTACTCTCGAATCCACCCCGTCCCGCCGCGGTGCGCACGCCGGCACGGCCGGTGACCGGCCCGGCGACGGTCTTAGCAACGGCCCGGGCCCGAGCTTCCTTCGGGTCCTCAATTCCGAATTCATCAAATTCCGCACCCTGCTGTCCACGCTGATCCTGCTCGGTGCCACCGTCGCCGTCATTGTGGGGGTCGGTGCCCTCGCGGCCTGGGGGATCGGCCAGGCGTTGCAGGCCTCCAACGCGAATCCGCAGCGGTCCGCAGCGCTGGCGGCCCAGGGCGACATCGCCGCGTCGGCTCCGAGCGCCGGCATTTCGTTCGCGCAGCTGATCCTCGGCTCGCTGGCGGTGCTGATCATCAGCTCCGAATTCACCACGGGAATGGCGCGGTCCACGTTCACCGCCGTCCCGAAGCGGATCCCGGCCTTCGCGGCCAAACTCCTCGTCGTCCTAGTGTCCGCCTTCCTGGTCACGGCACTGTCGCTCTACCTGGCCGGCCTGGTCGCCGTGCCGATCCTCGACCAGTACGGCCACACCCTCGACGTCTCCAGCGGGCACTACTATCGGACCCTGCTCATCAACAGCGCGTACGTTGCCGCCGTCGCCGCGATCGGGATGGCCCTCGGTGCCCTGATCCGGAACTCCGCCGGCGGCATCATGAGCCTGGTGGGCATCTTCTTTGTGCTGCCGATCGCCCTGCAGATCATCCAGGGCGACTTCGTCAAGGAACTCCGTAAATTCATCCCCGACAACACGCTGGCACCGATGACTGCCGCAGAACATGTTCCGGACACGCTGGAAGCCTGGCAGGCCGCCCTCGTCCTCGGCGCTTGGGTCATCATCCCGGTGCTGCTGGCCGGCATCCTGCTCAAGAAGCGGGACGTCTAGCAGGCAGCGTCTAAGCTCTGAGCATGATTGACGCAGGACCCCTCGAGGACGCGCCGGCCGCACAGGCCGGCGCGTCCTTCGCCGAAATCACGGCCCGACGCCGCGGTCGGCTCCGCCGCTTCCTATTCCGCCGCCCCCGGGTGATGGATGCCCTCGTGGTGCTCGCCTACCTGGTCCTGGTTACCCCGACGGCGGTGGAGTCGGTGCGCAGCGGGACCTGGCCGGTGGTGGTTCTGCTCGCCGCCGCGGCCGCGGGGCTGCTCTTCCGCCGATCGCACCCGGTCCCGGTGCTGGTGGCCGTCGCTGTCCTGGAACTTTGGGTGTGCTCGCTGCATCCGTGGGGGTCCAATGCCTCGGCCGGGTTGTGGTTTGCGCTCTACTCGGTCGCCGTGGCCCGCCCCCGGCGCTTCACTCTGATCGCACTGGCCCTTTCGACGGTGCCGCTGGCGGTGCTGTATTTGATGCTGGCGGCCGGACCGTTGGACGGGCGTTTGCCGGCCCTGACGGTGAGCGCGCCGGCAAACTTCCAGCTGGTCGCCAGCATCGCCGCCGGGCTTGGCGTCACGCTCTCCAATGTCATCGCGGCCGGCATCGGCATCTCGGTCCGGCAACGGCGCGAGCACGAGCAGGAAATCACTGCGTGGGCCGCGACCACGGCCCAGCTTGGCTCCGTCAACGAACGCAACCGGATCGCCCGGGAAATGCACGACGTCGTGGCCCATTCGCTCACGGTGATGATCAGCCTGTCCGACGGCGCCGCCGTCGTACTCGAAAAGGATCCGGAACGGGCCGCGGACGTCCTGGGCGAACTGTCCCGCACGGGCCGCACCGCAATGGCGGACATGCGCCGGGTGCTCGGCGTCCTGCGCGATGACTCCGCCAACGGACCTGCGCCCCGGGAGCCGCTCGTGACTGCCGACGATCTGACCAGGCTGCTGGCGGGATTCCGCACCGCGGGGCTGCCGCTGCACTACTCGCACACCGGACCCGCGCTCCCGGAGGACACCGCGTTCCTGCTGACGGTGTACCGGATTGTGCAGGAGTCCCTGACCAACGTGCTGCGCTACGGCCGGTCCCTGGGCCGCGTGGATGTCAGGATTGCCCGGACGGGCGATGCCGTCACCATCGAGGTGCAGGACGACGGCAAGGGGAGCCTTGAGCCCGCGGCCGGGCCGCTCGGCTCCGGCCAGGGCGTGCCGGGGATGCGGGAACGCACCCGGATCTACGCCGGCGGCGTGGAAGCCGGACCGGCGGCGAACGGCGGCTGGCTGGTGCGCGCCGCCTTGAGCTGCAACGGAGAGAAGGAGAACCGATGAGTGATTCCGGACCGATCCGCGTCCTGCTGGTCGATGACCAGCCCCTGCTCCGGATGGGGTTCCGGCTGATCCTCGAAGGCGAGGAGGGCCTCTGCGTCGTCGGGGAGGCCTCCGAGGGGGCCGAGGCCGTGCGCCTGGTCGCCGAGCTTCGGCCCGACGTCGTGCTGATGGACGTGCGGATGCCAGTGCTCGACGGGATCGAAGCGACGCGGGCCATCACCTCCGCCGGGTCGGCAGCCCGGATCATCATCTTGACCACCTTCGACCTGGACGAGTACGCCTTCGCCGGGCTGCAGGCCGGAGCATCCGCGTTCTTGCTCAAGGATGTGGCGCCCGCCGAGCTGGTGAACGCCGTCCGGGTCGTGGCCGGCGGCGACGCCGTCGTGGCGCCGCGCATCACGCAGCGGCTCCTCGAGACGTATGTGCGCAGCGGCCGGCCGGCGGGAGACGGCGCAGCGCCGTTGCAGCCCTCCGGGGCCCGGGCGGCCAGGGATCCGCTGCTGGAGGATCTCACCCCGCGCGAAACCGAGATGCTGGAGGCCATCTCCGAGGGTCTTTCCAACGCGGAAATCGCGCACCGATACTTCCTCTCGGAAGCGACCGTGAAAACCCATGTGCGGCGCATCCTGAACAAGCTGCAGCTCCGGGACCGGGTCCAGGCCGTGGTGTACGCCTACGAAACCGGCCTGGTGGTGCCAAGCAACCCGGACTATTGAGCCGGAGTGCCGAGCCGGACTGCTGAACCCTATGCTGGCCTGAAGCAGTGGTTTCAGGCACATTCGAGAATTGCCCCCAGGGCAACAACGTGTGCCCTCAGAGCCCTCCGGTTGGAGTTGCGCCCCAAATTGGGGTGCGTAATCTGTGGGATTGCACAGGACAGCGCCTCTGTCTGGCGGTCTAGGGTGAAACGACATTGTGGTCCGCAACACATCCGTGCCTGCACATCCCTCCGGGGTCTTGCCTGGCACGGGGCCCGGGCCGCCACCACCCACGAAGGACGGCGCTTAATGCAGGCTGACCAGCAACTTTCCAAATCCCTGAAACCGCGGCATCTGTCCATGATCGCCATCGCAGGCGTCATTGGTGCCGGGCTTTTCGTCGGCTCCGGCGCCGCAATCCAGCAGGCCGGCCCTGGTATCCTCGTCGCCTACCTGGCGGCGGGCCTCGTGGTCATCCTCGTCATGCGCATGCTCGGCGAAATGGCGGCTGCCAACCCGGAGACCGGTTCGTTTTCCACCTATGCGGACAAGGCGTTGGGCCGCTGGGCCGGCTTCAGCATCGGCTGGCTGTATGCCTGGTTCTGGATCATCGTGCTCGGCATCGAGGCCACGGCGGGCGCTGCCATCATGCACCGGTGGGTGCCAGGCATTGACCAATGGGTCTGGGCGCTGGCCCTGATGGTGCTGCTCACCCTCACCAACCTCGGCTCCGTGAAATCGTACGGCGAGTTCGAATTCTGGTTTGCCTCCATCAAGGTGGCCGCGATCGTGCTGTTCCTGCTGTTCGGCATCGCCGCCATCCTCGGCCTGATTCCCGGCGTCCCGGCCCCGGGCCTGGACAACCTCACCGGCAAGGGCGGTTTCATGCCCAACGGTCCGGGTGCGGTGCTGGCCGGCATCCTGGTGGTCGTTTTCTCCTTCTTCGGCGCCGAAATCGCGACCATCGCCGCCGGTGAATCCGAGAACCCGGTCGACGCCGTCAAGAAGGCCGTGAAGTCCACGGTCTGGCGCATCCTGGTGTTCTACATCGGCTCCATCGCCATCGTGGTGACCCTGCTGCCGTGGAACTCCGCCTCCGTGGCGAAGAGCCCGTACGTCGCCGTGATCGAACTCTTCGGGATCCCCGGCGCCGGAACCATCATGGACATCGTCGTGCTGACCTCGGTGCTGTCCTGCCTCAACTCGGGCCTCTACACGGCCAGCCGCATGCTTTTCTCGCTCTCCCGCCGCGGCGACGCGCCCCGCTCCTGGATGCGGATCTCCAAGCGCGGCGTGCCGTCCTCCGCGGTTCTGGCCTCCACAGTGGTCGGTTTTGTCACCGTTGGCCTGAACTACATCGCCCCTGACACCGTGTTCCTGTTCCTGGTCAACACCTCGGGTGCCATCGCCCTGTTCGTCTGGCTGGTCATTTCCGTATCGCAGCTGATCCTCCGCCGCCGGATGGGCTCTGCGGCCCAGGAACTTCAACTGAAGATGTGGCTCTTCCCGTACCTGACCTGGGTGGCGATCGTCAGCATCGTCGCGTTGCTGGTGGGCATGGTGGTACTGGACACCACGCGGGAGTCGTTGCTGCTTTCCCTGGCCTTGGCCGCCGTCGTGGTCGGCCTCGGGCTCTGGCGCTACCGCAGGAACGGAACCGCCCCGGCCTCGGGCTCGGGCGATACGGCCGGACGCCGTCCTGCCGACGTCGACGCCGCTGGCGAGGACGTTCCTGCCGATGAGGCTGCTCGGGCCGGCGTAGGCCCGGTGTCGTAAACCGCACCGCACGACCAGCGCCACCGGACCGCTCCGCACCACCGCGCCACCGGACATGCCCAACGCCGGCGACCAGCGATGGACATAGTGCCACTATGTCCATTCGCCGCCTCCAGCGGAGGGCATGTCCAGGGGGCTGCGGGGGACATGTGCAGTCCTGCGTCGGGAACAAGGGCATGTCCAGGGGGCTGTGGGGACATGTCCAGTCCTGCGTCCGCAAAGTGGGCATGTCCGGGTTCGGGGCCGGCCGGGAGCACGGTCGGGCTCGACGCCCCTGTGATGCCGCGGCGCTAGACTCGGAGCCATGCCTTCCTCCGCCACTGCCGCAGACCACATCCAGGACCTCGGCGCGTACGTCAGCGCGTCGCCGTCGAGCTTCCATGCCGTCCATGAGGCGGCCCGCCGGCTGGACGAAGCAGGGTTCACCAGCCTCGATGAGTTGCGGCCGTGGACATCTGACGGCGACGGCGACGACGAGGGCCCCGCAGGCGCCACTGGCGGCGCGGCGGGATCCGCCGGCAAGTTCTACGTGATCCGCGACGGCGCTCTCATTGCCTGGGTGACGCCGCAGGGGGCCGGGCCCACCACCGGCTTCAACATCCTCGGCGCGCACACCGATTCGCCGTCGTTCAAGCTGAAGCCCAAGCCCACCACCGGTAAATTCGGCTGGCTGCAGGCCGGCGTCGAGGTCTACGGCGGTCCGCTGCTGAACTCCTGGCTCGACCGGGAACTGCAGCTCGCCGGACGGCTGGTGATGCTGGACGGCACCCAGCACCTGACCGCCACCGGGCCGCTGCTGCGCTTCCCGCAGTTGGCGATCCACCTGGACCGCGCGGTGAACGACGGCCTGGCCCTGGACAAGCAACAGCACATGAACCCGGTCTTCGGCCTCGGCGACCCCGCCGGCGCGGACCTTCTGGGCCTGCTCGCGGCGCGGGTGGCCGGTGCAACGGTGGACCCCGCGCAGATCGGCGGCTACGACGTCGTCATCGCGGACACCCAGGCTCCCGCTGTGTTCGGGGCCAAGGGTGAGTTCTTCGCCTCCGGCCGGCTGGACAACCTCTCCGCCACCCATGCGGGGCTCGCGGCGCTCATCGGGCACGCCACCGGGGCGGTCCCCGCCGGCGGCCCGATCGCCGTGCTGGCCGCCTTCGACCACGAGGAAATTGGCTCCGCCTCGCGTTCCGGGGCCTGCGGACCGGTCCTGGAGGACATCCTGGTGCGCATCTCCGACGGGCTCGGCGCCACTGCAAGCCAGCGGCGGCAGGCGTTCGCGGCGTCATTCTGCGTATCTGCGGACGCCGGCCATGCCGTGCACCCCAACTATCCCGAGCGCCATGATCCGGCCAACCGGCCTGCCCTGAACGGCGGCCCGCTGCTGAAGATCAACGCCAACCAGCGCTACGCCACGGACGCCGCCGGCGCGGCGCTGTGGGCACGGCTCTGCACGGACGCCGGGATCCCGTACCAGGAGTTCGTCTCCAACAACGTGATGCCCTGCGGTTCCACGATCGGCCCGTTGACTGCCACCCGGCAGGGGATCAGGACGGTCGACGTCGGCGTTCCCCTGCTCTCGATGCACTCGGCACGCGAACTGTGCGGTGTCGAGGACCCGCACCGGCTGGCGATGGTCACCGAACTGTTCTTCCGCACGGCGGCGTAGCGCCCAGACAGACGGGTTGCTGCCGCGCCGCACGCAGCATCAACCCGTCTTCCTACGGAATGTTCATCCGGCCATCCCGTGTAGCACGCATTGGGCTGGCCTCGGGCTGCCGGGCATTGCGAATTGCCCACTCCGCCTTGAGTTTGTCGAGACCTTCTTTGCCGACCACGGTCATGGCCGCATGCTTCAGCACGGACCGTCCCGAATCCAAGGCAATGCGGCGTGGCCCCTCCAGCACAATATCCCTTACGAGGTCGAGGCGGCCCACGTCATCGACGCCGTCCAAGAGACTTCCAAACGTGTTCCGATAGGGAGCAGCCGCAACACGCCTTCCGCGGATCCGGTTGCTCACGTTTGAACCGTGGACAACCTGAAGCCAGGCCGGGGCACCCGCAAGCTCTCTGACGTTCATTGACCTTCCAAGCAGGTTGTGCCAGTCGGACCAGCAGGTTCGGGCGTCTTCCCAGTTTTCCCTGACCGAGCAAAAAGCGTTTACCCGGTCCCGGCGGAGATAAAGCCGGGCCCCCTTCCTGATGAGACCGTGCGTCAGGTAAATCGCAGCACGAGCACCGTTGATTTCAGCGGCCTGAAGACGCTCGACAAAGTCTGAGGCCAGGCCATCGTCGTTGTCCAGATTTGTGGTGATGACGTCCCGGTGCTTGGCCCCCGAAACGGACTGGAGATCCTCAAGAAGTTGGCCGCGGCCGACTTCGGCCCGGTAGATCGGCGTGAACGTCCCGCGGCTATTGAGCTCGTTCATCGATTTAACAAGCCATTCGGGACTTTCGGGATCGAGATAAATGATCCATTTGAACTCTTGGTGCGACTGTTGGAGCACCGCCGGAAGACAGAACCGACGAAACAACTCCAGCCGTGTACGCAACCAGCCTTCTTTCGCCCGAACAACGCTCTCAGCACCCACCGATGGAAGGTTGAACCGAGTAAGCAGGACGTGATCGGCGCCGATGCTCATGGCTTCACCTTGTAGATGAAACCCGGAGGCAGTTGGATGGTTCGAAACTCGGGGGCGGCCTTGCCGTGCCCCACCGCCCAAACGCAGTCACACCCATCACGGCCCTCAAACATTGCGACCAGCCTTTCGGTAAATGAATAGTCGTCGGATCCGATGCTGAGAACACCGGTAGGATCCTGTGCTCTCGAATTGATGTCCTTGATGGCTGCCATCCGGCCGCCGCCCCGAAGTTCCTGAGAATCTGGCCTGTTCCGACGACGCTTGCGCCTGGGCTTCTTGAACGGCTCCGAGAAACTGGACCGCCCTGGCCTGCCAGGTGTGTAGGGCTGCGAAGCCGCGTCGCGAATTCCTGAGGCTGGCATCGTCCGGGTTGTCGAGGAGCCTCTGGACCTGGTTTGCGAAGTCGACAGGGTCCGACGCGACGGCGACAAGCTCGGTGTTGAGCCAACGGACGGCCGGCAGGTCACTCGACACGACCGGCATTCCAGCTGCGAGATACTCCAGGGTCTTGAGTGGAAAACTTGAGCGGTTGAAGGCGGTGTCTGCGTAGGGGGTCAGCCCAACACCGATCTCAGCCAGGTGCGGGGCCAGGTCTTTCGATGGAAGTTCACCGAGCCAGGTCACGTTGGGTGCCGCAAGGAAGGCATCCAGCCGTCTTCCCATGCCCGGGTCGTGATCGGTGCGAGGGCCGATCACGAGGAGCGGGACACCAGCATCCTCAACAGCTTCCAGAAGCCGCATGTCCAACCGCTCATTCAGCTGTCCGATCAGACCAGCATTGCGATGGCGCTCAGCGCCCTCGTCGCCAAGGTCCGGGAGCTCGCATCCGTTTGGGATCAGGACAACTCCAGCGGCAAAGTCGTGGGCCTCCCGAAGGACAGCGCCGAGATGCGGAGACACCGCCGCACACACATCGGCCTCTCGCAGGTTGTCCCGCAGCGTGCGCTCCACCAACGGACGGGACAGGTTCATGAGCTCGGCTCCCGCCACCCAATCGTCGGTGACATACAAGACCTTTGTTCCCCCGACTCCGACGGGAAACCTGCTGATCGGAGAGGAAAGAACAACCGCAAGGGGGCGCAACTGTTGACTCCGGAGGGCTGTCCTGATGGCGCGGGACAGAAGAAAACCGGCGACGGCCGCGAACCCTCGTCGGGTGAAGCCCGGGACCGACAGGGAACGCACCCGGGTGATTCCGGGTGCCACCTCCGTGACTTCGACGGTTCGTCGACGCAGTCTCGATCCCGGTCGAACAGCCAGCTGAACGGGAAGGGGCGGATCAACCCACAGGACCGGGACGTAAGCCGCCAAGGCCATCGCGAGCCTGTAGTCGGTTCCTCGAACGTCGTCCCAGCGGGTCCCTGGAATGAACAGGAGAACTTCCTGCTCTGTTGTCTGTCGGTGTTTCATGGGGCTGCCTGCCGTACCGTGCGCGCATCGGGGGCAGATCTCTCAAGCTTGCGACCCGCCACTGGCCGAGAGTTGAAGTCATCCGCGGGAACGGGCCGCCCCAGTACCCGACGCAGCCTCTGGGCCAGGTGATACTCGACAAATCGGGCGAAAGCTCCCACGTCCTGCACCAGATTGGCCTCCCCGGCTACGCCGATGGCTTGCGCGTAAAAGTCCTCCAGTACGAGGGCGCCGCGCGCCAGCGAGAACCGTTCCCGGACAGTAGCCAACCCGAAGCTGGCAAGCCCGTCTCGGCGTGGCTGGTCCGGAAGCAGGCCGAGGAGCAGATCTGTCAGCCGCTCGGCTCCGTTCTGGGTTCCGGAACCTACGCCGTACCAGCCCTGCGCAAGAAACTGGGGGAGACTCTGCGGTGTAAGAAGTTCCCAGAACCCGTTTTCGCCCTGAACGACAAGGGGCTTGGCGAAGGCCAGTGCCCGCAACGCCGACCCGCCCATGCCAAGGGCAACGTCGGCCGCTGCATAGGCGGCCCGAGGGTCGTCAAGCTCACCAGTCAGCACGATTGCCCGGCGACCGCACGCGGCGTTGACTGTCTGGGCGTGGTCCTCGACGAGCGACCGTGCCGGCCCGTCGCCGGTGATGACAAGTTGAACGCGGAGTTCCCGGGACAACAGCCGAACGGAGTCCATTGCGGCCAAAATGCCCTCGAGTTTTAGCTCCTTTGCGAGCCTGGACACGAGGACCAAGGTATGCGCTGAGCGATCGAGTCCCCACACCCGTCGGAATTCCAGCGCCGCCACGTCCAACGATGGATTGTTGGCATCAAGGTCGACCGGCGGCTCCTGAAGTGCGACCATGGTCCGCCCAAAGTCCAGTTCCGCCTTCAATATTTCTTGAGTGCCTACGAGCAGCGGCATGGCCTTGGGAATGAACGGAGCCACGGCCATTGACATCACGGTGGCCACGGCGGCGGTGCCGCGAGATCGTCGGGCAGCAATCAGTCCTTCCATCGCCGGGGGCCACTCATAGCCGTGGATGACGTCGAGCTTACGATCCCGGGCCAGCCGGATCAGTGCGTTGACCACGGACGGGGTCGGTCTGCGGTGCGGTTCGGGGGATGGGATGAACTCCAACCCCAGCTCCTCGATGCGCTGATTGAGCGGGCCCGGTCGTCCGAACACCACCACTTCGTTTCCGAGCTTCTGAACCGCGGCGGCGAGTTCGATGGCGTTCAGCTGGCTGCCACCGATCCCCAGGTCATGCGGATAGACAAGGATTCTCATGCCGGTACCTCCACGGTGGCGGCTCTTCCGATGGATTGAAGCTCCCGGATCTGCTCCCGCAGCCGGAACAACAGCACGGCTGTCACCAGCACCGCAATTGTGGCTGCTGCGAAAAGGGCCACGAGGTGATCGGCCACCGTCATGGCCAGAACGCGGGCTGCCACACCGGTGACCAAACCGGCTGCAAGGGGGAAACGGATCTTGGCCAGCATGCCCTTGATCGCCAGCCCATTTTCTCGGAGCTGCCACAGGTACAAAGGAAGAACCACGCATCCCGTTATGGCCGCCTGTGCGGCGGCGAGCCCGCCAAGCCCCCACCAAGACGCCCCGGCGACCAGGGCAGGGACCAAAATCAGCAGGCTGCCGGCCTGGATTGTGAACACTGTCCCGGACCGGCCGAGGACCACGAGATAGTCGTAGGCGAGATCGCAAAATACTTTGCAGGTCGCGGCGATGACCAGCCAGGAAATGGCGGTCGCGGCCGTCAGCCAGGCTTCGCCGTAGACAAAATCCACCAATGGCACGGCGCCGCCGGCCAGAAACAAAATCAGCGGGAGGGTTGCCGCTGCCAGCACCGCCGCAATCGACGTCATGGCGGAATTCATGCCGGGTCGGTCCAGTTGTAACGCGGAAAACGCAGCAGGCGCAACCCTTCGAAGCGGTTGAGCCAAGATGCTCACGGGCCAGTTCGATAGATTGAAAGCCAGCACGTAGAAGGCCAAGGCCGTTGATCCGAGGACCGCGCCAGCCGTGAGTTGGTCCGCGTAGCCGACACCAAAAAATATGACGCTCGTACCGGCCAACGGCAATCCGAACCGCAATAAGGGCCCCAGCTGCGAACGGTCCAGCCCAAAGCGGTACGGCACCGGTGAGGCGGCCAGAAACATTGCGCCTGAGACTAAACTGCCGGCCAGACGGCCGACCGCCAGCGCCATCGCACCCATGCCCGCGAAGGCAAGGACGACGGACAGGACGGCGCCGATCCATACATTGGCCTGGTCGATCCCAAGCCGAGTCTTCTCCCTGAATTCGCGCTGCAGCAGGGCAGCCGGTGAGGCAACAACGCCGTTCACGAAGACACTCAGAATCAGGATCCGCACCACATCGGTGGCGCTTGGGTCTCCCATCAGTGCCGTAAAGACCGGGGCGGCAATGACTGCACCAGCGCAGAACAATCCACTGCCAAGGACGGAAATTGTGTTGACTGTGGGTACGATTTTGGTCGGGTCGCCGGGCCACCGAACAATAGCGAGGGAGACGCCAAGCTCGTTGAAGCTCAATATCGCCGTGAGGGCGACCATTGCTACGGCAAAAGTGCCGAAGGAACCAGGGCCCAACAGGCGCGCGAGGACTATGCCAATTCCGAGAGTTCCAAGCCGTGAAATGACGGTATTAAGAATGCTCCACGCGAAAGCACTGGACGCACCGGCCGGCGGACTCTTCGTCTTCATTGCTGTCCCAGCGCGACTGCTAACTTTTCGACCACATATTCCTGTTGCTCGGCAGTGATGTGCGGATAGATCGGCAGGGAGAGAATGGTGTCGGCCGCCTGCTCTGCAACCGGGAAATCACCGCGTCCATGGTTTAGTTCCCGGTACGCCTGGCTCAGATGAAGAGGCACGGGGTAGTGGATGCCGGCACCGATGCCTGCCGCCTGCAGTTCGCCCAGGATGTGGTCGCGGTCCCAGACCCGGATGACGTAGAGGTGCCACACGTCAACGTTGCCTTCGGCAGTGGTCGGAAGGACGACGCCGGGCAGCCCAGACAACAGCGAGGTGTAGCGCTCAGCGGCCTGCCGCCGTCGCTGGTTCCAGCCGTGCAGCCGGCGCAGTTTGGCGTTCAAGACCACGGCCTGCAGCGTATCGAGCCGGGAGTTCATCCCGATGGCCTCGTGCTGGTACCTGACCAGGCTGCCATGGGCACCGAGCAGACGCACCCGGGCGGCCACCTCGGGATCATTGGTCGTGACGGCTCCGGCGTCCCCGGCGGCACCCAGGTTCTTGCCGGGGTAGAAGCTGGTGCCGGCCGCCTTGCCAAGCGTGCCGGCGAAGCGACCATGGCGTGTGGCGCCCTGCGATTGGGCAGCATCCTCCACTATGGCGGCCCCGCAGGACGCCGCCAGGGATTCCAGCCGTTCTACCGGTGCGGTCTGGCCGAAGAGGTGAACGGGAACAATGGCCTGGGTCCGGGGTCCCGCGGCTTCAGCCGCCAACGCCGGATCAATCAACAGGTGGACCGGGTCCACGTCCACGAGAACCGGCGTCGCGCCGATCCGTGAGACCGCCTCCGCCGTGGCGATGAACGTGTTGGCGGGAACGATGACTTCACCGCCGGGGCGGACGCCGCACGAGCGCAGCGCCATTTCCAGGGCATCAGTTCCGTTGGCTACCCCGACGCAGTGGCCGGCGTTTAGAAATCCGGCGTAGGCCTGTTCAAATTCCGCCACGGCCGCACCGCCGATAAAGGAGGTCTGGGCGAACACTTCCTTGATGCCGATTTCAACCTCCGCGGCTATTTCCTCGTGTTGCGCTCCCAAGTCAACAAGCGGAACCCTTGTAGGAGAGTTCATGAGTGGCTCCCTTCTAAAGCTCGGGTTTGCTTCACGCAAATACCTCGTTACGGTCTTGGCGGACGACGGCGTTTGCCGGGGCGCCAACCCTGGTCTCACTCTCGGGGACATCGCGTGCGCAGGCAGCTCCCATGCCGATGGTGGCGTTGGAGCCGATTGATGTTCGCTCCCGCACGTTGGAGTTCGTACCCGGGTGGGTGCCGCGGCCCGCGCACACGCGTCCGAGCAGCGACGTTTTTCGGTCAAACAGGACCATGGCCCCCCCATTTCATCCCCAAGAGACGTCAGTTGGGCTCCAGGTATTTCGGCAAAACAATCGGAACCGAAGTGACGTATTCACCTGCCACAGGCCCCTGTTTCTGCAAAACAAAGGTCCGGGTAAACGCTCCGAGACTGGAGCGAAAGCCCTGACCAAATGGCTCTGTGTTGATGTGAATATAGCTGCGGTTCTGCCGGAGCACTATGGCGCACGGACAATCAAGTAGACGGATGGCGAAAAACAGGTAGTGCGGCGCCGGACCCTTTGGCGGCTGGTTGGCCGGCAAGTCCGATCGCGAAGTTGACGTGGCGGCCGGAATGATCGCGCCGGACAGGGCCACCCGTCCACCGGCTGCGACCCGGCCGGTTATCCACATGGGTGCGCGATCGGCTTCCCGCCGCACCGCTGCCGCGCCTACGGTGGGCACACAAGAAATCGCCCAAACCGGCCCGGATGCACTAAGATAGTGGAGTCTGTGCTGCGCCGCGCCTCCGTTCCGGGGGCGATGCACCGCACGGGCACCGCAAATGAACCTCCTGTTACGGAAATGCCGTAACCGCTTAGCCCAAAGGAGGTGGGTTCACATATGCGTCCTTACGAATTGATGGTAATCATCGACCCCGAGGTCGAAGAGCGTACCGTTGAGCCAACGCTTCAGAAGTTCCTGAACGTCATCACCACCGATGGTGGAACCATCGAAAAGGTTGACATCTGGGGCCGTCGTCGACTGGCTTACGAGATCCAGAAGAAGTCCGAAGGTATCTACGCCGTGGTGAACTTCACCGCCGCGCCGGCTACCGCCAAGG
The DNA here is from genome assembly GCA_026393275.1 of Arthrobacter sp. GTDB lineage: Bacteria > Actinomycetota > Actinomycetes > Actinomycetales > Micrococcaceae > Arthrobacter. The sequence continues at coordinate 14,201 of JAPLAM010000041.1, forward strand.
AACTTGACCGCCAGCTGAGTCTCAATGAGACCATCATGCGCACCAAGATCACCCGCCCCGAAGAGCAGAAGGTTGTTGCTGAGTAATCAGCTTCACCCCTCATTCTTTAACACCGCAGGAACGAACAAGGAGGCAGTAGATGGCAGGCGAAACCACTATTACGGTCATCGGTAATCTCACCAATGACCCCGAACTGAGGTTCACACCGTCAGGTTCGGCAGTAGCGAACTTCACCATCGCTTCTACGCCCCGTACCTTCGACCGCCAGTCCAATGAGTGGAAGGACGGGGAGACCCTGTTCCTCCGCGCATCGGTATGGCGCGAAGCGGCCGAGAACGTCGCCGAGTCCCTCACCAAGGGCATGCGCGTGATCGTTAACGGCCGGCTGAAGAGCCGTTCCTACGAAACGAAGGAAGGCGAGAAGCGCACCGTTATCGAGCTTGAGGTCGACGAAATCGGCCCCAGCCTGCGGTACGCCAATGCCAAAGTCAACCGCACCCAGCGCTCCGGCGCCGGGGGTGCCGGAAACGGCGGACAGGGTGGCTTCGGCGGCGGCAACAGCGGCGGCTTCGGTGGCAACTCTGGTGGAAACCAGGGCGGCAACTCGGGCGGAACCTGGGGCGGCAACCAGCCCGCACAGCAGCAGGATGACCCTTGGGCCACGCCCGGGGTCAGCAATGCAGGCGGCGGCTGGGGCAACGGCCCGGATTCCGAACCTCCCTTCTAAACAACATCTAAGGTCCGACGTCGGGACCCGCGAGGCAGCCGCATGGCAGCCTCGCGACGACCGCCGCGGATCACCACCATCCCGTGGATCAATATCCACGGGCTCCATCGAATAGGAGCTCCACGATGGCTAAGGCTGAACTCCGTAAGCCCAAACCAAAGTCCAACCCCTTGAAGGCCGCTGACATCACTGTCATCGACTACAAGGACGTAGCATTGCTGCGCAAGTTCATCTCCGACCGCGGAAAGATCCGCGCCCGTCGCGTCACCGGTGTCACGGTGCAGGAACAGCGCAAAATCGCCCAGGCAATCAAGAACGCCCGCGAAGTTGCTCTGCTGCCTTACTCCGGCGCTGGCCGCGGCTAGGGAAGGGACTAACTAACATGGCAAAGCTCATTCTGACCCACGAAGTCACCGGTCTCGGTGCTGCTGGCGACGTTGTCGAGGTCAAGGACGGTTACGCACGTAACTACCTGCTGCCCCGCAACTTCGCCCTGACCTGGTCCAAGGGTGGCGAGAAGCAGGTTGAGTCCATCAAGGCTGCTCGCGTTGCCCGCGAGCACGCTTCCTTGGAAGACGCTCAGAAGCAGGCTGCTGCACTGCAGGCCAAGCCGGTCAAGCTGGTCGTCAAGGCTGGCGAGACCGGACGCCTGTTCGGCACCGTCAAGCAGGCCGACGTGGCTGACGCCGTTGAGGCTGCCGGCCTCGGCCGCATCGACAAGCGCAAGGTAGAACTGCCGGCTCACATCAAGTCGACCGGTTCCTACCAGGCCAACGTCCGTCTGCACGACGACGTTTCCGCTGTGATCGAACTCGACGTAGTTGCAGGCAAGTAGTCTTTCTGACTGACTGATCTGCGCAGGAGGCCCCCGCCTCCGGATTCCCGCTGGGAACCGGACGCGGGGGCCTCCTTGCTTTAACGCAGGCTCAGCCGTGGTGCAGGACCGTCATGACGTGCCGGTAGCCGGCCTGAACCAACTCGGCGAGCACCGCCTCGTCGATGTCGTCGAGCGTGTTGATGTAGAGACAGCCCGCACCGGTCTTGTGCTTGCCCAGCCGTGCCAGCAGCGGGTCCGACGCCGTGCCGCCGCCCAGGCCGTAGAGCGAGAGGCTGGCTTTGCGGGGCGAAAAGCCGACGGCGGGGGCATCGCCCTCGCGTCCGGTCTCGTACTTGTAGTGGTAGCGCCCGAAGCCAACAATCGTCGGTCCCCACATCTCCGCTTCCTGGCCCGTCACCTCGGCCATCAGCGCCAGCAGGCGGAGACCGTCCCGCCGGCGGACGGGATGCTCGACGGCGGCGAGGAACGCCTCCACTGACGCGCCGGAGGGCTGGGTCTTGTTTTGGTCTTTGGTGCGGGTTTCGTTCGGGGCCATGCCGGAAGTCTCGCAGACCGCCGCGGCCTTGTCAGCCGGGAAGCGCCGGGAAGCGCCGGGGAATAAAGCTGGCGCGCCGCCGCTTCTACAGGTAGATGCAAATGCATACAGATATCGACATAGCGAATCAGCTACAGGAGCACACCGTGGAAACCCGCCGCATTACCGTTCTCTCCGCCGGACTCGGCGTCCCGTCGTCGAGCCGCCTGCTCGCCGACCAGCTGGCGGCGGCCGCCGAACACCAGCTCGCCGCCGCGGGCTATGCCGTGACGGTCGACGTCGTCGAACTGCGGGACCTGGCCGTTGACATCGCGAATAACTTCGTGACCGGGTACGCCGCGCCGCGTCTGGCCGAGGTGATCGCCGGGGTCGAGGCCTCCGACGGCATCATCGCCGTCAGCCCGGTCTTCAGCGCCTCGTACAGCGGCCTGTTCAAATCATTCATCGACGTGCTCGACCCCAAGTCACTGGAGGGCAAGGCTGTCCTGCTGGGCGCCACGGCCGGCACGGACAGGCACCAGATGGTGCTGGACTTCGCGATGCGGCCGCTCTTCAGCTACCTGCGCACCCGGACCGCCGCCACCGCCGTCTTTGCCGGCCCGCAGGACTGGGGAACGGCCGGCGACGGCGGGACGCTCTCCGCGCGGATTGAGCGGGCGGCAAGCGAGTTCAGCCGTCTGCTCGAGGGCGCGCAGCCGCGGTCCCGGCAGGCCCCGCTGGAGTCGCTGCCGTTCGAGCAGCTGCTCGCCGGGATCTCCGGCGGCAACTAGCACCACGCCCCGCCGCGGGGCCGGCCAGTTCCTGCCCGGCACTGCGGCGGTCGGCTTCGTCAGTCCTCGAGCAGGGCGATGAACTCGCGGGCCTGCTTCAGGGAGATGTCCGAGTGTCGGGTCAACGCCGCCGCGGCAGCTTCGGCGTCGCCGCTCCGGGCCAGGGTGCGGATCCGGCCGTAAATTTCATCGTTGAGCATATTGCTGCTGACCTCGCGGGTGACGTCGCCCTTGCTGGCAATCGCCCGGTACCGGTAGGGAAAGCGCTGCGGGGCGTCGTCCTCGTCGTCGTGGGAGGGCTGCTCAGGCGCCTGCTGCGGCCGGAACGGCTGCGGGTGGGCTGCCAGGGCGCCCACGGCGTCCCGGGAGGCGCGGAGGCCCTCGCCGGTGGCTTCCAGATAGAGCTTGATGGCGCCCATGGCCTGGCCCTGGGCGATGAGGGCGTAGAGACGGCGGTGCTGCTCCTGGTCCAGCCGGGCGGCGGCAGTGCGCGCCAGCTCCGCCGAATTGCGGATGGGCCGCGGAGCCTCGTCCTGCGGATGCCGCGGCGTGCGGCGTCCCATGGCCCGGGCGGCCAGTACAACGACGACGCCCACGAGCACGAGGATCAAGAGGGGGACTAGCAGGGCTTCCATGGACTACAGCCGATCTACGTAATTCTTGGCGGTCAAGAGGTCTGAATGGGTGGCCTGGCGGAGCAGCTTGATGGCCTGGACCTTGTGGCCGGACCGGGCCAGGGCCTGGAGCTGGAACGTGAACTGCGGACTCAGCTGGCCTCCGGGGAGCACAGCACCCGGGTAGCCGGGGCGCGCTGCGCCACTAAAGGAACCCTTGAAGGAGCCTGCGGGCGTGCCCTGGCCGGCGCGGGCGTGCTCCGCCTGTTGCGAGTGCTGTTGTTCGTTCTGGCTGGGCCGGGTCGCCGCATCCACCCGTGCGCGGGCGGCCATGGCGGCCTTGACCTGCGCCTCGTAGTGGGCCCGCGACCGCATGGCCAGTTCCAGCTGGTAGCGCTCGGCGTCGGAGATGCCGAAATTGCGCGGTTTCAGCGCCGCGGAGACCGCCCACAGCACTGCCGCCAGGATGAGGGCGGGCAGCATGATGATCAATACATCGCCCATGGCCAAAGCTTATGCCAGATAGCGGTTATCCACAGCACATTCCGGGTGTGGCATACCGGGCCTGAGCGAGACCGTCAATTCTCGCCCGCCCGCGCGACAAGCATCACATTATTCGCATATTGGCGGCCTCCTGTGCTCCGGCCGGCGGGACGGTATCCCCAGCCCTGAGCTGCAAGCTGTGGATGAAGCTTGTGGAAAAATGATTTTGATCCACAGGCAAAAGAAGGTGTTTCCGCAGGTCAGAGGTAGATTTGGAAGCAAAGAATTTCTCTATCCACAGGTCCACCCACAGGCTGTGCACAAGCAGGTGGCACTAGTCCACAACTTATCCACAGCCCCGCCGGGGAGCGGGGTTGGTGCCTGCCCGATCGGGGGATAACGTTGCGGGTGTCCAGCTTGGCGACACCGGAATCCGGTTCTCCGCGACACCGCCGCAAGGGTCCGGCAGGGCAGCCGCACCCCGCAGGCCGGCAAACTGTCGGAGCCCGCTGATAAGAATAAAACGGTGGATGACTGCAGGGTCGCGGGGCAGCGGCACCACAACACATGGCTTAGCGCCGCCGGCGAATTTGATTCCGCCGGCGCACAATGAAGGACGGCAGTTTTGTCAGTTACGCATCTGGACTCGGTTGAGGGCACTCGGGGCGCCGAAGGCAGCCGCAAGCCGCCGCAGGACATTCCCGCGGAGCAGTCGGTGCTGGGCGGCATGATGCTTTCCAAAGATGCCATTGCCGACGTCGTGGAAATCCTTCGCGGCCAGGACTTCTACCGCCCCGCCCACGAAACCGTCTACGAGGCCATCATCGACCTGTACGGCCGCGGTGAACCCGCCGACGCCGTCACCGTCTCGGATGAGCTGACCAAGCGCGGCGAAATCAACCGGATCGGCGGACCGGCCTACCTGCACGAGCTGATCCAGACCGTCCCCACCGCGGCGAACGCCGGCTACTACGCCGAGATCGTGGCCGAACGGGCCGTCCTGCGCCGGCTGGTCAACGCCGGCACCAAGATCGTCCAGCTCGGCTACGGGCAGGACGGCGAGGTGGAAGACCTGGTCAACCAGGCCCAGGCCGAGGTCTATGCCGTGGCCGAGCGCCGCACCGCCGAGGACTACGTCGTCCTCAAAGACGTGATGGAAGCCACCGTGGATGAGATCGAGGCCTCCGGCCACCGCGGCGAAGGGATGGTGGGCGTCCCCACCGGCTTCTACGAACTGGACGAGCTGACCCACGGCCTGCACCCCGGCCAGATGATCGTCATCGCCGCCCGCCCCGCCGTCGGCAAGTCCACTTTCGCGCTGGACTTCGCCCGCTCGGCGGCCATCAAGAATAACCTGGCCACCGTGATGTTCTCCCTGGAAATGGGCCGGAACGAAATCGCCATGCGCCTGCTGTCGGCGGAGGCCACCATTGGCCTGCAGGACCTTCGCAAGGGCACCATCAAGGACGAGCAATGGTCCAAGATCGCCACCACCATGGGCCGGATGAACGACGCCCCGCTGTTCATCGACGACAGCCCCAACATGTCGCTGATGGAGATCCGCGCCAAGTGCCGCCGCCTGAAGCAGCAGCACGACCTCAAGCTGGTCATCCTCGACTACCTGCAGCTCATGAGTTCGGGCAAAAAGGTGGAATCGCGCCAGCAGGAAGTCTCCGAGTTCTCCCGCGCCCTGAAGCTGCTGGCCAAGGAACTCCAGGTTCCCGTGATTGCGCTCTCGCAGCTGAACCGTGGCTCGGAGCAGCGCCAGGACAAGCGGCCCATGGTCTCTGACCTCCGCGAGTCAGGCTCGATCGAGCAGGATGCTGACATGGTCATCCTGCTGCACCGCGAAGACGTCTATGACAAGGAATCACCGCGGGCGGGCGAGGCGGACATCCTCATCGCCAAGCACCGCAACGGCCCCACCAAAGACATTGTGGTCGCTTTCCAGGGCCACTATTCCCGTTTCGCCAACATGGCGGGCGATGCGGGCAGCGGCGGCGGCTTCTAGAGCAGGTGGTTGGGCAGCCGGTTGCCCGGCGCCTGGCCGCGGATTTCCAGCAGCTCCCGGGCGTGGGCGTGCAGCCGGCGGTCTTCCTCCGAGACCGGCACCCACTGCGGGATCGGCACCGACGTGCCGCTCCGGTCACGCGCCACCATGACGGTCAGGCAGTACGTGGTGAGGTTCAGTTCGTGGCCCTTGGGGTCGCCGGAGCGGACGTGGACGGCAATGTGCATGCCTTTCGTGCCGGTGTACACCAGCCGGGCCTCCACCTCCACCAGATGGCCGATCAGCAGCGGCCGGTAAAACCGCACGCCGCCGGAGAAGACCGCCACCGTGTCCTTGCCGCAGTAACGCGAGGCGCAGACGTAGGCGGCCTCGTCGATCCACTTCATGACGATCCCGCCGTGGACCTTGCCGCCCCAGTTCACGTCGGTCGCCGCGGCCATGAAACGTAGCGTGACGCGTTCGGCGGTTCCGGCGTCGGTGTATTCCTGCGCGCTCATGGCCTGGACGATGTCCTCGCGGACCTTGATCCGCGCCAGCGCGTGATCGCGCTGCTCGATTTCCCCCGGCGTGGTCGGTTCAAAGTGCGGCACCGGACTCGGCTTGCCGTCTTCGCCCACCGCCACGAAGATCACCAGGCACTGGCTGCGCATCGTGGCCGGACCGCCCTTCGGGTCGCCTGAAGAGACCACGGTGCGGATGTGCATGGAGGACCGACCGGTGTACACGATGGTGGCCGTGACCTCCACCATGTCGCCGCTGTTGACCGGATCGGCGAAGTGGATGTTCCCCACGTAGGCGGTCACGCAGTAGGACTTCGCCCAGCCGACGGCGGCCGCATAGGCCGCCTTGTCCACCCACTCCAGTACCGTCCCGGCATCCACCGAGCCGCTGTGGCCGACGTCCGTGGGGGCGGCAAGGAAGCGCAGTGTGACGGCGTGGTCGGGAGTCTCAGTCATGGAAGCGAGTGTACTGACGGCCCGGCGAACCGTCGCAGGGCGCCGACACATTTCCGGCGCAGGCCGCCACACACGAACGACGGTGGGCGGCCACCCAAAAGGTGACCGCCCGCCGTCGCGCGCTATTGCGAAATAAGTTCCTAGACCAGGACGCTGAGCTTGGAGCCCGTGCGGCCAAAGAGGGCCTTGTCCACGGAAAGCTTGCCGGCGCCGACAAGGGCCACGGCCACAGCGGCGGCCGCCAGCATGAGCACCAGTTCGTAGCCGCCCGTGGCGGCGAATATTCCCGCCGCGGCATGTACAAGGAACAGGGCGCCCAGCATGTCCACCGCGAGCAGCACAGCAAAGACGCGCGTCAGGACGCCGAGGATCAGCGCGACGCCGCCGACGAGTTCCAGCGTGGCGATGACCGGGGCAATCAGGTTGGCCGCCGGGACGCCCATCTGCGCAAAGGCGGCCTGGGTGCCGGCAATGGTCCATTCGTTGAATTTCTGCCAGCCGTGGGCGGCAAACAGGAAGCCGGTGACGATGCGCAGGATCGTGCGGGCCGTGGTGGTCAGTGTGGGCTGGTTCATGGGGATACCGTCCTGGGTGGACCGCAACGGGGCGCGCCGCCGCGGATATAGTTGAAGATTCAACCTATAGTGTTCCTGAAATAAGTTGAAAAGTCAACTAATGCAAGGTCGTACGCCGCCCACAGGACCGCTAGGGTGGTCGCGTGCCAGCCTCCGCCCTGACTCCCGCACCCCCGTCCCCGGCCGTCCGGCGGCGTGCAATTCTTCGCCTGGCCGTCCCGGCCTTCGGGGCGTTGATCGCCGAGCCGCTCTTCCTGCTCGCCGACTCCGCGATCGTCGGGCATCTGGGCGTGGCGCAGCTCGCCGGCGTCGGGCTGGCCTCGGCCGTCCTGCACACCGCGGTGGGGCTGATGGTGTTTCTCGCCTATTCAACAACTCCCGCCGTGGCGCGCGCCATCGGCAACGGCCAGTTGCCGAAGGCGCTGGCCGCCGGCCGGGACGGCGTATGGCTCGCCCTGCTGCTTGGCGCCGTCCTGGCAGTGGCCGGATTCCTCGCAGCCGGACCTCTCCTGGACCTCATGGGCGCGCGCGGCGAAGTGCGGACGTTCGCCGTGGACTACCTGCGCTGGTCCATGCCCGGCCTCGTGGCGACGCTGCTGATCTTCGCCGGCACCGGGGTACTGCGGGGCCTGCAGGACACCCGGACCCCGCTGGCAGTGGCCGCCGCCGGCTTCACGGTCAACATCGTGCTGAACCTCTTCCTGGTCTACGGGCTGGAGCTTTCGGTCACCGGCTCGGCCATCGGCACCAGCATCGCCCAGTGGGCCATGGCGCTGGTCTACCTCGTGATGGTGCAGCGCAACGCCCGCAACCACGGGGTGTCCCTGGTCCCCGACTGGCACGGCATCCGGGCCCTGGCCAGGGTGGGTTCGTGGCTGATGCTCCGGACGCTGAGCCTGAGGATCGCGATCCTCGCCACCGTCGTGGTGGCCACCGCCCAGGGGCCGGTCAATCTGGCCGCCCACCAGCTGGCGATGACCGTGTTCACCTTCCTGGCCTTCGCCCTCGACGCCCTTGCGATCGCCGCCCAGGCGCTGATCGGCAAGGAACTCGGCGCCTCCCGCCCGGCGGTGGCGCGGGAGCTCACCGGAACCATGGTCCGCTGGGGGCTGGGCTTTGGCGTGCTGACCGGGGTCCTGCTGGCCGCCGCCGCACCGTGGGCGGGGCTGCTGTTCACCGTCGACGGCGGCGTCCGGTCCGCCCTCACGCTCGCCCTCTGGGTCCTGGCAGTCGGGCAACCGGCCGCGGGCTACGTCTTTGTCCTCGACGGCGTCCTGATCGGCGCCGGCGATGCGCGGTACCTCGCGATTGCCGGCGTCGTGAATCTCGCTGCCTACCTGCCGTTGCTGTTGTGGGTCCGGTTCTCGGGCGCCGACGGGGGCGCCGCGCTGCTCTGGCTCTGGGCTGCGTTCTCGCTGGGCTACATGCTGGCCCGTGCGCTCACCCTGGGGCTGCGGGCACGCACGGACCGGTGGATGCTGCCCGGTGCCCGGTGAGGCCGCGGCCGCGCGGTGAGACCGAGGCCGGCCCGCGGGGCCCGGCGCGGCCTGCATCCGGCACCTACTAAACTGGTCAGGTGACTCTCCCCGCAGCCCCCCGCGCTTCAACCCTGCCCGCCGCCACGGACCTGTGGAGGCCAGTGCTGGTCCGGGCCGCCGTCGCGCTGGTGTTCGGCGCCGTCACCGTGTTTTGGGCGGCACCATCGGTCGAGGGGATGGGCTGGGCGGGCGGCCTCTACCTGCTGGCCACCGGAGTGGTGTTGGTCTGGAGCGTCAAGAAGACCGGGCTGCCGCACGGGGAACGCGGCGCCAAGACCCTCGCGGCCTCGGGCGCAGTCCTGGCCGGCGCCGGCGTCGCGGTGGCGCTGCTCACCGGAAGCCTGCTGTTCGGAACCCTCAGCGCCCTGGGCCTGGGACTCGCCGGCGCCGCTGAACTGTACCTGGGTGTGGCCGCGCGCCGCCGCTCGGTCCTGGCGCGGGACTGGGTCGCCTCCGGCGTGATCGGCCTCGGCACCGCGGTTGCGCTGCCCTTCTTCATTGACCTCGGACCGCACGCGCTGCTCGGCGTCGCCGGCGGCGGCGCAATCATCAGCGGCGTGCTGTGGACCCTGGCCGGGCTGACCCTGCGGCACGATGGGCGGGGCGTTTCCGCGGAGGCCGTAAACTAGTAGGGACAGGTTCTACCCGGCGTAGAACAATCTCGGTATCACGACTGCCAGGCCCGACCGGCGCTGGCGGCAGGAGGAAAGCACCTTGGCAGAGCAGAAATCAGGAGAAGGCCGCAGCCTGCGGACCTCGGTCAAGGGACCGCTCATGTTCTCCGCGTTCTGGGCAGTGCTGGCTTTCTTCGCCGTCCTGATCTTCGCATCCGGGGGAACTGCCAAGGAGCCCCGTTTCGATCTGGCCTTCACCGGCGCGGGCATCGCCTTCATCGCCACCCTCGTGCTCGCAGCCATGCTCTCGATGAGCTACAAGGACAACGCGGAGCACCTCGGCAAGGGCTCCGGCGTCAACCTGAGCTCCCGGCGGCCGACGCCGCCCCGCAGCAGCCGGGCCCCGCAGCCCGGTCCCGACGCGGAAACCGGCGGCGACATCCGCTAGGACACCGCCGGAACGCGGCTAGGACGCCGCCTTCCGGGCCCGGTAGGCCGCGACGTGTGCGCGGTTGGCGCAGTTCCCGGTATCGCAATAGCGCTTCGAACGGTTCCGGCTGAGGTCCAGCACGACGGCGTCGCAATCGTCTGCGGCGCAGACCAGCATCCGGTCCATTTCCTTGCTGCGGATCACATCCACCAGCCCCATCGCGGCCTCGGTGCTCATCCGGTCAGCCAGCGGCGCCTCGGGGGTGGTCGCGTGCAGATGCCAGTCCCAGCCGTCGTGCTTCATCAGTTGCGGCAGGGCCTTGGCTTCGCGCAGCAGGCGGTTGACGGTGTCGACGGCGGTATCCTCGTCGGCCAGCCACAGCGCCGCGAGGCGGGCGCGCAGGTGGTGCACGCTGGCCAGTTCCGCGGCATCGCGGGTCCGTGAGCCGGTAAAGCTCTCGGCCGTGAGAAACCGGTCCAACTCCGCGACCGTGGCCAGATGCTCCTCCCCGTTGGCGGCCGTGTTGATCAGGCTGACCACCGAACGCAGCGCAACCTCCGTGTCAGGGGCAAAAACCATCTTGACTCCTTACGTTCGCCGGGCGTACTGTCATGACCATAACCCAACTTTACTCCTGACAGGAGATAGCCTGTGTCTGCCGCACGCCGCCCCGCCGGAGCCCCGGCCGCATCCCGCCCCTTGTCTCGCGGCGCCCAAAACCCGAAGCCGGCGGCTTCGGGCTTCCTGGCCTCGGGCCTGGGGGTGGCCTTGTTTTCCTCGGCAGTGTTCGGCCTCTCCGGCTCCTTCGCCAAGGCGCTGCTGGAGACGGGGTGGACGCCGGGCGCCGCGGTGACGGCCCGGCTCACCGGAGCCGCGCTGGTCCTGGCCGTCCCCGCGGTGGCCGCGTTGCGCGGCCGGTGGCATCAGCTTGGAAGCAACTGGCTGACCATCCTGTTGTTCGGCCTGATCGGTGTCGCCGCCTGCCAGTTGTTCTACTTCAACGCCGTCGCCCGGCTGTCCGTCGGCGTCGCTCTGCTGCTCGAATACCTCGCCCCGGTGATGATCGTGCTGTGGCTCTGGGCGGCCAGCCGGAGGCGTCCGCGGCCGCTAACCATCGGCGGAACGCTGCTCTCGCTCGCGGGCCTGGTCCTGGTGCTCGACCTCACCGGCGCGGTGAAGATCGACGTCGTGGGTGTGCTGTGGGGGATCGCGGCCGCCGTCTGCCTGGCCATCTACTTCTTCATCACGGCCAAGGAAAATGACACCCTGCCGCCGATCGTGCTGGCCTCGGGGGGACTGATGGTGGGCGCCGTCGTCATGTGGCTGGCCGCGGCCACCGGGTTGTTGCCGATGGCCGCCAGCACGGCCGACACCCGGCTGGGCCCCTGGGTTACACCGTGGTGGGTGGCGCTGGGCGGCCTGGTCCTCCTTGCCACGGTGCTCGCCTACGTCTCCGGCATCGTGGCGGCGCGGGCCTTGGGCTCCAAGGTGGCCTCGTTCGTCTCGCTCACCGAGGTGCTGTTCGCTGTCATCTGGGCGTGGCTGCTCCTGGGTGAGCTGCCCGGCCCCGTGCAACTCCTGGGCGGCATCCTGATCGTCGGCGGGGTGGTGCTGGTCCGGTGGGACGAATTACGACGGCCTGCATCACCGGTTGCAGAACTCGACCACGCCAACGACGTCGAGCCCGTCCCGTAAGCCCGAGCCGGTTGGGCGGGGCGGGCGACTACTTGCCGAAGCTGCGCAGCCGCAGCGAGTTGGCCACCACCAGCACGGAGCTCGCCGCCATCGCGGCGCCGGCGATCATCGGATTGAGCAGGCCCAGCGCGGCCACCGGAATCCCGACCGCGTTGTAGAAGAAGGCCCAAAAGAGGTTGGTCTTGATCGTGGCGAGGGTGCGGCGGGACAGCTCGATGGCCTGGGCGACCTGCCCCAGCCCGTCGCCCATCACGGTCAGGTCCGCGGCTTCGATGGCGACGTCGGTGCCGGAGCCCATCGCGATGCCCAGATCCGCCTGGGCCAGTGCCGCGGCGTCGTTCACGCCGTCGCCGGCCATCGCCACCGTGGCGCCCCCGGCCTGCAGTGCCCGGACGGCGTCCACTTTGCCTTCCGGCAGCACGCCGGCGAAGACGTCCTCCGGCGGGATTCCAACGGCGGCGGCAACCTGGCCGGCCACCGCGGCATTGTCGCCGGTCAGCAGGATGGGCCGCAGCCCCAGTTCCCGGAGCCGGGCTACAGCCGCGGCCGAGCCGGGCTTCACCGTGTCGCGCAGGCTGATGATGCCGGCGGGCTCCCCGTCCACGGCCACCCAGATTGCGGTCGCTCCGGTCGCCTCGGCGGCTGCCAGGGCCGCCAGCTGCGGAGCGGAGAGGGCGACGCCGTTCTCCTGCAGCCAGCCGGAACGGCCCGCCGCGACGCGGCGACCCTCGACATCGCCGCGGACGCCGCCGCCCGGGGCCGAGTGGAAGCCGACGACGGGGGGCAGCTGCGCGCCGTCGTCGGTCCCGTGTTCCGCGGTCACCGCCGCTGCGGCGATGGCCCGGGCGATGGGGTGCTCGGACGCGGCCTCCGCCGCGCCGGCGAGCCGCAGGACGTCGCCCTCGCCGAACGGGGCGAACGCGCGGGTGCCGGTGACGGCAAGGTGCCCGGTGGTGACGGTGCCGGTCTTGTCCAGCAGGATGGTGTCCACGGTGCGGGTGTCCTCGAGGACCTGGGGACCCCTGATCAGGAGGCCCAGCTGGGCGCCGCGGCCCGTGCCGGCGAGCAACCCGACCGGTGTGGCGAGGCCCAGGGCGCACGGGCAGGCGATGACCAGGACCGCCACGGCGGCGGTGAAGGCGGCACGTACCTCGGCGGCGCTGACGGCGGGACCGGCCGCCAACAGCCACGCACCGAACGTGACCGCGGCAAGGACGAGCACCACCGGGACGAAGACGGCGCTGATCCGGTCCGCGAGCCGCGCGATCGGCGCCTTCCCGGACTGCGCCTGGGAGACCAGCCGGCCCATCTGCGCCAGCGTGGTGTCGGCGCCCACCCGGGTGGCGCGGACCAGGAGCCGCCCCGAGGTGTTGATGGTGGCGCCCGTGACGGGGCTGCCCGGACCCACCTCGACCGGCACCGACTCCCCGGTCACCAGGGATGCGTCCACGGCGGAGGAGCCCTCGATCACCTCCCCGTCGGTGGCGATCTTCTCGCCGGGGCGGACGACGACGACGTCGCCGGGTGTGAGCCGGTCCGCGGGAACCTTAAATTCGAGCCCGTCCTGGAGCACCGTCGCATCCTTGGCGCCGAGGTCCAGCAGGGTCTTGAGCGCATCGCCTGCCTTCTGCTTGGCGTTGGCCTCCAGATAGCGGCCCAGCAGCAGGAAAGTGGTGACGACGGCAGCGACCTCGAAGTACAGGCCCCCGGACCCCATCCCCTCCATGCCCGGATCTGCGGTGAGAAGTGGATCGGCCAGGAGTTGCCAGGCGGAGAAGACGTAGGCTGCCGTCACGCCGAGCGACACCAGCGTGTCCATGGTGGACGCCAGGTGCCGGGCGTTCACGGCGGCGGCGCGGTGGAACGGCCAGGCCGCCCAGCTGACCACAGGCAACGCCAGGGCGCCGGCCACCCAGCCCCAGTGGGGGAACTGGAGCGCCGGGAACATCGAGATGAGGAAGGCCGGGATAGTCAGGGCGGCCGCGGTCACCAGGCGGGCCTTCAGCGTAGCTGCCGGGCTTCCGGGCGCAGCCTCGGCGGTGCCGGCCGGGTGCCCGGGGATCCGGACCGTCGCCGTGTAGCCGGCGGCGTTCACCGTGGCGGTGATTTGCTCGTCCGTGATGTAGGCGGGGACGGTGACCCGGGCGGATTCCAGCGGGAGGTTGACCAGGGCGTGCACGCCGTCGAGCTTGCCGAGCTTCCGTTCGACCCGGCCCACGCAGGAGGCGCAGGTCATGCCCTCGATGTCGAGTTCAACCACCCTGCCCCCGGGCTCATCCAGCAGTTGGGCGTTGCTCACGGTCGATTCCCCTCGGTCCTGCCCTGGTAATTCCCTCACGGATGATTTCTGCCCTATTAAGTCCCGCCCGGCGCGTTCCCGCTCAAGCCTCGTTGGCGACCACAAGGTAGCCGGCTTCGGCCACCGCTTCGCCGATTTCGGCGGGCGAGAGTGCCGCATCCGAGGTGATGGTCACGGTGGAGATGCCGCCGGCGTTCAGGTCGACCTCGACGCTCTCGACGCCGGCCAGCGCCTCAAGTTCCTCGGAGACGGAGGACACGCAGTGCCCGCAGGTCATGCCGGATACCTCGACGGTGGTGGAAACGGTGCTCATGGCTTGCTCCTTAGTGGGGGACTGGCGGTGGTTCATCAGCCGACTGGCGGGGTGGGTGGTGTTGCCGCTAGCGCAGGAGGCGGCCGATGGCATCGGTGGCCTCTTTGACTTTGAAGTCGATTGCTGCGGCCCGCCGCTCCGGATCCGGCTCCGCGGCCGCCCCCACTACGCAGTGGCCGATGTGCTCTTCGACCAGCCCGAGGCTGACGGCGTGCAGGGCCTTCGTGGCGGCGGCAACCTGGGTCAGGATGTCGATGCAGTACTTGTCCTCATCGACCATCCGGGCAATGCCGCGGACTTGTCCTTCGATCCGTTTGAGCCGCTTGAGGTAGGCGTCCTTATTGGCGGAATAGCCGTGCTGCGGGGGCGGTACGTCGTCCAGGGGTGCCGTGACGGAGGCTTCGGACTCGTTCATACCATCAACATATACCCGAGGGGGGTATATGGCAAGTACCCTCCGGGGGTATCCCCGGGCCACAGAGGCGGGCCGGAAACTAAAGAGCTCCGGAGTGCGTTATTGGGGGATACGCACTCCGGAGCAGCTAAGGGGTAGGTGGTTTCCCGCCTACGTCTTCAACAATACGTGGCGGCGGCGACCATCCGCCAGCACCTCGAATAATTACTTTCTCTTTATTTTCGCGGGGCGCCCGGCGGCGTGAAATTTTGGCGGCCCGGGGCGTCCGGGGAGAGCTGGCCGGCGTGGAAATCAAAGTGGTTGGTGGGGTAGGAGTAGACGTCTGCCACCGACATCGTCGCGTGGAAGAACGGATCCCAGCGCCCGGGAAAAGACATGGTGCGGCCCAGGCCGGCAGGGGTTTCCTTGGCCAGTCCGCGCTCCAGGCGTGAGGTCACCCGTCCGAGTTTGGCGGCCATCCTGCGGTGGTTGTAGAGGCGCGCACCTGCCTTGGATCCCCAGTAGTTGACGACGTCGAACGGTGCCGTCCCGGCGTTGAGCAGCCATGCGAACCCGCGGTTCACGGGCGGCGGCAGCTGGCCGAAGACGCGCACCAGCGGGAGGAGCGTCAGCACTACCAGGTAGCCGAACACCATGTGGTAGAGCAGTTCCTCGTTGCTCCAGCGGGTTCCGGCGCTGCGCCGCTGCAGCCATTCCGGCGGGGCGGCGGTCAGGCAGGCCTGCAGCTCCGCACAGTTCCTGCGGTAGCCGGCAGTCACGGCCTGGCGGTCCAAGGGTTCGGGGACTTCCTCATCGGGGCTGAAGTGGTCGGCGGGCATGCCCCATTCTGGCCCCGCGGCGGCTTGCGGGCCAAGGGCAAGCCTGCGAGCCGGTCTTCGGCTGGGCCGGCCGTCGAAGAGGTCGCGGAAAAGCATTGCGGGAGCCGGGTCACGGTGGTTCCATGTAGGGCATGGCTACCTCAGAAAGTTATGTCCTGGCGATCGGCACCAAAAAGGGCCTTTGGCTGGCCAGCAGCCCGGACCGCCAAAACTGGTCCCTGTCCGGCCCGCATTTCCTGATGAGCGAGATCCCCAGCATCGGCATTGACACGCGCGAGGGCCGGACGCGGATCCTCGTCGGGGTACGCTCCGAGCACTGGGGGCCCACCGTTTTCCACTCCGACGATCTCGGCGAAACCTGGACCGAGCCGGAGAACGGCGCGATCCGTTTCCCGGAGGATACCGATGCTGCGCTGGAGCGGGTGTGGCAGATCCACCCCGACGCCGAGTCACGTCCCGGCGTCGTCTGGGCGGGCTGCGAGCCGATTTCGGTGTGGAAATCGACCGACGGCGGCGAACACTTCGAGCTCAACCGCGGCCTGTGGGACCACCCGCACCGCAGCGAATGGGGTGCCGGCTACGGCGGGGCCGCTGCCCATTCGATCGTGGTCAACCCGGCCGGCGACAAGGTGCACGTGGCGATGAGCACCGGCGGCGTCTACCGCTCGCTCGACGGCGGCACGTCCTGGGAGCCGCGGAACAAGGGAATCTCGGCCCGCTTCAATCCCGACCCCTACCCCGAATTCGGCCAGTGCGTCCACAAGATCGCCGCGGACTCCGCCGTCGACGGACGCCTGTACGCGCAGAACCACCACGGCGTCTACCGCAGCGACGACGACGCCGAGAACTGGGAGTCGATCGCCGAAGGGCTGCCGGCGGACTTCGGTTTCGTCATGCTGACGCATCCGCGCCGCGCGGGCACCGCCTGGGTCATCCCGCTGAAGGCCGACGGCGAGCGGATCCCGCCGGACGGAAAACTTGCCGTGCACCGGACCGACGACGCCGGCGCGAGCTGGAAACGGCTGGACGCCGGGCTGCCGCAGGCGGAGTACAACGTGGTCCTCCGCGACGCGGCCTGCGTCGACGAGGCCGAACCTGCCGGGGTCTATTTCGGCACCCGGGGAGGCAGCGTCTACGCCAGCGCCGACGAGGGCGAACACTTCACCGAGGTCGCCTCGCACCTGCCCGACGTGCTGTGCGTCCGCGTCGCGGCAGTCAGCGTTCCGGGACTGCACGCTAAGCAGCCCTCCGCTGCCGCGGCGTCCGTTTAGTGCATCCCCTTGCCTGAGATCAGCGTGCTCCTTCCCAGCGTCCTGACGCCCCTGGCCGGCGGGCAGTCCATCCTGACTGCGCCCGCGGACGGGCCTGTCACGGTCCGGTGGCTGCTGGATGCGGTGACCGGGGACTTGCCCGCACTCTCCAGGCGCCTGCGGGACGAGACCGGAGCCGTCCGCCGCTACGTGAATATCTACGTCAGCGGGAACGAGATCCGGCGCCTGCAGGGACTCGGCACCGAAGTGGAGCCGGGCCAGGAAGTCCTGATCATCCAGTCCGTTGCCGGCGGCTAGCGGCACAGGCCGCTAGGCCACCCGCCACAGGCTGCACTCATCCGTGTTGACGGCCTTGCGCGAGCCCGATTGCCGGTCCAGGATCCAGACGACACCGATTCCGGGCGCGGTTTCCTGGACGCTGCCGCGGCGGATCACCACGTCGTCGTAATTCGGTCCCACGCGCAGCCGGGCTTCGATCTCGTCGCCGCGGTGCAGCTGGTCGAGGGCACGGACCCGGGTTATTTGGGCTTTGGCTTCCTTCAACATGGGGGTCTCCTGGGCTGGAGCTGGTGCCTGCGCTTGCCGGCACTTCCAGTGTCCGGCGCGAATGTTGCCGCGGCGTTTCCGGCGGGTAAGCGGTGCGTTAGTTTTCCGGCCCCAGGCGGGAGTTCCGGGGGCCCTGGCTGATGGGGGATCGACGCCGGGGCCAGGCCACGCCAGAATGGGGCCTATGCGACTGCCGCTGATGCCCCCGATCGCGCCGATGCTGGCGAAAGCCGTGAGTGCCCTGCCGGACGGGCTGATGAGCTTTGAGCCCAAGTGGGACGGATTCCGTTCCATCATCTTCCGCGACGGGGACGAGGTGGAGATCGGTAGCCGCAACGGCAAGCCCCTGACCCGCTACTTCCCGGAGCTAGTGGAATCCCTGAAGCTGAACCTCCCGCCGCGGTGCGTGGTCGACGGCGAGATCATCCTGGTCGGTGCCACGGGGGACCGCCTGGACTTCGACGGGCTCCAGCAGCGGATCCATCCCGCCGCGAGCCGCGTCCGCCTGCTGGCCGAGCAAACCCCCGCGAGCTTCGTGGCCTTTGACCTGCTGGCCCTTGACGAGGAGGATCTCACCGCCCGGCCGTTTGAACAGCGCCGCGCGGCCCTGGCGCGGGCCCTCGCGGGCAGCGCCGCTCCGGTGCACCTGACCGCGGCAACCAGCGACCGGGACACCGCGGCGCGGTGGTTCCGGCAGTTCGAGGGCGCCGGGCTGGACGGGATCGTCGCGAAGGCCCTGGGTTCGAGCTACCAGCCCGACAAGCGGACCATGTTCAAGTTCAAGCACGAACGGACCGCTGACTGTGTCCTCGCCGGTTACCGGGTGCACACCTCCGGCCCGGACCGGATCGGTTCGCTGCTGCTGGGGCTGTACGACGACGACGGCGGACTCGCCAACGTGGGCGTGGTGGGCGCTTTTCCGATGCAGCGCCGCAAGGAACTGTTCGAGGAACTTCAACCGCTGGTCACCGACTTTGCGGAGCATCCGTGGGCGTGGGCCAAGCAGGAAGAAGGGGCCCGCACGCCGCGCAACTCCGAAGGGAGCCGCTGGAGCGGGGGTAAGGATCTGAGCTTTACCCCGCTCCGCCCGGAGCGGGTGGTGGAAGTGAAGTATGACCACATGGAGGGCGAACGGTTCCGCCACACGACCCAGTTTGTCCGCTGGCGCCCGGACCGGGAGCCCGGCTCCTGCACCTACGCCCAGCTCGAGGAGCCGGTCCGCTACGACCTGGCGGCCGTGCTGGGCGCCGGCCCCGGCTAACGCGTGAGACGGTGTGCGCGTCGGGCCGCGGCTGCCCGGATACGACACGAATAGGGGATCAAGGATGAAACTGATGACGGTGTTGTGGACCGCGGCCGCCACGGCGGCTACGGCGGCGGCCGGCGGGGTGGCGACGGATCCGGACAGCCGCTGGTACCAGCGGCTGCGCAAGCCGGGCTGGCAGCCACCCGCGCTTGCCTTTCCGGTCGTGTGGACGGCGCTGTACGCGGACCTCGCCATGAGTTCCGCCGTCGCGCTGGACAGCCGGGAAGCGGGCGACGCTTCGGACGGACAGAACGGGCAGGACCGGCGTCGGGAGATCCGCATCTACCAGGGCGCCCTCGCCGCAAACCTCATTCTCAACGCGGGGTGGAGCTGGCTTTTCTGGCGCTCCCGGCGGCCGTGGCTGGCCGCGGCCGAGTGCGCCGTACTGGCGGCGAGCAGTGCGGACCTGGTGCGGCGGACTCACCACTTGAACCGCGGCGCCGGCGTCGCCCTGGCTCCCTATGCCGCGTGGTGCGGATTCGCCACGGTCCTGTCCACGGCAATCGCCCGGCTCAACCCCGGAACGCCCGCCCGGCCGCAGTAGGCCGCCATGTCTGCCTGACGCGGGGCCGCCGGCCCGCGCGTGAGCACACGAAAAAGCCCGACGTGTTCGGTGAACACGCCGGGCTTCCCCTGTGGGAGTCGCGACCTAGCGCAGGCCGAGCTCCTTGGTGGGAACCTTGAAGGTCTCCTTGGCGGTCAGTGCCGAGATGGCGGCAATGGCGCAGATGACCGCGGTAAAGATGGAGATCTGGACCCAGCCGCCGGGCCGGATGCCGCCCATGGCCGCCACGATTGCCGGGGCGAAGCCTGCCATCAGGAAGCCGAGCTGGGTGCCGATCGCCAGGCCGGAGAAGCGGACCTTGGTGCTGAACATTTCGGCGTAGAAGGAAGGCCAGACGGCGTTGGAGGCGGCGTAGCCGAAGGAGAAGAAGCCGATCGCGGCCAGGAACATCAGCGGAATGCTGCCGGATTCGAGGCTGAGCAGGAACACCGGGGTCAGCACCGCGCTGGCCAGGGCGCCGTAGATGAAGACCGGCTTGCGGCCGATCCGGTCGGCGAGCTTGCCGAAGAGCGGCTGGGTGCCGAGGGCCACGAGGTTGGCGCCGACGACGAGCCACAGCGTGGTGGTGCCGTCCACGTTGGCGACGTTCTTGGCGTAGCTGATGGCCAGGGTCCCGAAGACTGTTGAAACAGCGGCGATGAAGGCGCAGGCAACCACGCGCAGGACGTCGCGCCAGTGGTGCTTGAGCAGGTCGGCGACCGGGAGCTTGGAAATCTGGGCGCTCTTCTGGGCTTCCGCGAAGGCCGGCGGCTCGTGAAGGGTCCGGCGGATGAAGAACGCGACGATCACGACGACCGCGCTGAGCCAGAACGGAATGCGCCAGCCGATGCCGTACTTGATCTCGTCCGGCAGCGCCAGGACGGGGATGAAGACGAGGGCGGCGAGGATCTGGCCGCCCTGGGTGCCGGTCAAGGTCCAGGAGGTGAAGAAGGACCGGCGGTTGTCCGGGGCGTGCTCCAGGGTCATGGAGGAGGCGCCGGCCTGCTCGCCGGCGGCGGAGAGGCCCTGGCAGAGCCGGGCGAGCACCAGCAGCGCGGGAGCCCACCAGCCGACGGTCTTGAAGTCGGGCAGGCAGCCGATCACGAACGTGGAGGCGCCCATCAGGAGCAGCGTGAACATCAGGACCTTCCGGCGGCCCACCCGGTCACCGAAGTGGCCGAGGATGACCGCGCCGACCGGTCGCGCCACGTAGGCGAAGCCGAAGGTCGCGAAGGACATGATTGCCGCGTTCGCGTCGGCGTCCGGGAAGAAGACGTGCGGGAAGATCAGCGCCGCGGCGGAACCGAAGATGAAGAAGTCGTAGTACTCGACGGCGCTGCCCAGGAAGCTGGCGAGGGCTGCCTTCTTTGGTGTCCCGGCCGGTGTGGCAGTGCCCGGCGTCGTAGACGGGAGTGTCTGGCTCATGGTGTTCCTTTGATGTGACGACGTTGTCGCGGATGGATCGGGAAGGTCTCGCCGGCCGGTGGCTTTAAGTGTGCGGCAGCCGGTGGACCGAGGAAAGACCCGGACTAGTAGCCACATGGTGGGAGCTACTTGTGCGATGTAATCAGCATGGCTGTGAGAGAGGTCACTTGTCAACAAAAATAATCATCATCTAGCAATAGCTCTCACCATGTGAGAATATCGATGCATGAGTGTGAACCAAGACACAGAACCAGCCCTCGTTGCCGACGATGCCGGTGGCGGCCAGAAAAAGCCCGCCAGGCAGGCCCGGGAAGAATCCCGCACTGACATGGTGGGCAAGGCCTTGGGCCTGCTGGTATTGCTGGGCGATGAACCGCGCGGGGCCAGTGCCGCCGAGATTTCCCGCCGCGCCGACCTGCCCTTCAGCACCACGTACCGGCTGCTCGGCTCGCTGACCAGGGACGGCTTCGTGGATTATGAGCCCGACGGCCGCCGCTACCACCTGGGCCTGCGCGTTTTCCAGCTGGGCCAGCGGGTGTCCAACCACCACGGCTTCGCCGGCACCGCGCTGCCCATCCTGCGTCGCGTCACCGAGGAGTCGGGCGAGGCCACCATCCTGTCCGTGCGCGACGGAGTCCACCACCTCACCGTCAACAAGGTGGACGGGCCGCAGACCTTCCGGGTCACCTCAGACCCGGGCCACCTCGGCGCCCTGCACACCACCTCGGTGGGTAAGGCGCTCGTCGCCTTCGCCGACGACGCCACCCGGCGCCAGCTGGTGGAGGAGCTCGAACTGGAACCGCTGACGGAGCTTTCGATCACGGACCGGGATGCCTTCCGCGCCGAGATCGAGCTGGTCCGCAAGCGCGGCTACGCCACCATGGATGAGGAAAACGAACTGGGCATGCGCGCCGTCGCGGTTCCGGTCCTTAATTCGCAGGGTCACGCGTTCGCCTCGCTGGCCACCGCCGTGCCCGTGTTCCGGATGAGCATGGAGGCCCTGGTGGCGCTCGTGCCGCTGCTCCAGGCCGCCGCGTCCGAGCTCTCGGCCCGGCTTCCCCAGCAGTAGACCGTGTTCGCAATAAGAACACTGGTGCAATATGTGAACACGTACGGTAATGTAATCCCCATCACCCGGCCCGCCGCCGCTCGCAGCGCGGTCCGCCGAGTGCAGTTGTCAAAGGAGCTAGACGGATGAGCAACCGAGCAGAGTCCTTCCTCGTGGGCCTCGTAGGCGATGGCGTCATGCCCTCCCTGACGCCCCCCATGCACGAACGGGAAGGTGATATGCAGGGCCTGCGGTACCTGTACCGGCCCATCGACCTCACCGAACTCAGCCTCCCGGGCCACGCCGTCGGGGACCTCCTCACCGGAGCCTACCGGCTCGGCTTCAACGGCTTGAACATCACCCACCCGTGCAAGCAGCTGGTGCTCGAACACCTGGACGAGATTTCGCCCGACGCCCGCCGGCTCGGAGCGGTCAATACCGTAATCATCCGGGACGGGCGCTTCATCGGCCACAACACCGACTTTTCCGGCTTCGCCGCTGCCCTGGCCTCAGGCCTCCCCGGCGCGAAGCTGGACCGCGTGGTCCAGCTCGGAGCCGGCGGCGCCGGCTCCGCCGTCGCCTACGCCCTGCTCACCGCAGGGGTCCGCCGGCTGGACCTCGTGGACACCGACGCCGCCCGCTGCGCCGCCCGCGCGGCGGAACTGGCCGGCTTCTTCCCGGCCGCCGAAGTGACGGCGCGGACGCCGGCGGACCTTTCCGAACTCATGCCGCTCGCCGACGGCCTGGTGCACTGCACCCCCGTGGGCATGGCCGCGCATCCCGGCGTCCCGCTGGAGATGTCGCTGGTGGAGTCGCGGCACTGGGTCGCGGACATCGTGTACCGCCCGATCGAGACCGAACTGGTCCGGGAGGCCCGGGCCAAGGGCTGCGAAGTGCTCGACGGCGGCCGGATGGCCGTGGGCCAGGCCGCCGACGCTTTCCGGATCTTCACCGGCCTCGAGGCCGACGCGGACCGCATGCGCGCCCACTTCCTGGAGCTCGTGGCCGCCGAGGAGGTGGCCGCCTGATGCGCACCGGAATCGCCACCGTCTGCCTCTCCGGCACCCTGAAGGAAAAGATGCAGGCCTGCGCCACCGCCGGCTTCGACGGGATCGAGATCTTCGAGCAGGACCTCGTCACCTCCTCGCTCGGCCCGGAGGAGATCCGGGCCATGGCCGCGGACCTAGGCCTCCACCTCGACCTCTACCAGCCCTTCCGGGACTTCGACAGCGTCCCGGAGGAGCTGCTCGCCGCCAACCTGCGCCGGGCGGAAGCCAAATTCCGGCTCATGTCCCGGCTGGGCATGGACACCATCCTGGTCTGCTCCAACGTGGCCACCGCCAGCATCGACGACGACGACCTGCGCGCCGCCCAGCTGTCCCGGCTTGCCTCGCTCGCGGGCGAGCACGGCGTGAAGGTCGCCTATGAGGCCCTCGCCTGGGGCCGGTACGTCAACGACTACGAACACGCCCACCGCTTGGTGGAACGCGTGGACCACCCGAACCTGGGCACCTGCCTGGACTCGTTCCACATCCTGTCCCGGGATTGGGACACGGCACCGATCGAGGCGCTCAACCCGGACAAGATCTTCTTCGTCCAGGTGGCCGACGCCCCGAAGCTGTCCATGGACGTGTTGTCCTGGAGCCGGCACTATCGTGTCTTCCCGGGCGAGGGGCAGTTCAAGCTTGCCAAGTTCATGGGCCACGTGGTCCGGGCCGGCTACTCGGGCCCGGTATCGCTTGAGGTCTTCAACGACGTCTTCCGGCAGTCCGACGTCGAACGCACCGCCGTCGACGCGATGCGATCGCTCATCTGGCTCGAAGAACAGAGCGCCCAGTGGCTGGACGCCCATTACTCCGTGGACGAAGCTGGCGAAGCCGCCGAAGCGGTCAGCGAGGCCGCCGGCCGCCGTCGCCACCCGATGGAGCTGGCGACGCTGCCTCGGGTGGCCGAACCAGCAGGATTCAACTTCGCCGAAGTGCGGGCGGCGGACCCCGGCGCGCTGGAGACCCTGCTCGGCCAGCTCGGGTTCGCGTTCAACGGCCGGCACCGCACCAAGAACGTGCAATTGTGGACCATGGGCCACGCACGCGTGATCATCAACGAGGAAGCACCCGCCGCGGCGGAGACGGCCATTTCCGCGATCGGCTTCGATGTCGATTCCCCTGTGGTCGCCGCCGCCCGCGCACAGCAGCTCAAGGCCCCGGCGGTGCCGCGCAAGAGCCAGGCGAATGAGGAAATCTTCCAGGGCTTCGCCGCCCCGGATTCCACCGAGGTCTTCCTGTGCCAGGGCAGCCCGGACGGCACGGCCGCCTGGGTCGATGAGTTCGGCACGCCCGGCGGCCCGGGATCCGGCGCGGGATCCCAAGCCGCCGGCGCCCCGCAGGCCTTGATCGACCACGTCAACCTCGCCCAGCCCTGGCAGCACTTCGACGAGGCCGTGCTCTTCTACACCAGCGCCCTGGCCCTGGAACCGCAACCGTACGCCGAGGTGGCCAGCCCCACCGGACTGGTCCGCTCCCAGGTCATGACCACCCGGGACCGGGGTGTGCGGCTGGTGCTGAACCTGGCGCCGCTGCTCCAGCAGGAAGGCGGGCCGGAGGCGGCCCCGCCCGGCGCCGCACCGCGCCGGACCTACCAGGAGCACATCGCCTTCGCGGTGAACGACCTCGTCGCCACGGCCCGGGCCGCCCGCAACCGCGGCTTGGAGTTCCTGCGCATCCCGGCCAACTACTACGAAGACCTGGATGCGCGCTTCGACCTGGACCCCGCGTTCCTCTCAACGTTGCGCGAGCTGAACCTGCTCTATGACCGCGACGCCGACGGCGAGTTCCTGCACTTCTACACCGCCACGGTCGGCAGCGTGTTCTTCGAAATGGTGGAACGCCGCGGCTCCTACGACGGCTACGGTGCGCCCAACGCCCCGGTCCGGCACGCCGTCCAGTACGACCACCTCCACCAGCTGAAACTCACCGCCTGACCGACCCCGGCCAGGACCGTCCCACCCACCCCAACGAAAGGAGGCTGCTGTGCCTGAAGAAATCAACCTCGAAATTTTCAACGCGGACCCGATCACCGAAGACGTGTCCGACGCAGCGCCCGATGCCCCAACCAAGGCCGCCACCAAGGCTGTTCCGGCCCTGGACACCGCCGCGGAATCGCAGCAAATCCTCAACGATGAGATGAATGCCCTCGGGGACGCCTACGCCCGGGCCCGCCAGAACGGCGCCCCGGCGGAAACCCAGCCCCGGCTGGACTACGCCCCGTACCGCAGCAGCATCCTGCGCCACCCGACCAAGAGCCTGCATCACGCGGACCCGGAGACCATTGAGCTGTACTCGCCCGCCTTCGGGCACATGGACGTGCACGCCCTGGAAGCAGACCTCACCATCCAGCACAACGGCGAACCCCTGGGCGAGCGGATCCTGGTCTCCGGCCGGGTGCTCGACGGTGATGGCCGGCCCGTGGCGGGCCAGCTCGTGGAAATCTGGCAGGCCAACTCCGCCGGCCGCTACATCCACAAGCGTGACCAGCACCCGGCCCCGCTCGACCCGAACTTCACCGGCGTCGGCCGCTGCATCACCGGCGCCGACGGGTCCTACAGCTTCACCACGATCAAGCCCGGCGCCTACCCGTGGAAGAACCACCTGAACGCCTGGCGACCCGCCCACATCCACTTCTCCCTCTTCGGCCAGGAGTTCACCCAGCGGATCGTGACGCAGATGTACTTCCCCGGTGACGCTCTCTTCGCCCTGGATCCGATCTACCAGTCGATCGTGGACCAGGACGCGCGGGACCGCCTGGTTGCCACCTACAACCACGACCAGACCAAGCCGGAATGGGCACTGGCCTACAACTGGGACATTGTCCTGACCGGGTCCAAGCGGACCTGGACCGAAAACGAGGCCCTGGGCGCGGAAGGTGACGACCATGAGTAACCCCACCAAACTGATTCCGACCCCCGGCCAGACCGTAGGACCCTTCTACGGCTACGCCCTGCCGTACGCCAAGGACCGTGAGCTGCTGGCGCCCGGTTCCGCCGGCTCCATCCGCCTGCAGGGCACGGTGTACGACGGCGCCGGGCACCCGGTCCCGGACGCGATCCTGGAGATCTGGCAGGCCGACGCCGAGGGCCAGATCCCGCAGCGCACCGGCTCGCTGGTGCGCGACGGCTACACCTTCACCGGCTTCGGCCGCAGCGCCGTGGGCAACACCGGAGCCTTCACCTTCACCACGGTCAACCCGGGCCCCACCGAACCCGGCGCCGCGCCGTTCATCTCCGTGGTCGTCTTCGCCCGCGGCCTGATGAACCGGCTCTTCACCCGGGTCTACCTGCCGGAGAACGAGGCAGCCCTCGCCGCTGACCCGCTGCTCGCATCGCTCGAGCCGGAACGCCGCCAGACCCTGATCGCGCGTCGTGACCCCGACGGCGGCCTCAGCTGGGACATCCGCCTGCAGGGCGATGGCGAGACGGTGTTCCTCGACTTCGACGGAGCCAGCGCCGGAGCGGACAGCGCAGGGGACGCCTCCAAGTGACGGCCCCGCACACAGACGGCGGCGCCGGCCGGGACGGCGACTTCGGTCTCCTGAGCCCGGTTTCGGCGTCGCCCCGGGTGGCGGAGCTGACCGGCGACCGCGCGGTGCTCGCCGCCATTCTCCGGGTCGAAGCCGGTTGGGCGGCGGTCCTCGAGGAGGCGTCCCTCGCCCCGGCCGGGTCCGCGGCCCTGGTGACGGCCGCCGCCGGCGTTGACCGCTACGACGTCGCCGGCATCGCCGTCCGCGCCCAGGGCGGCGGCAACCCGGTGATCCCGCTGCTCGCGGACCTCCGCGGGCAGGTCACGGCCCTCGACACGGCCGGCATCGGCGCCGCACGCGCCGTGCACACCTCGCTGACCAGCCAGGATGTGCTCGACTCCGCCCTGATGCTGCTGGCCGCCGGAGCGGTCCGGGAACTGCTCACCGACGTGAAGCGCGCGACGGCGGCCCTCGCCGCCCTCGCGGAGCGGCACCAGCAGACCCTCTGCGTGGGCCGCAGCCTGACCCAGCACTCGTTGCCGTTCAGCTTCGGACTGAAGGCAGCGCAATGGTTCCACGGACTTTCCGCCGCGGCACGCCGTCTCGGCGCCCTGGAGCTTCCCGTGCAGACCGGGGGAGCCGCCGGCACCCTGGCTGCCGGCACCGTGCTGACCGAAGGCTCCGCGCTGACGCCCCTGGATCTCGCCGACCGGCTCGCCGCCCGGCTGGGGCTGGCTGCGGTGCCGGCGCCGTGGCACACCAACCGCCTCGCGGTCACCGCCCTCGGTGACGCCCTGGCCGCCGTGACGGACGCGGCGGGCAAGATCGCCGCCGACGTCTTGTTCCTGAGCCGGCCCGAGGTGGCGGAGCTCGCCGAGCCGCGGCTGGCGGGCCGCGGCGGTTCATCGGCCATGCCGCAAAAGCAGAACCCGGTGCTCTCCGTGCTGGTGCGCAGCGCCGCGCTGCAGGCACCGGCGCTGGCGGCCCAGCTGCACCTTGCGGCGGCCAATTTCAACGACGAACGGGCCGACGGCGCCTGGCACAGTGAGTGGCCCGCGTTGCGGTCCCTGCTGCGCCTGGCCCTCGGCGCCGCCGGGCAGCTCCGTGAACTGACCGAAGGCCTGCAGGTCTTCCCGCGGGCAATGCGGCGGAACCTCGACCTCTCCGGCCCGCTGCTGCTGTCCGAGGCGGTGACCGCCGACGTCGGACCGCTCCTGGGAGCCGACGGCCGGCGTCGGCTCCAGGACGTGGTGGACCAAACCCTCCAGGTGCCCGCGGCCGAACAGCCAGGCACCTACCGGAAGCTGCTCCGGGCGGCCGTCCCGGCCGAGCAGCTCTCCGACCAGCGGATCGAGGAGTTGCTGGACCCGGCCAACTACCTCGGCCAGGCCGCCGAAATCTCGCGGCGCATCCTCGCGGCGTGGCCCGACTTCGCGGGGCCTCTCGCCCACGTTACTGAACCGACCGAAGTGAAAGGTGCCAACCGTGGTTAGACCAACCGTCAAGGCCGTCCTGCTCTCGCCCGTGCGCGAGCTCGGCGAGCGGCCCCTCGTCGTCGTGGGCCCGTCCCTGGGCACCTCGACCCTGCTCTGGAGCCAAGCCGGCGCCCTGCTCGGCGACGACTTCGACGTTGTAGCGTGGGACCTGCCCGGCCACGGCATCTCACCGGCCGCCTCGGAGGCCTTCAGCGTCGCCGAACTGGCCGATGCCGTCGTCGAGCTGGTCGATTCGATCGCCCCCGGTGCGCGGTTCCACTATGCCGGCATCTCCCTCGGCGGCGCCACCGGCCTGCAGCTGGGCATCAAGCACGGCGAACGGCTCAAGAGCCTGTCCGTGCAGTGCACCGGCGCGAAAATCGGCACCCCGGAAGGCTGGCTGGAACGGGCCCAGACCGTCCGCACCCAGGGCACTCCGGTGATGGTCGTGGGCTCCGCGCAGCGCTGGTTCGCGCCGGGCTTCATGGAGCGCGAGCCCGAGCGTAGCGGTCGCCTGCTGCACACCCTGCGCGACGCGGACCGCTTCAGCTATGCGTTCTGCTGCGAGGCCCTCGCCGGCTTCGACGTGCGGGGCGAACTCGGCAGCATCCGGACCCCCACCCAGGCGCTGGCCGGCGCCGAGGACACCGTCGTCCCGCCGTCGTTCGCCGAGGAGATCGCCGACGGCATCACCGCCGGCGGCGGCACCGCGAACGCGGTGACCCTGGCGGGCGTGGCCCACCTGGCACCGTTCGAAGCGCCGGGCCACGTGGCCGAACTGATGCGTAGCCTGATCACCTGGGCCGAGTCCGCCGGGGCCGGGAAATGACCGGCCGCGGGGGAAACGGCACCGAGAACGGCGCCGAGCGCAACGGGGTGGTCCAGCCGGACGCCACCAGCCAGGAGATCTACGACGGCGGCATGGCGGTCCGCCGCGAGGTCCTGGGTGCCGTGCACGTGGACCGCGCCAACGCCAACAAGGATTCCTTCACCGAGGACTTCCAGGACATGATCACCCGGATCGCCTGGGGCGGGATCTGGACCCGGCCCGGAATCAGCCGCCAGATGCGCTCAGCCGTCACCATCACGGCCATGGTGGCGCACGGCCACTGGGACGAACTCGCCATGCACATCCGCGCCGCCGTCACCAACGGCCTGAGCAGGGACGAGATCAAGGAAATCCTGCTGCAGACCGCCATCTACTGCGGCGTCCCGTCCGCCAACACCGCCTTCAAGACCGCGCAGCAGGTTTTCCATTCGATGGACAACACCGCAATGGACAACACCGCGGCTGATGCGGCCGCCCCGCCCAACTAGCTGGCAGTAGGTGTCGTTTTGAGCCCTCAAAACGACATCAAGTGCGACTCAGTTGGGATTCTCTGACGGAATTTTTAGGAATGGTTATGAATCAGGCTTTTGTTTACGACGCCGTGCGGACCCCCTTCGGGAAGTTCGGCGGCGGGTTGGCCGCGGTCCGGCCCGATGACCTGGCCGCGCATGTGATCGGCGAGGCGGTCCGGCGGGCGCCGGGGCTCGACGCCGGCCGGATCGACGAGGTGGTGTTCGGAAATGCCAACGGTGCGGGGGAGGAGAACCGCAACGTCGCCCGGATGGGCACGCTGCTGGCCGGTTTGCCGGTCTCGATCCCGGGCACCACGGTGAACCGGCTGTGCGGGTCCTCGCTGGACGCGGCGATGATCGCATCCCGGCAGATCAACACCGGGGACGCGGAGCTGATCCTGGTCGGCGGGGTCGAGTCGATGTCCCGGGCGCCGTGGGTGCTGCCCAAGACGGAGAAGCCCTACCCGGCCGGGGACCTGTCCCTGGTGTCCACGACGCTGGGCTGGCGGCTGGTGAACAAGGCGATGCGCCCGGACTGGACCGTGTCCCTGGGCGAGGCCACCGAGCGGCTGGCGGAGAAGTACGGGGTGGGCCGTGAGGCGCAGGACGAATTCTCGGCCAACTCGCACAACCTCGCCGCGGCTGCCTGGGACGAAGGGTTCTACGACACCCTCGTCACCCCGGTCCCAGGCACGGACCTGGTCCGGGACGAGGGCATCCGGGCCGGGTCCTCGGCAGCGAAGCTCGCCGGGCTGAAGACGGTGTTCCGGACCGAGAACGGCACCGTCACCGCCGGGAACGCCTCGCCGCTCTCGGACGGCGCCTCCGCGGCCTGGATCGGCTCCGAGGATGCCGCCGGGATCCTGGGCCTGGACCCGCTGGCCCGGATCGCCGGCCGCGGCGCGCACGCCAACGACCCGCAGTTCTTCGGGTACGCCCCGGTCGAGGCCGCGAACAAAGCCCTCGCGAAGGCCGGAATCGGTTGGGACCAGGTCGGCGCCGTCGAACTGAACGAGGCTTTCGCCGCGCAGTCCCTGGCCTGCATCAACGCCTGGGGCATCGACCCGGACATCGTGAACCGGCACGGCGGCGCGATCGCGATGGGCCACCCGCTCGGCGCGTCCGGCACCCGGATCCTCGGGACCCTGGCCCGGTCCCTGCAGGCCTCCGGGCAGCGCTGGGGCGTCGCCGCGATCTGCATCGGCGTCGGGCAGGGCCTCGCCGTCGTCCTCGAAAACGTCACCACCGCCCCCGGGCATAACCCGCCGGCAGAACCAGTAAAGGGCTAGTACATGCTGAATTTCATTGACACCGTCGGCGAGGCCGTCGCCGGCATCCAAGACGGCTCCACCGTGATGATCGGCGGCTTCGGCAACGCCGGCCAGCCGTTTGAACTCATCGACGCCCTGATGGACTGCGGGGCGACCGATCTGACAGTGGTCAACAACAACGCCGGCCAGGGCGACCAGGGCCTCGCGCTGCTGATCAAGGAGGGCCGCGTCAAGAAGATGATCTGCTCCTTCCCGCGGCAGTCCGATTCCTGGCACTTCGACGCGAAGTTCCGAGCCGGCGAGATCGAACTGGAGCTCGTCCCGCAAGGCAACCTGGCCGAGCGGATCCGGGCCGCCGGCGCCGGGATCGGCGGCTTCTTCACCCCCACGGGCTACGGCACCACGCTGGCCGAGGGCAAGGAAACCCGCTTCCTGGACGGCAAGTGGCAGGTGTTCGAGACGCCGATCCACGCCGATGTCGCACTCATCAAGGCGCTCAAGGCCGATGGCAAGGGCAACCTCGTCTACCGCAAGACGGCCCGCAACTTCGGCCCCATCATGGCGGCGGCCGCGAAACACACCATTGTCCAGGTCTCCGAGCTCGTCCCGACGGGCGGCCTGGACCCGGAGGTCATCGTCACCCCCGGAATCTACGTCAACAACATCGTGAAGGTGGCCTGAGATGAGCCTCGAGACGAGTATCCAGACTTCGGACAAGCCGCTGGGCCGTGACGACCTCGCCCGCCTGGTGGCCCGGGACATCACGCCCGGCTCCTTCGTAAACCTCGGCATTGGCCAGCCCACCCTGGTTTCCAACTACCTGGAACCGGAGCAGAACATCACCCTGCACACCGAGAACGGCATGCTGGGCATGGGCCCGGAAGCCACCGGGGACCAGATCGACGGCGACCTCATCAACGCGGGCAAGATCCCGGTGACCGAGCTGCCCGGCGCATCCTACTTCCACCACGCCGACTCCTTCGCGATCATGCGCGGCGGCCACCTCGACATCTGCGTGCTGGGCGCCTTCCAGGTCTCCGCGACCGGGGACCTGGCCAACTGGCACACCGGCGCCCCGGACGCGATTCCCGCCGTCGGCGGCGCCATGGATTTGGCGACCGGCGCCAAGGACGTCTTCGTCATGATGACGCTGCTGACGCGGGAGGGAGTGTCCAAGCTGGTGGAGACCTGCAGCTATCCGCTCACCGGGATCGGCTGCGTCACGCGGGTCTACACGGACAAGGCCGTCTTCCTGACCGGCCCCGACGGCGTCCGGGTCCGCGAAACGTTCGGCTGCACCCTCGAGGAACTGCAGGCCCTTGTGCCCGTACCGCTCAAGGCCGCATGAAGTGACTGAAGCAGCAAAGACTACCCGGGCCGACGGGGCGCCCGCGGCCAGCGACCAGTACGTCCAGTCGCTGGCGAGGGGATTGGCGGTGATCCGGTCCTTCGACGCGGCGCACCCGCTGATGACCCTGTCGGAGGTCGCGGCCCGGACGGCCCTCACCCGGGCCACCGCGCGCCGGTTCCTGCACACCCTCGTCGAGCTCGGCTACGTCCGCACCGACGGCAAGGTCTTCGCGCTGACCGCCAAGGTGCTGCAGCTCGGCTACGCCTACCTGTCCGGACTGTCGCTGCCGCAAATCGCCCAGCCGCACCTGGAGGAGCTGTCGCTCCGGCTGGGGGAGTCGACGTCGGCCGCCGTGCTTGACGGGACGGACATCGCCTACATTGCGCGGGTGGCGACGCGCCGGATCATGACCGTGGGGATCACCGTGGGCACCCGGTTCCCGGCGTACGCCACCTCCATGGGCCGGGTCCTGCTGGCCGCCCTGCCGCCGGCGCAGCTGCAGGAATACCTGGCCACGGCCGAGGTCCGCCCCCTCACCCCGCGCGCCATCGGCACCCGAGCGGAGCTGCTGGCGGAGCTGGACACCGTCCGGACCCAGGGCTGGTGCCTGCTGGACCAGGAATTGGAACTCGGGCTGATGTCCGTGGCGGCGCCGATCCACGACGGGCCGGACAAGGTGGTCGCCGCCATTAACGTCTCGCTGCAGGCCCAGGCGGTCGCCGCGCAGCCTGATCCTGCGGCGTACCTGACAGTGGTGCGCGAAGCCACCGTCGCCGCCGCGGAACTCATTTCCGCGGATCTCTCCGCCGGACGTTAGGGCCGCCGGGCCTCAGGTAGCGGGGAAGACTTTCCCGGGGTTGAGGATGTCCCTCGGATCGAAGACGGCTTTGATTTGCCGCTGGAGATCGAGCAGGTCCGCGCCGAGTTCGTCGCCGAGCCATTGCCGTTTCAGCAGGCCGATGCCGTGTTCCCCGGAGAGCGTGCCGCCAAGTTCCAGGGCGTAGGCAAACAGCTCGCCGGCTGCCTTCCAGATGACGTCCGGAACGGTCTCGCCGTCATACACGAAAGTCGGATGCAGGTTGCCGTCCCCGGCGTGGCACGCGGTGGGGATCATGATGCCATACCGGTCCTCGAGGTCCAAGACTTTGCGGAAGACATCGCTGACACGGTCGCGCGGCACCGCGACGTCTTCCACCAGCATCGTGCCCAGGGATTCCAGCGCCGGAAACGCCTGGCGCCGAATGTCGACCAGGCGGGCCGACTCGTCCGGATCCGTTGTGGTCCGGGCGGTTCCGCCGGCGGTCGTGATGATGTTCACCACTGCGCCCGCGTCTGCCAGGGCGGCCGGTCCGTCGCATTGGACGAGGAAGTACGAGTTTCCCTGCACGAGCAGGTCCTGGCTGATGTACCTGCCGACACATTCGAGCGTTCGGCGATCCAGCAGTTCCATGATGGCCGGCACCAGACCGGCTGCCGTTATCCGGGCCGCGGCGTCCGCGGCCTGTTCAACGCCGGGGAAGAAGGCGCCGATTGTCGCCTGCGGGCCCGTTACTGCCGGCTGCAGCTTCAGCGTGCACTCGACGATGATGCCGAGGGTGCCCTCGGAACCGATCATCAGGGCGCACATGTCATATCCCGTGACGCCCTTCACCGTCCGGTGCCCCACGGAGATCAGGCGCCCGTCGGCGAGGACCACCTTGAGCGCAAGCACTGCTTCGCGGGTGACACCATATTTGGCGCAGAGCAGGCCCCCGGCGTTCATGGCAATGTTGCCGCCCACGGTGGAAATATCCTTGCTGGCCGGGTCCGGCGGCCACCACAGCCCGTGCCGGGCCAGTTCCGCATTCAGCGCGCCGTTCAGTATTCCGGGCTGGACCACGGCAAGCCTGTTGGCGGGGGAGATCTCCAGGATGTCCCGCATGGAACCCATGCACAGGACGATCTCGCCGCTGCCGGCGATGCCGCCGCCCGCGAGGCCGGACCCGGCGCCCCGCGTCACGACGGGCGTGCCTGTTTGGTACGCGATCCGGCAGACGGCTTGGACGTCCTCGATGCTTTGCGCATGCACCGCGGCGATCGGCGTGCCGGGGGACACGTGGCCGGAGCGGTCGCTCCGGTACTGCCCAAGCTCGGCGACGTCGGTGACCACCCTGCCGGGCAGCGCCTGCGACAGCAAGGCTGCAATGTCCATCTCGTGTTCCTCTAATTTCGGTCCCGTGGCGTGCGGCGGCGCCGCGCGGCATCACGGTGACGGGCGGCGAAATGGCAACGGGGGAGGGAAGGGGCGTTGGCTCCTACCCTCCCCCGTGCCGGTGGATGGGGCTTGATCAGACGCGGGCGCTGTCGGCCTCGTCGCGGACGGCCGCCGGGCGCTTGTCGAAGATGGTGGCTCCGACTTCCTGCTCGGCCTGGTTGTTGATGCCCAGGTCAATGCCCTTGCGGTCACGGATCACCAGGACGGCGCCGGTGGAAATCAGGGCCACAATCAACAGGTAAACGGAGACGGACGTGGTGGTCCCGGTGGCCTGGACCAGTGCGGTGGCGATGGTCGGGGCGAACGCTCCGCCGAGGATGGAACCCAGGGCGTAGGAGATGGCCACGCCGGAGAACCTGATGGAGGCCGGGAACAGCTCGCTGTAGAGGGCGGCCTGCGGTCCGTAGGTCAGGCCGAGCCCGACGGTCAGCAAGACCAGGCCCACGAGCAGCGCCCAGATGTTGCCGGTGTTCACCAGCCAGAACAGCGGGAACACAGCGGCGATCAGGCTGGCATAGCCGATGAGGTAGGTCTTCTTGCGGCCGATGCTGTCCGCGAGGAACCCGGCAACCAGGGTAAAGATGAGCCAGGAGAAGGCAGACACCGTCACGGCCAGGAGCACTTCCGTGCGGTCCATGGCCAGGCCTTTGGGATTCGTGGAGTAGTTGAGGACGTAACCGCCGGTGGTCATGTAACCGGCAGCGTTGTTGCCCGCGAAGACCAGGGCGGCGATGATGACCAGCAACCAGTGCTTCTTGAAGAGTTCGACGATCGGGACGCGGGTCTGCTGCTTCTTCTGGGCGATTTCCTCGAAGACCGGGCTTTCCTCCACGCTGCGGCGGACGATGAAGCCGACGACGATCAGGACGAAGCTGAGCAGGAAGGGAACGCGCCAGCCCCACTCGGCAAAGGCCGCGCCGGGCGAGATAACGCCGGACATCAGGGCCAGGATGCCGGAGGCAAGGATCATGCCCAGCGGGACACCGAGCTGGGGAAAGGAGCCGAAGAGGCCGCGCTTGCCGCCGGGAGCATGCTCGACTGCCATCAGCACGGCACCGCCCCATTCGCCGCCGGCGGAGACGCCCTGCAGGATGCGCAGCGTGAGCAACAGGATGGGCGCGATCACGCCGGCCGTCTCGTAGGTGGGCAAGACACCGATCAGGGTCGTCGCAGTGCCCATCAGGACCAGGGTGAGCACCAGCATGGCACGGCGCCCCAGCCTGTCACCGAAGTGCCCGGCCAGGAAGGCACCGAGCGGCCGGAACAGGAAGCTGAGGCCGATCGAGGCAAAAGCGAGCAGGATGCCGATGTCATTCCCGGCCGGCTCGAAGAAGAGCTTGGCGAAGACCAGGCCCGCCGCGTTGGCGTAGATGAAGAAGTCGTACCACTCGATGGTGGTGCCGATGATGGTAGCGAATGCTACCCGGCGGTTTTCCTGGGCCGTGCTGCGCTGCGGATGCGACAGAGTGGTCATACTTTTCCTTCTCTTCCGCCCGGGCACGTCAATGTGGCCCGGGCGAGGTGGATGCGAGGTGTGGTCAAAACTCGTTATACATGAAACCGTATATGATTCTTCAGTGTAGCTGTGATGCAAGTCATGTCAAGGCCGGTCCATATGGGCGTCCGCCGCAGTTCCGGCGGGGGCTTGACGGATGTCCGGAAGGTATGCATAATTTCGTATACGATTTTGTATTGGTTGAGGAGAAGCTTTGGAACAGGTCAACGACGCCACCCTGGCCGCGGCCCGCAAGGTCATCGCGGTGCACATCAACTACCCCAGCCGGGCAGCCCAGCGCGGCCGTACCCCCGCGCAGCCCTCGTACTTCCTGAAGCCGTCGTCCTCCCTGGCGGTCGGTTCGGCGGCGGCCCCTTCCACGGTGGAGCGTCCGGCCGGATGTGAACTGCTCGGCTACGAGGGCGAGGTCGCCCTGATCATCGGCAAACGCGCCCGCCGCGTGGGCATCGAGGATGCCTGGAGCCACGTCGAGTGGGTGACGGCCAGCAACGACCTCGGCGTTTACGACCTTCGCTACGCGGACAAGGGCTCCAATCTCCGCTCCAAGGGCGGCGACGGGTTTACCCCGGTCGGCCCGGGCCTGATAGCCGCTGACAGCGTCGACCCCGCCGGGCTCCGCGTCCGCACCTGGCACAACAACGAACTCGTCCAGGACGACACCACCGGGGACCTGCTCTTTCCCTTTGCCCGCCTCGTCGCTGACCTTTCGCAGCTGCTCACCCTCGAAGAGGGCGACATCATCCTGACCGGCACCCCGGCCGGCGCCTCCGTCGCCAAGCCGGGCGACGTCGTCGAAGTTGAAGTAAGCACTCTTGAAGTCAGTACGACCCCGGGAGGTGCCGAGTTGACCACGGGCCGGTTGGTCACCCGGGTAGAGGAAGGCGCGACCCCGTTCGCGGACTTCGGCGCGCAGCCCAAAACCGATGACCTGCAGCGGGAGGAAGCCTACGGCTCCCGCGAAGCCGCAGGCCTGCCGGCCCAGGCGGCCCCGGCCCTGTCCCCGGAACTGAAAGCCAAGCTGGAAAGCGTGTGCACGGCCACCCTGTCCTCCCAGCTGCGCAAGCGCGGCCTGGACAACGTCAGCATCGACGGCCTGACGTCCACCCGGCCGGACAGGCGCATCGTGGGCCTGGCCCGGACCCTGCGCTACGTGCCCAACCGCGAGGACCTCTTCAAGACCCACGGCGGCGGTTTCAACGCCCAGAAGAGGGCCATCGACTCGGTCAACGAAGGCGAGATCCTCGTGATGGAAGCCCGCGGCGAAAAGGGCACCGGCACCATCGGAGACATCCTGGCGCTCCGCGCCCAGATGCGCGGAGCGGCGGCCATCATCACCGACGGCGGCGTCCGGGACTTCTCGGCCGTGGCAGCCATGGACATGCCCACCTACTATTCCAACCCGCACCCGGCCGTCCTGGGCCGCCGGCACATCCCGTGGGACACGGACATCACCATCGCCTGCGGCGGCACCACCGTGCAGCCCGGGGACATTATCGTGGCCGACGCCGACGGCATCCTGGTGATCCCGCCGGCCCTGGCCGAAGAGCTCGCCAACGATTCCATCGCCCAGGAGCGCGAGGAGGTCTTCATCGCGGAGATGGTGCAGCAGGGCCACAGCGTGGACGGCCTGTACCCGCTCAACGCCGCATGGCGCGCCCGGTACCAGGAATGGGCGGCGTCCGCGGATGCCGGACAGCCCCATGAGTGAGGCCGCGCCGGCCTCCACCAGCAAATCCGAGCGGGCCTATTCGGCCATCAAGGCGCACATTCTCGAGGGCGATTATTCCCCGGGGTACCGGCTGGTGCTTGCCAAAATCGGGGAGGAGCTGGGCGTCAGCGCCGTCCCGGTCCGGGAGGCCATCCGCCGGCTTGAGGCCGAGGGGCTGGTGACGTTCGAGCGGAACGTCGGCGCGACGGTCGCCAGCATCGACCCCGTCCAGTACCTCTACACGATGCAGACGCTCAGCATCGTCGAAGGCGCCGCCACGGCGCTCTCGGCGCCACTGATCGGAGCGGCCGACGTGGCCCGCGCCCGCGAAGTGAACGAGCGGATGCGGGAATGCCTGAAGCACTTCGACCCGGTCCGCTTCACCAGGCTGAACCAGGACTTCCACAGCGTCCTGTTCGAGCACTGCCCCAACCCCCACATCCTGGACTTGGTTCACCGGGGCTGGAACCGGCTCGGCTCGCTGCGGTCCTCCACCTTCCGCTTCGTCCCGGGCAGGGCGCACGAATCGGTGGAGGAGCACGAGGCGATCCTCCGACTCATCGAGACCGGTGCCGACGCGGACACCATTGAAAAGGCGGCCCGCCGCCACCGCAGCGCCACCCTGGACGCCTACCTCGCCCAGGCCCCATCGCTCCCTCAGCCAACGCCCGCGTTGCATTAGTAGCAAAGGAAATAACAATGACGTTCACCTCCGAATCCACGCGAACCCACTACGTTCCGCAGGACCTGCCTACCCACATCCAGCACTACATCAACGGCAAATTCGTTGACTCCGTGGGCGGGAAGACCTTCGAC
The DNA here is from genome assembly GCA_026393275.1 of Arthrobacter sp. GTDB lineage: Bacteria > Actinomycetota > Actinomycetes > Actinomycetales > Micrococcaceae > Arthrobacter. Next base: position 52,219 of record JAPLAM010000041.1, read on the forward strand.
GTCCTGGATCCCGTGTCCAACACCAACTACGCCACCGCCGCCGCGGGCCAGAAGGAAGACATCGACCTCGCCGTCGCCGCCGCCCGCGAGGCGTTCGTCAACGGCCCGTGGCCGAAGATGAAGCCGCGGGAGCGCGCCCGCGTCCTGAACCGGATCGCCGACGCCGTTGAAGCCCAGGAGGCGCGGCTGGCCGAGCTCGAGACCTTCGACACCGGCCTGCCGATCACCCAGGCCAAGGGCCAGGCGCTCCGGGCGGCGGAGAACTTCCGCTTCTTCGCCGACCTGATCGTGGCCCAGTTCGACGACGCCATGAAGGTCCCCGGCGCGCAGATCAACTACGTGAACCGCAAGCCGATCGGCGTCGCCGGCCTCATCACGCCGTGGAACACACCGTTCATGCTCGAGTCCTGGAAGCTCGCCCCCGCGCTGGCCACCGGCAACACCGTGGTGCTCAAGCCGGCCGAATTCACCCCGCTCTCCGCCTCCTTGTGGGCCACCATCTTCAAGGACGCCGGGCTGCCCGACGGCGTCTTCAACCTCGTCAACGGCCTCGGCGAGGAAGCCGGCGACGCCCTCGTCAAGCACCCGGACGTGCCGCTGATCTCCTTCACCGGGGAAACCACCACGGGCCAGACGATCTTCCGCAACGCCGCTGCCAACCTCAAGGGCCTGTCCATGGAACTGGGCGGCAAGTCCCCGTGCGTCGTGTTCGCCGACGCCGACCTCGACGCCGCGATCGACTCCGCCCTCTTCGGCGTCTTCTCGCTCAACGGGGAACGCTGCACCGCCGGCTCCCGCATCCTGGTGGAGCGCGCCGTGTACGAGGAATTCTGTGAAAAGTACGCGGCCCGCGCCAAGAACATCGTGGTCGGAGACCCGCACGACCCCAAGACCGAGGTCGGCGCGCTGGTCCACCCGGAGCACTACGACAAGGTGGCCTCCTACGTGGAGATCGGCAAGTCCGAAGGCCGGCTGCTCGCCGGCGGCGGCCGCCCGGACCACCTGCCCGAGGGCAACTACATCGCCCCCACCGTCTTCGCGGACGTCTCCCCGGACGCGCGGATCTTCCAGGAGGAGATCTTCGGCCCCGTCGTCGCGATCACCCCGTTCGACAATGACGACGAGGCCCTGGCCCTGGCCAACAACACCAAGTACGGGCTCGCCGCCTACATCTGGACGCAGAACCTGACCCGCGCCCACAACTTCTCCCAGAACGTCGAGGCCGGCATGGTGTGGCTCAACAGCCACAACGTCCGCGATCTCCGCACCCCCTTCGGCGGGGTCAAGGCCTCCGGCCTGGGCCACGAGGGCGGCTACCGCTCCATCGACTTCTACACCGACCAGCAGGCCGTGCACATCACCCTCGGCACGGTACACACCCCCAAATTCGGCGCCTGAGCGTCTTCCGATAGCCCCTTTCGACGAAGAGAGAGTCCCATGAACAACGTCATTCCCAAGCCCTCCGTCCCCGCACCCGACATCGTCCGCTGCGCCTACATGGAGATCGTCGTCACCGACCTCGCCAAGTCCCGCGAGTTCTACGTTGACCTCCTCGGCCTGCACGTCACCGAGGAAGACGAGAACAACATCTACCTGCGCTCCTTCGAGGAGTTCATCCACCACAACCTGGTCCTGCGCAAGGGCCCCATCGCCGCCGTCGCCGCCTTCGCCTACCGGGTGAAGTCCCCCGCCGAAGTCGACGCCGCCGAGGCGTACTACAAGGAACTGGGCTGCCGCACCGAACGCCGCACGGAAGGCTTCACCAAGGGCATCGGCGACTCCGTCCGCGTCGAGGACCCGCTGGGCTTCCCGTACGAGTTCTTCTACGAAACCGAGCACGTGGAGCGCCTCACCCAGCGCTACGACCTCTACAGCGCCGGCGAACTGGTCCGCCTCGACCACTTCAACCAGGTCACCCCGGACGTTCCCCGCGGCCGCAAATACCTCGAGGACCTGGGCTTCCGGGTCTCCGAGGACATCAAGGACTCCGACGGCGTCACCTACGCGGCCTGGATGCACCGCAAGCAGACCGTGCATGACACCGCACTGACCGGCGGGGACGGGCCGCGGATGCACCACGTCGCCTTCGCCACGCACGAAAAGCACAACATCATCCAGATCTGCGACAAGATGGGCGCGCTGCGGATCTCGGACCGGATCGAACGCGGTCCCGGCCGCCATGGCGTTTCCAACGCCTTCTACCTCTACATCCTGGACCCGGACGGCCACCGCATCGAGATCTACACCCAGGACTACTACACCGGCGACCCGGACAACCCCACCATCACCTGGGACGTACACGACAACCAGCGACGCGACTGGTGGGGCAACCCCGTGGTCCCGTCCTGGTACACCGAGGCCTCCCTGGTGCTGGACCTTGACGGCAACCCCCAGCCCCTGGTCCTCCGCACCGACAGCAGCGAGATGGCCGTCACGATCGGAGCCGACGGCTTCGCCTACACCCGCGAACCCGGCAACGAACGCGGTTTCAAGCTCGGCGCCCAGGTCTAGGCCATGCTGGACCCGACAACGATCGAGGAGATCGCGGACGAATTGCTGGAGGCCGGCCGCAGCCGGACGCCGGTCCCCCGCCTCACCGCCCGGTACCCGGGCATGACCGTGGAGGATTCCTACGCCGTCCAGCGGTTGTGGCGCCGCCGCAACGAGGCCGCCGGCCGGACACTGGTGGGCCGCAAGATCGGCCTGACATCCAGGGCGATGCAGGCGGCCACCGGCATCACCGAACCGGACTACGGTGCCATCTTCGATGACATGGTGCTGGAAACGGGCTGCTCGGTGGAGTGGGACCGGTACACGCACCCGCGGGTGGAGGTGGAACTGGCGTTCGTGCTGAAGAAGGACCTCGCCGGGCCCGGCTGCACCATCTTCGACGTGCTCAACGCGACCGACTATGTGGTTCCGGCCCTCGAGATCCTGGACTCCAGGATCGAGATGGAGGGCCGGACCATCGTGGACACCATCGCGGACAACGCCGCGATGGGCGCCATGGTGGTGGGCGGACGACCGGTGAAGCCCGACGCCGTCGATCTGCGCTGGGTCTCTGCCATCCTCTACAAGAACCAGACAGTGGAGGAAACCGGTGTGGCTGCCGGCGTCCTGGACCACCCCGCCGCCGGGGTCCACTGGCTGGCCAACAAGATCGCAGCCCACGGCGACGGCATGAAGGCCGGCGACATCATCCTGGCCGGTTCCTTCACCCGCCCCATGTGGGTCTACAAGGGCGACACCGCCCACGCTGATTACGGACCGCTAGGAGTCGTGACATGCCGCTTCGAGTAACACCCGATCCCACCTTCCGGGATGCCCTGGGCGGCACACGCCGTCCGCTGGCCGGGATGTGGGTCTGCTCCGGCAGCCCCCTCGTGGCCGAACTGTGTGCCGGCTCCGGCCTGGACTGGCTCCTGATCGACGCTGAGCACAGCCCCAATGGACTCGAATCCATCCTCGCCCAGCTGCAGGCGGTCAATGGCTACCCGGTCCAGGTGCTGGTCCGGCCGCCGGTCAACGACACCGTCGTGATCAAGCAGTACCTGGACCTCGGGGTGCAGAACCTGCTGGTGCCCATGGTGAACTCGGCCGCCGAGGCCGAGGCCGCCGTGGCCGCCACCCGCTACCCGCCCCAGGGCGTCCGCGGCGTGGGCTCGGCACTGGCCCGCGCGGCGCGGTGGAACCGGATTCCGGACTACCTGGCCAATGCGTCGGACACTGTCAGCGTGTGCGTGCAGATCGAATCCGAAGCCGCAGTCGCGGCCGTGGAGGACATCCTGGCGGTGGACGGCGTGGACAGCATCTTCCTGGGCCCCTCCGACCTCGCCGCCTCCCTGGGACTGCTCGGCCAGCAGGAACACCCCCGGGTGCGGGCCGCCGTCGAACACTGCCTCGCCGCCGCCACGGCGGCCGGCAAGCCCGCCGGCGTGAACGCCTTCAACCCGTCCACGGCCCGCGCCTACCTCGCGGCCGGTGCCGCCTTTGTGCTGGTAGGCGCCGACGTCGCCATCCTGGCCCGCAGTTCCGAGGCGCTTGCCGCGGAATACATCACCGCCGAGGACCCCGCCGGTGGCGGGATCGCGGACGACGGCGACGTCCCCGCGAGCTACTGAATCTTCCGCTGCAACCTCTAAGGAATTATCCATGACTGTTTCAGCCGCCCCGGCCCCTGAAATTTCCCCCGGCATCACCCCTGCCACTGAGAAGGCGCTGATCGCGTCGGTCCCTGCCGGCCTGCTCATCAACGGGCAATGGCGTGACGCGTCCGACGGCGGCACGTTCGACGTCCACGACCCCGCCACCGGCGAGTTGCTCGCCACCCTTGCCTCCGCCACCAGCGAGGACGCCCTCGCCGCCCTCGACGCCGCGGACAAGGCCCAGGCCTCCTGGGCCCGGACCGCACCACGGGAACGCGCGGAGATCCTGCGCCGCGCCTTCGACCTGGTGACCGAACGTGCCGACGACTTCGCCCTGCTGATGACGCTGGAGATGGGCAAGCCGCTGGCCGAAGCCCGTGGCGAAGTCACCTACGGCGCCGAGTTCCTGCGCTGGTTCTCCGAGGAAACGGTCCGCGACTACGGCCGCTACCTCAGCACCCCGGAAGGCAAGAACAAGATCCTGGTGCAGCACAAGCCCGTGGGGCCGTGCCTGCTCATCACCCCCTGGAACTTCCCGCTCGCCATGGCCACCCGCAAGGTAGCGCCCGCCATCGCCGCAGGCTGCACCATGGTCCTCAAGCCGGCCAAGCTCACCCCGCTGACCGCCCAGTACTTCGCCCAGACCATGCTCGACGCCGGGCTCCCCGCGGGCGTCCTCAACGTCGTGGCCTCGTCCAGCGCCGCCGGGATCTCCGGCCCGCTGCTCGCGGATCCGCGGCTGCGGAAGGTCTCCTTCACCGGCTCCACCGCCGTGGGCAAACGGCTCATGGCCGACGCCGCCCAGAATGTCCTGCGCACCTCGATGGAACTGGGCGGCAACGCACCGTTCATCGTGTTCGAGGACGCTGACCTGGACAAGGCCGTTGAAGGTGCCATGGCCGCCAAGATGCGCAACATGGGTGAGGCCTGCACCGCCGCCAACCGCTTCCTGGTCCAGGAATCCGTGGCCGCCGAGTTCACCGCCAGGTTCGCAGCGGCGATGGGCGCCCTGAGCGTGGGCCGGGGAACCGACGCGGCCGCGAAGGTGGGTCCCCTCATCGATGGCGGCGCCCGCGACGACGTCCACGCGCTGGTGAGCGCCGCCGTCGACGCCGGCGCGACGGCCGTCACCGGCGGTGCGCCGCTGGCGGGTCCCGGCTACTTTTACCCGCCCACCGTGCTC